>NZ_CP139145.1:1218574-1523217 GCF_034048115.1 Pseudarthrobacter sp. IC2-21 | reverse complement strand
TGCGTTGCCAGGACCAGGTGGATGCCGGCCGCACGCGCGAGCTGCGTGATGCGGACAATCGAATCCTCCACGTCGCGCGGAGCCACCATCATGAGGTCGGCCAGCTCGTCAACGATCACCAGCAGGTACGGGTACGGACGGATGACCCGCTTGGAACCCTCGGGCGGGATCACCTTGCCGGCCCGGACCGCCTTGTTGAAGTCGTCGATGTGTTTGAACCCGTAGTTGGCCAGGTCATCGTACCGGGCGTCCATTTCCCGGACCACCCACTGCAGGGCCTCGGCGGCCTTCTTCGGATTGGTGATGATGGGTGTGATGAGGTGCGGCACACCTTCGTAGGCGGTCAGTTCCACGCGTTTGGGGTCCACCATGACCATGCGGACCTCGTCCGGGGTGGCTCGCATCAGGATGGAGGTGATCATGGAGTTCACGAACGATGACTTACCAGCGCCCGTGGCTCCCGCCACCAGCAGGTGGGGCATCTTGGCCAGGTTCGCCACGACGTAGCCGCCTTCGACGTCTTTGCCCACACCCATCACCATCGGGTGTTCGGTCCGGCGTGCGTTCTGGCTGCGGAGGACGTCGCCGAGCGAAACGGTTTCGCGGTCAGTGTTGGGGATTTCAATGCCGATGGCGGACTTACCCGGAATCGGGCTCAGGATGCGGACGTCGCTGGAGGCCACGGCGTAGGAAATGTTCTTGGACAGGGCGGTGACCCGTTCCACCTTGGTTCCGGAGGCCAGTTCAATTTCGTAGCGGGTCACGGTGGGGCCGCGGCTGAAGCCGGTCACCGTGGCATCCACGTTGAACTGCTGGAGGGTGTCCGTGAGGGCGGCGACGACGGCGTCATTGGCCTCAGTGCGCTCCTTGGGGATGGAGCCCGGAGTCAGCACGTCGGACGACGGCAGGGTATAGGTGACGTCGCCCGCCAGGGAGAGCTGTTCGGTCCGTTGCGGGATGGGCGTGGGCAGCGGCACCGGAGTGACGGGTTTGGCCGGCACCTGAGGGATGGCGCCGGCAGCCGGGTTGAGCGAGCCGGCGGCCACCATGCCCGGGGTGACGAGCGGAATGGCCTCGGTGGCGTTCTCCGCCGGACTGTTTCCTGCTGCCCCCAGGCCCTGGGCCGCCTTGATCTTTTCGACGGCGATCTCAGCCTGCGTGGGGCGCCGCACACCGGGCGCAGGACGGGGTCCGCGGCCTGATTTGTCGGCCTCGGCGTCCTCGTCATCGATGACCGCGTGCTCAAAGGCCTCGTCACCCACATAGCCTTCCAGCCCGGCGTCGGAGTCTTCATTCCTGCCGAAGAAGCGGCGCTTCTTCTTGCGCGGGGCCACGGCGGCGCGCGTCTGCTCAAGATAGCTGCGGTCGTGGCGGTCGGCTGCCTCGCCGGGTTCCTGCAGGTCAAGGCCCATGAGGTGTTCGTAGGCTGCCCGGAGCCGGCGGGGAATGGCGCCGAAGGGTGTGGCCGTGATGATCAGCAAGGAGATGAAGGCCAGAACGCCATACAGGACAACGGGCACCGCAGGGTGGATGGCTGCCAGCGGGGACGCCGCCAGGAAGCCAAGCATGCCGCCGGCCTGGCGGAGGCCATCGAAGCCTTCGGCGACCGTGGGCTGGCCGCCCAGCACGTGCGCGAGCCCGCAGCCCGCGAACGTCATGATGAGGAAGCCGATGCCCACCCGGTTGTTTCCGCGGCCGTCATCGGGCTGCCGGAAGAGCCGGAAGGCGCAGGCAAAAAGCATCAGCGGCAAGACCAGCGACACCCAGCCGAAGGTTCCGTTGACCACGCTGTACACGGCGTCGGGGAACCAGCCCGTGAGGCCCCACCAGGCGAAGGTGGCGATGAAGGTTCCGAGCGCGAGATTAAACAGGGCAGCTCCGTCGCGGCGGTCCTCCGCCGGCAGGTCGCTGACGTCGGAACCGATCCGGCGGACTCCTCCGCCCACGAGGTGTCCGATGGCCAGCCATGCGCCGCCCACCACGCGCAGGAGCCACGGCTGCCGCTGTTCGACGGCGGGAAGCTGGCGCGTGCGGGCAGCACCGGTGGAGGATCCCGTCCTTCCGCCGGCGCCGGCTTTGGAGCCCGACGATCCTGCGCCGCGGCCCGCGGAGCTCCCGGATTTGGCGGTGTTCGCGCCTCGGGCGGTGCCTTTGGGCGCGGGAGTAGTACGTGTGGCCATACGTGCCACGGTACCGGAACCGGTCCGTTATTCCGCGGATTTCCGCCTGCCAGGGGGCTTCCATGTTGCCTGCCGCCGCCTGCGCCACCCTACTTTGAAACGTGAAAGGCCCGGTTCCGAAGAACCGGGCCTTTCGCGTCCGCCGTGGGTCGTGGCGCTACTACGCCTCGAGGACCACCGGGATGATCATCGGCTTGCGGCGCAGCTTGCGGTTGACCCACGTGCCCACTACGCGCCGGACAACCTGCTGGAGCTGGTGCGTGGTGTGGTCCGTGCGGTTGAGCACGGCTTCCTCCAGCGCGGCGTTGATCTTGGGAATGATTTCGTCAAAGACTGAATCGTCCTCGGCTACGCCGCGGGCGTGGATTTCCGGTCCCGAGACCACCTTGCCGGTGGCGCGGTGGATGACCGTGATGATGGAAATGAATCCCTCGTCCCCGAGCGTCTGGCGGTCCTTGAGGTCAGCTTCGGTGACCTCGCCGACGCTGGAGCCGTCCACGTAGACGAAGCCCACTTCGACCTGGCCCACCACGTCGGCGCGGTGATCCCTGAGGTCGATGACGGTGCCGTTGTCCGCAAGGATCACGCTGGCTTCCGGCACACCGGACTCGATGGCGATCTTGCCGTTGGCGATCAGGTGGCGGGTCTCGCCGTGCACGGGCATGGCATTGAGCGGCTCAAGGATGTTGTAGCAGTACAGCAGCTCACCGGCAGCTGCGTGGCCGGAGACGTGCACCTTGGCGTTGCCCTTGTGGATGACGTCCGCGCCGAGCTTCAGCAGGCCGTTGATGATCCGGAACACCGCGTTCTCGTTGCCCGGAATCAGGCTGGAGGCAAGGATCACGGTGTCGCCGTCGCCGACCACCACGCGGTGGTCGCCGTTGGCCATGCGGGAGAGCGCAGCCATCGGCTCGCCCTGCGAGCCAGTGGACATGAGCACCACGCGGTTGTCCGGAAGGTTGTCGATGTTCTTGATGTCCACGACGAGGCCGGGGGGCACGTCGAGGTAGCCGAGCTTTTCCGCGATGGCCATGTTGCGCACCATGGAGCGGCCAACGAATGCCACCTTCCGGTTGTGCTTGCCGGCGGCGTCGAGGACCTGCTGGACGCGGTGGACGTGCGAGGAGAAGGAAGCGACGATGATCCGCTTGGTGGCCTGGCCGAAGAGCCGTTCCAGGGTGGGCCCGATCTCCTTTTCGGCAGTGGTGAAGCCGGGCACGTCAGCGTTGGTCGAATCCGACATAAAGAGGTCCACGCCCTCTTCGCCCAGCTTGGCAAAGTGGCGGAGGTCGGTGATCCGGCCGTCAAGGGGCAACTGGTCCATCTTGAAGTCGCCCGTATGCAGGACAGTGCCGGCGGCGGTGCGGATGAAGACTGCCAGGGCGTCGGGGATGGAGTGGTTGACGGCGACGAATTCGCACTCGAAGGGGCCGAACTTTTCAACCTGGCCCTCTTCAACGGTCAGGGTGTACGGACGGATCCGGTGTTCCTGCAGCTTGGCCTCGATCAGGGCAAGCGTCAGCTGCGAACCCACCAGCGGGATGTCGGCACGGAGCCGCAGGAGGTAGGGAACAGCGCCGATATGGTCCTCGTGACCGTGGGTCAGGATCACGGCCGCGATATCGTCCAGCCGGTCCTCGATGTAGGAGAAATCGGGCAGGATCAGGTCGACGCCAGGCTGGGTCTCCTCAGGGAAGAGGACACCGCAGTCGACGATGAGCAGCTTCCCGTCGATCTCGAAGACGGCCATGTTCCGGCCGATCTCCCCCAGCCCGCCAAGCGGGACAATGCGAAGGGTGCCTTGCGGCAGGCGTGGGGGCGTGACAAGGCCGGGAAGGGCGGTTTGGGTCATAGTGCACTACTTTCCAGGCGGAAGGGTGCTGGTCTTAGCCCTCAGGAAAAGACCAGCCCCGCTTCCGCCAAATCCTCGCGGATGGTTTCGATCTCGGCTTCGTCCGGCTCCACGAGGGGCAAACGGACAATCGAGTTGGGCAGGACTCCCTGCCATTTAAGAATTTGTTTGGCTGCGACGGCGCCTTGGACGCGGGTCATCGTGGCCCGGACCACGGGCAGCAGCTCGAAGTTGATCTTGCGGGCGGTTTCCATGTCGTTCGCGTTGACAGCGTCGATCAGATCACGGAAGCGCCGGGTGGCAACATGCGTTGTCACACCCACCAGTCCGACGGCGCCCAGGGCCATCCAGGGCAGGATGAGTCCGTCATCTCCCGAGTAGAAGTCCAGATCCGTTTCTGCCATGACGCGGCTGGCCGCCATGAAATCCGCTTTGGCATCCTTGACCGCGACGATGTTCGGGTGCTGCGCCAGCCGGATCATGGTTTCGGGCTCGATGGGGATGGAGGACCGCCCGGGAATGTCATAGAGCATGACCGGCACGTCCGTGGACGATGCGACCGTTTCAAAGTGTGCCCGGACGCCGGCCTGGCTGGGCTTGTTGTAGTAAGGCGTGACGAGCAGCAGACCGTCGACGCCAAGCGCGGCCGCCTGTTGGGAGAGGTGCACCGAGTGCGCGGTGTCGTTGGTACCGGTACCGGCAATAATGGCGGCCCGATCCCCTACGGCCTCCATGACGGCGCGGAACATGCCAAGGTTTTCCTCATCCGACAGGGTGGAGGTTTCCCCGGTGGTGCCGGTGACGACGAGGCCGTCGCAGCCGTCGTCCACAAGCTTGGTGGCCAGCTCCGCCGCCTGCCGATAGTCCACGGTGCCGTCCTTGGTGAAGGGCGTGACCATGGCGGTGAGGAGCGTACCAAGGGCAGGGATGGTGGCGGATTTGTGAGGCATGGAAAAAACGTTACCCTGTCAGCCGCCGGTTAGGACAATGGCGCAGGGGTGATACGCGTCAAATAGCTGCCGGCATCAGCGCAATCTGCGTAAAGCCCCGCGCTGCAGAACCGCAGTGACTACCTCTGTTCCGACCCCCACCGCATGTTCCATCCGGTGCCCGTCGGGCCCCCAGAACCCGCTCAGCCCGCAGGAACGCCCTAACGGAGTGTCTCCGCCCAGGTTCGCCAGAACGCCGAACATCCGGTGCTCCATGGCCCTGGCGCCCAGGTGCAGGGGAAGCCGCTTGTCGTCCTCCGTGGTGTAGACGGCAGAGACCGCATAGATGTCGGCCCCGGCCAGCGCCGCCTCGGTGGAGTGCGCCGGGACTGAAAGGTCGGCCCCAATGGCCAGCGCAGCCGTCCAGCCATCCACTTCGATGAGGAGGGCACCGTCGCCTTCGGTAAAGAGGTCCTTTTCCGGCCCCTGCAGGTGCGTCTTAAACCCGAAATCGATGGAACCGCCCGGGTGGATGGCAAGGCCCGCCAGCCGGGGCGTGCCGTCAGGTTCGCGGTACGCAGCCCCGGCCACCGCAGTGATCCCTGTCCTTCGGCAGATTTCACGGAGATCACCCAGCCGGGCATCATCGGGCCGGAGCCAGGCTTCGTCGGCGGACAGCAACGCCAGGTTGTAGCCGGTGAGGGACAGTTCCGGAAAGACCACCAGCCTCGCGCCGTGCGATTCGGCATCTTCGATCAGCCGGACATGTTCCTCAACATTCGGCGCGATGCCGCCAGCCAGGGCCTGGTACTGGATGGCGGAAATGGTCAGTGCGTCGGTCACCCCTTCATCCTAGGCAACCGCCCTGCAGGCGCGCATCAGGCAGCGTTGACCTCCCGCGCCCGCCAGGCTGGCAATACCTCTCCACCGCAGCCTCGCGCAGCCCTTCGGCCCAGGCCGCCAGCCGCTGAGCGGACCGGACATAGTGAAACAGCTCCGTGGGCGTGAGCGCATCAAGGTCGGTTTCGCCCAACCGGCGTGCCAGCTCGGCTCCCGGTGGCTGTGCGGTCAGGGAAATGCCTTCCTCCTGCCACTGGATGTCTTCCGCGGAACGTCCTGCCACGAGTTGGCGGAAGAGGAAGTCCACCACCCCCGGGCTCATGGCCTTCATCAGCCCCGTCGGCGGAGCCGCGCCCGCGTCAGATCCGGGTACCGGGTGGCCGCCACAAGCTGGAGGTTCCGGGAACTGCTGCGGCTCAAATGGAGTGTGCATAGCGCCCATGTTATTCGAACATATATTCGAATACAAGTGCCTGCCGGGCCGTTTTTGTCCCGGCCGGGCCCGTTGGTGGCCTGTTGACTGGGGGCGGAAGGTTCGATGTGAGAACATCGCCTGATGACGTCCCGAGCCACAGCAAGACCCTCTCGGGCGCGACGGCCCTCCTCCCCTGCCAGCCGGCTCCGGGGAATCGACGCTGCCCGGGGCCTTGCGCTCCTCGGCATGATGGCCACGCATCTGTTGCCCACGTTCGAGCCCAACGCAGACCTCACGCCCACCTGGATCGGCCTGACGTTCTCCGGCCGTGCGGCCGCTCTTTTCGCCGTACTCGCGGGCATCGGACTGGCACTCTCCACCGGCAGGCAGGTGCCGCCGGAGGCTACCGCCCTCAACGCTGCCCGCCGCGGCGTGGCCCTGCGCGCGCTGCTGATTGCCGCCGTCGGACTCTCCCTCGGCGGACTGGAAGTCAACGTTGCCATCATCCTGGTCCACTACGCGCTGCTGTTTCTGTGCGTCCTGCCGTTCCTGGGACTGAAACTGAAAGCACTCTGTGCCTGGGCGGCGGGCTGGCTGGTGCTCTCACCCGTGCTCGCCTACCTGCTCCGCCCCTGGCTGATGGCGGCTGAACCACCCCTTCACCTGGGCCGCAACCCGTCCTGGGAGGACCTGTCCACCCCGCTCCCGCTGCTGGGTGAGCTGTTCCTGACCGGCTATTACCCCGTCTTCCAATGGTTGGCCTATCTGCTGGTCGGCCTGGTGATTGGCCGGCTGGCACTGACGAAGGCCATAGTGCAGATCCTGTTGCTGACCGGCGGCACAGCCGTGGCCGCACTGGCCAAGGGGCTGGGGACGGCGGCCATGGAGAACTGGGGCGGCCGGGCCGCGCTGGAGCAGGTGCTGAACTCCCTCGGATATCCGCTGGACAGCGTGCTCCAGGTCAACCTCACGGGAATCCGGCAGGAAGGATCGTGGTGGTGGCTGGCCTCCGCTGCGCCGCATTCCGCCACGCCCCTGGACCTGGCACACACTTCAGGGGTGGCTGCGGCGGTGGTGGGCGCGTGCCTCCTCCTCGGCAGACTGGCGGAGTGGCTGGACCTGGACCTCCTGCTGCCATTGCGGGGAGCGGGGGCCATGACCCTGACGCTCTACTCGGTGCACATCTGGGTGGTGGCGGGGTTTTACCTGAAGCCGCTGCCGGCCGGCTGGACCCAGGACGGTATGTTCTTTGCGCACGCCGCGCTGGCCATCATGGTGGGAATGGCTTTTGTCCTCCTGAAGTGGCGGGGGCCGCTGGAATATGCGGGCCACGCGGCCAACCAGCTTGGCCGCAACGGACGGATAGGTGCCGTCTAGGCCGGAACGTTGCCGCGGAAGAGGCGGCCGGCGTCCCGCATGGAGGCGCGGGCGCGTTTCCGGTCCCCGGCGGCGTCGTAGGCGCAGCTGAGGCGGAACCAGGAGCGCCAGTCGTCGGGTGCGGCTTCGGCTTCGGCCTTGTACTTCTCGAATTCCTGGTCAGCGGCCGCCCGGATAATACGGCCCGCGGGAGTCCGGGGAAGGTCGTCCACGGGCAGCCCGCCCTCGGCTTCCAGGATGCGGGCCATCTTCTCGGTGCGGGCCCCGAACATGAGCTCCCGGATCAGCGCCCAGGCGCCGACGATTGGCAGCACCAGATACGCGGCTCCGATTGCTTTGGCGGCGAGGTTGTTGTCCGTAAGCAGCAGGATGGAGCGCTGGAACGAAACCACAAGGTAGAAGACCAAAAGGAGCGTAACGGCCCCCACCCAGATCTTGGTGCGGTTCGTCCGGAATGCAGCGAGGAAAGCGCCCACGGCCTAGAGTCCCAGGTCCAGGTAGCCGTCCAGGCCCACCGTCAGGCCCGGATGAGCCGCGACGTTGCGGACTCCCAGCAGCACGCCGGGCATAAAAGATGCACGGTCAAAGGAGTCGTGCCGGATAGTCAGCTGCTCTCCCGGACCGCCGAGCAGGACCTCCTGGTGGGCCACGAGCCCGCGCAGCCTGACGCTGTGGACGCGCACTCCGTCGACGTCGGAGCCGCGGGCGCCGGCAAGTTCGCTGGTGGTTGCGTCCGGGCTGGCGGGCAGGTTAGCCGCTGTTCGTTCCGCGGCAATAAGTTGTGCGGTGCGGACGGCGGTTCCGGAGGGTGCATCCACTTTCTCCGGATGGTGCAGTTCGACGATTTCCACGGATTCAAAATAGCGGGCGGCCTTCGCGGCGAATGCCGAGGCGAGTACTGACCCGAGGGCAAAGTTGGGCGCGATCAGCACGCCGGTTTCCGGGTGCTCCGCGAGGAGGGCTTCGAGGGCGGCGAGCCGGGCGGCATCCCATCCCGTGGTTCCCACCACCGCGTGCATACCGTGCTCGACGGCGTAACGCACGTTCGCTTCGGTGCTTTCAGGAACGGTGAGGTCCACGACGTATTCGGCTCCGGCAGCGTCCAGCTGATCCAGCGAATCGCCACGCCCCAGGGCGGCTACGAGGGTCAGATCGGTGGCGGCTTCGACGGCCTTGACGGCTTCGGCGCCCATGCGCCCGTTGGCGCCAAGGACAGCCACCCGGCCGGGAGCGGAATGTTGTTCGGTCATGCCGTTAACCCTACCGTCGGGCCGGGTACGGGACAGAATCAATGCCGCCCCGAGGCAGCCGGCCCTAGGCAACCGCCCCTACGCAAGCGGCAGAGTCAGCCGCCCGCGCCCACCCACTCCACGGTGCCGTCCGTGAAGAACTGTTCCTTCCAAATGGGAACCTGGTCCTTGATCCGGTCCACCAGTTCGGAGCACACGGCAAACGCCTGGCCCCGGTGGGCGGCTGAGACCGCACAGACCAGCGCAGGGTCACCAATTTCCAGCATGCCGATGCGGTGCGCGGCCCAGATCCGGACGGGCTGCGTGCCGGGTTCGCCTGCGGAGTGCTCGGCAACCAGCCGGGCGACGACGTCGGCCATCACCTGGTGCGCCGTGGGGTGCGCGCTGTAACTTAAGCGCTCAACGGGCCGGCCGCCGTCGTGATTCCTGACCACTCCGCTGAAGCTGACAACAGCCCCGGCCGTGTCCGACTCGACGGCGGCGATGGCCTGGTCCACGGAGATCGGCTCCGCGCTCAATACGGCGTGGACCACTTCGAAAACTGATTCAGTGCCCATTGCGGCCCTCCAGCTGGTCACACAGGTGCCCGATCACGGGATCCAGGACGGAAAGCCCGTCCATCACGCCCTTGGGCGAACCTGGCAGGTTGACGATGAACGTGCCGCCGGCAGCGCCCGCATAACCGCGGCTCAGCGCGGCAAGCGGCGTTTTGGCCGCCCCCGCCCGCCTGATGGCCTCCATGATGCCCGGGATCTCCCGGTCCAGCAGGGGCAGGGTCACGTCCGGCGTCCGGTCATCGGGGCTGAGCCCGGTGCCGCCGCTGGTAATAACGACGGCGGGGTGCTGGGTGAGGAGCGCCCGGATGGCCGCGCCTACGGGCCCACCATCCGGCACCACCATGGCGGGGTAGGCCTCGAAGCCGTGTTCCGTCAGCCAGTCAATGATCACCGGGCCGGTCTCATCCTCGTACAGGCCGGCCGCGGCCCGGGTGGAGGCGATGACAACCCCGGCCCTCCGGCCCTGCACGTCGCCGTGAGCGTGGTTCGCGTGCGGATGCGGCTCAGGTGCCTGCGGCGCCGTCACGAGGGTGCCATCGGTGTTTTCGGTGCTACCGGTGCTTGCGTTCATAGTGTCCAGTCCCCGCTCTTGCCGCCGCTTTTCGCCAGCACCTTGATGTCTGTCAGTACTGCATGCTTGTCCACGGCCTTGATCATGTCGTAAACACTGAGCGCGGCGACGGACGCCGCCGTCAGCGCCTCCATCTCCACTCCCGTGACACCACGGGTCTTGACCGTGGCAAGGATGCCCACGGATTCCGGGCCGAGCTCGAAGTCGACGGTGACCTTGGAGAGGGGCAGCGGGTGGCAGAGCGGAACGAGTTCCGGGGTCTTCTTGGCGGCCATGATCCCGGCTACCCGTGCCACGGCGAGGGCGTCACCCTTGGGCAGGCCGCCGGAGCCGAGCAGGCCCAGCACTTCACGGGTGGTGCGGACGGTGGCCGTGGCGGTGGCTTCCCGGGTGGTTTCGGCCTTGTTGGACACGTCCACCATCTGGGCGCTGCCGTCCTGGCGAAGATGGGTCAGTGCCGACGGGCTTTGTTCTGGATTCACAACATCCATACTTCCACCTCGTCGCCCTCTGCGAGCGCCGAGACTCCCACCGGGACATGAACGAGCGCATTGGAGCCCGCCAGGGCATGCATGAGGTGGGAGCTGTCCCCACCCTCCAGACGGACGGTGCCGTCACTGCGGAAGCTTCCCCGCCGGACCTGGTGTTTGTGTTCCGGTGACGTGAGGCCGTGCGCCAGCCGCGCCGGAAGCGAGACCCGGCGGGTGGGTGAGCCAAACATGTCGGACAGCACCGGCCGCAGGAACATTTCAAAGGACACCAGGCAGCTCACCGGGTTTCCGGGGAATCCCAGGAAGGGGACGCCCTCGAATTGGCCAATGCCCTGCGGACCGCCGGGCTGCATGGCCACGTGCACAAACTCGGCCGGCTGCCCGTCCATCGCCTGCCGGACCACTTCGTAGGCTCCCTTGCTGACCCCGCCGGTGGTGACGATCAGGTCCACGGCTCCGATGTGGCTGCGCAGCAGGGCCCGGAGTTCTTCCGGCCGGTCGGAGGAGATGGCCGTACGCACCACGGTCAGCCCCGCCTGGCGCATGGCGCTTTCGAGGAGGGTGCCGTTGGAGTCATAGATCTTCCCTGCCGGCAGCGGCCGCCCTGGCTCAACCACTTCGTCCCCGGTGGTGGCCAGCAGAACCGTGAGTGTCCGGTGTACCGTCACTTCCCCAATGCCGAGGGCCGCGAGCAGTCCCAGCTGCGCCGGCCCCAGGAACGTTCCGGCCGCCAGCGCACGCTCCCCCCCCGCAATGTCGCTGCCTGCGGCGCGCACGAAGGTTCCCGCCGCCGTCGCGGGCAACCACACCGTGCTCCTCACCCCGGGAGCCGGGAACCGGTCCGGAGCCGCACGTTCCACGGGCACGACGGCGTCGGCCCCGGAAGGGATCACGGCACCGGTCATGATGGGGGCGGCGCAGCCGCGGTCAAGGGCTGCGGGTGTGGCACCAGCCGGAACGGGGTCAACCACCCTGAGCTCCGCCCCGCCGTCGGGCAGGTCTGCGCTGTTGATGGCGAAGCCGTCCATTTGGGAGTTCGCGAACGGCGGCAGGCTCAGGGGCGCGGCCAGGTCCTGGGCGAGCCCCCTGCCCAGCGCGTCACGGAGCGGCAAGGACTCGGTCTTGCCCTCGGCCAGCAGCGGCGCAAGCAGTTCGGTGACCGCGTCGCGGTGCCGGACAACGGACCGTGCCTGGTGCGGGGCGCCGCCGTTTGGGGCACCGCCGTGCGGGTGCGGGGGGCTGTGCATGATCCTGCCTTCGGTGGACGCCGTCATGGATTCACGTCAACTCTAATGGTGTGGAAGCCGGTGGCCCCGTCCGGCACAACCGGCCGGGGTTCCTCAGCCTGCGGGTCACCGTTGTTATCCGTGGCGCGGACCTGGACCTCGTACTGGCCGGGAGTCAGGTCGATGCCCAGCTGCCACTGGTACCAGGTATCCAGGGAGATGCCAGGGGCGAGGTCGGCCTGCTGCCACGGGCCGCGGTTGACACGCAGCTCCACTTTGGCGATGCCCCTGTGCTGCGCCCAGGCCACACCCCCGAACACCACCCGGCCCGCCCGCACTCCCCTGCCGCTGCGCGGTACATCGATCCGGGATGCTGTCTTGATCGGGCCGCGTTCGGACCAGCCGCGGGGCGTCCAATAGCCTTCGTCGTTGGCGAACCTGGTTACTTTGAGTTCCGTAAGCCATTTGGTGGCCGAGACATAGCCGTAGAGGCCGGGCACCATCATCCGCACCGGGAAACCGTGTTCCAGCGGCAGTGGCTCGCCGTTCATTCCCACTGCGAGCATGGCGTCCCTGTCATCGGTGAGGACTTCCAGCGGGGTGCCGGCCGTCCAGCCGTCGGAACTTCGGGACAGCACCATGTCCGCACCGGCCTGCGGGCGTGCCATGGCGAGCAGTTCCCGCACCGGCCACCCAAGCCAGCGGGCGTTGCCGATCAGGTCCCCGCCCACTTCGTTGGACACGCAGGCGATGGTGACATGCCGTTCAATGAGTGGTTTGGCCAGCAGGCCGGCCAGGTTGAGCTCGATCTCCTGGTCTACCATCCCCGTGACGCGCAGGGTCCACGTCGAGGGGTCAATGACCGGGACGATCAGGGCGGTGTCGATGCGGTAGAAATCCCTGCTTGGCGTCACCAGCGGAACCATGCCGCCCAGACCCACCTGAGCACCCGCCGGAATCGCCGGCGCTGCAGAAGCCGGAGCGGGCAGTTTCAGCTTCTCCCGGGCGGTGCTGATGCCCGCGGCCGCGCCACGCCAAACGCCGGCAACGAGCCCGCCGACGGATGTCACCGCTGCCGTGGCGGCCAGGGCCTGCAGGAACGTGCGCCGCCCGGTGCCGCGCGCTTCCTCCGGGGCCAGACTGTCCGCTGACGGGTCCTCGTGAAGCCTGCGGATAAGGAATCGCAACAGGAGTACGCCGGCAGCCGCTGCGGCCAGCGGCACCGGCACGGCACCGGGAGTCAGCTGTGCGCGGGACAGGACGGCGGCGAGCCCCACCAGCCCAAAGACGGCAATCACGGCTGCCCCGGCAAAACGTTTGCGTTGCTCCAGGACTCCTGCGACAGCGCCGACGGCCGAGATGACGATCAGCATGCCCGTGACGAAGACGGCTTTGTCGGACGTGCCAAACACACTGACGGCCCACTCCTTCACCCCCGGCGGAAGGGCGTCGATCAAAGCCCCGCCCACTGCCGTCAGCGGTGACAGGGAGGGGCTCAGCGCTCCGGCGAGCAGCTCGCCGGCCACCACGGCCGCCACCGCGGATACCAGGCCCGCCGCCCCTGCCCGGCGCCGGCTGCCTCGAGCGGCACGGGGGCTGCCGGGCCGCATTCCGAAGTTCACGCCGTCGTCGGCCGTTTCCTGCGGTGGCTGTGACCTCTTCACTCCTCCAGCATAGGTTCACGGCGGCCGTGCGGCACCGGAGTCTGCTGCATATCGGAGCCGGGGGTGGCGGCCGCGTTACCGACGCCGCAATCGAGCGCCGGCGACACGGACGTGATGCTCGGGCCTCCGGTGGCGTAGCCTGAACTCATGAGCGTTCAGCTAGGCATGCCAGAACCCCGGGACGGTACTGGCCCCGGCCTGCCGCCCGCCCGGCCGGCGGACGCGCCGGCGGGGCTCGCTGACCGGTTTGGCCGCCGCGCCACCGATATGCGGTTGTCGCTGACGGACAAGTGCAATCTGCGCTGTACCTACTGCATGCCGGCCGAAGGTCTTGAGTGGCTCGCCAAGCAGGCTGTGATGACCGCCGACGAGATCGTACGGATTGTCCGGATCGGCGTGGAACTGCTGGGTGTCCGGGAACTTCGGCTGACGGGCGGGGAGCCGTTGGTCAGGGCGGACCTGGTGGATATCATCGCCGCGCTCCGGAGCAACCATCCGGACCTGCCGATCTCCATGACCACCAACGGGGTGGGGCTGGATAAGAAAGCCGCGGCGCTTAAGGCTGCGGGCCTCACCCGCATCAACGTGTCCCTGGACTCGCTCCATGAAGAGACGTTCACCAAACTCACCCGCCGCCCGTTCCTGGACCGCGTGCTCGCCGGAGTGGACGCCGCGTGGGCAGCGGGGCTGGGCCCCGTCAAGCTCAACGCCGTCCTGATGCGCGGCATCAACGATGCGGAATCCCCGGCCCTGCTCGCCTGGGCGCTGGACCGCGGCTATGAGCTGCGCTTTATCGAACAGATGCCACTGGACGCCGACCATGGCTGGACCCGCCGGAACATGATCACGGCGGCTGAAATCCGTTCGCTGCTGTCCGTGGACTATGTCCTGAGCCCGGACCCGCGCGCCCGGGACGGCGCCCCCGCCGAGCGATTTGAAGTACGACGCCGGGTGGCTGGCGTTGAGGGTCCGGTTGATTCTGGTTCGGAGCAGCTTGGCGCTGAGGGTCCGGTGCTGGGCACCGTGGGGATCATCGCCTCAGTTACCGAGCCGTTCTGCGCGGACTGCCGGCGCACCCGGATCACCGCCGAGGGCAAGATCATGAGTTGCCTGTTCTCACGGGAAGAGTTCGATTTGCTGGGCCTACTTCGCCAGGGGGCCAGCGATGAAGCCTTGGCCGAACGCTGGCAGGACGCCATGTGGGTCAAGCCCAAGGCGCACGGAATGGACCATACAGGTCTCGGTGCGGCGGACTTCGTCCAGCCGGACCGCAGCATGAGCGCCATCGGAGGCTGACTTTCGTGAACGTACGTTACTTCGCTGCCGCGCGCGCCGCCGCCGGCGTGGAAGAAGAGGGTTTCAACCTGCCCCCGGGGGCGACCGTCGCTGACTTGCTGCAGGCTGTCCTGGCCGTGGAACGCGCCGAACCGCCTGTTGGCACCCCGCCCCTGGAACGTCTCCTGGGCCGGAGCAGTTTCCTCCTGAACGAAGTGGCCGTGAGGGACCGCTCCACAGTGTTGAACCCGGGCGACGTCGTCGATGTATTGCCGCCGTTCGCCGGCGGATAAGCGACTCTTCAGGTTATCCACATAGCCGCTTAGCTCCGCGGTTTTTGTCGGACCTGTCTGTGATGCTTGAGGTATGGAGCGCAGAGCGGCGGTGAAGGCGGCAGAGGCATTAGCGGCCTCTGCCTCCGCGCTGGTTGCCTCATTGCGGGCTGAAGAATCGCCCGGCTCCGGTACGGCGGATCCGCTGCGGCAGTCAGCGGATGATTTCCTGGACGGGCTGGCTCAGGTCAGCCGGATTGATGCCCAAGTGGCCGCCGTGCGAATCCATCTGGCCGGACGGTACGTCGGCGCAGCGGAGGCCTTGTTGGGACCTCCTGTGTCGCCGGAGGAGCACACCGCCCAAGAGATGAGTATCGTGGCCGAGGTGTCCTGTGCCCTGACGGTGAGCGAACGTACCGGCAGCGCGCTCCTGGGCGAAGCACACCGCTTGCGTTCTGTTCTGCCGCTGACCCTGGCAGCGCTTGAAGCAGGCGCGATTTCGTGGCAACACGCCCGGGTCATGGTGGACGAAACCACCAACCTGGACCCCGCCGGCGCCCACGCGTTGGAGGCACACTTCCTGGACCCGGACGACCCCAACCCCGCCCGCGGTTGCCCGGCCGGTGAGATGACCCCCGGCCGGTTCCGCGCCAAAGCCCGGACCTGGCGCGAACGCCACCACCCGGACAGCATCGAACAACGCCACACCAAGGGCGTTGCGGACCGGCGGGTGGAGTACTGCCCGGACCGGGACGGGATGGCCTGGATCTCTGCCTACCTGCCCGCCGATCAGGCCTCCGGGATCTGGGCGCGAACCACCGCGGACGCCCGCGCCCTCCAGGGCCCTACCGAGATCCGGACCCTCAGCCAGCTACGCGCCGACGTCCTCGCCGGCTTACTCCTCGCCGCCGACCTTCACACGGACGGGACCACGGATGGGGCAGGTGAGTTGGCCGGCGCCGGAGCGGGGTGTGCTGGCCGGGTTCCGTCACCGAAGGCCCAGGTTCTGGTCACGGTGCCCGTGTTCGCGCTGATGGGCCTCACCGAGGAGCCCGCCACCCTCGACGGGTACGGGCCCATCCCGCCGTCCATGGCCCGCCGGCTGATTGCCGACGGTGCTGAGTCGTTCCACCGCGTCCTGATCGACCCCCGGGACGGAGCGCCCCTGGAGATCGGCCGGACCAGCTACCGGATCACCAAGGCCCTTCGCCAATGGCTCCGGCTTCGGGATGCGAAATGCCCGTTCCCCGGCTGCAGCAACCAGTCCCTGGACAACGACGCGGACCACATCCTGGCCTGGGCCGACGGCGGCACCACCGGGATCAGCAATTTGGGTCATCCTTGCCGGCGTCATCACCGGCTCCGGCACACCTCCGCCCGGACACCCACCCAGCCAACCAAGAACGAACCACCCGGCTGGAACTCACCGGCCGGACGCCACTACCAAAGCGAACACCCGGACTGGGAACCACCCCACTGGCCAGAAAAGCAGCCAGAACTCCTGTCCAATGGTGTCGAGCTCGGTCTCCTGGACTGCGGCGACCCTGCCCACCAGCCGGGGCAACCGGACGGCCGCGACGTCCCGGACAATCGCTAAAGGCCCCGGCAGATGTCTGCCTGGACGCCCTGAGGAGCTGTGGTTGCCCCAGTTTGCCTCGCCCCTGTTCATAAGGCTGTGCCCAGTGCCATGGCCAGTAGGGCCGCCCGGGTATGCACTGCACAGGCATCAAATATCTGTTTGAACTGATCTTGTACGGTGTAGGTGCTGATTCCCAAGGTTTTAGCCATTGCAACGGTGTCCCTGCCGCCCGCGGCCAACTCCAGCAACTGCCTTTGCCGTGGTGTCAGACCAAAGCTACGGGCGAAAATATCCAGCCGTTCCTCAGGAGGACACGCCTGGATCGTGACCGCCAGCGGAGGCGTCGCCTCCCGATGCGAAGTTGCTGGAGCGGCGGGGCCCATCCGGCTGGCCCTCAGCATGGCCCATCGACCCGCCCCCAAATACACCCGGGACCACGCAGGGTGGCGATCCACTCCCGCCTCCAGAGCCAGTAGTTGGGCGGCGACGTTCAAAACCTCGGCCGGAACATGTTGGTAGGGCTCGGGCCCAGGCTGGAGCAGTCCGAGCCATTCGTCAATGGAAACCGTGCCGCCCAGCACGGCCATGTCCTCGCTGAGGGTCAGGACGCCCTGTGGGGGCAGGTCCACTTTCCGGGTTCCGCCAACATCCGGGGTTCTGCCAACATCCGGGGTTCCGCCAACATCCGGGGTTCCGCCAACGTCCGAAGGGCCGCTCCCTCGCGGACGGCCGTCGTCGGGTGCGTCTGCGGGTGGGGGAACTGGCCCCGCTCTGAAAAACTGTCTGGAAACTGACCGGCGAAGTGCCGGCGTCACTCTGCTGACTGCTGCCGCCACATATCGAACCTCGTCGGCAGTGAAAGCGCCTTGCTCAGCCGTCCGCCACAAATCGAGCCAGCCCCAGTAGCCATACTTGTCGGCGAAGCCCGCATACAAAACGTCCACCACCCCGTAGCGGTTCAGCAAACTATCCCAGACAAGGCTCTGCGGGGGATTGCCGCCAGTTTCACTCAACAGCGTTGTCACCGGGGATCCCCGGCCCGCAAGCGTGGTCCAGCGTCCTACCGTCGTCAGATACTTCAGCCGGATCAGCAGCGGCAGATCCTCCGGGCATGGAATCCGGGCCATGGGGGAAATTCCCGTTCCCGTGGCAGGGTCTGAAAGTGGCCAGACGAAGGCGCTGAAAGGAATGACGCGGCCCAGCTCTGACAGCACACCGGCACGCAGCGCGTGATGGTCCGGAATCAAGTCACCAAGGAGGCTGATCCGTTCCAGGCTCCGCTTCCGGGACGCTCCGGTCATCATTCACTCAGTATGCGGCCAGGACAGCACTCTCCGCGGGAACGGTGCCGACGTGGAACCTCGCTGCCGCTTCCCGGCCAGACCCCCAGATTTCTGGGATGGATCCCTGTGTGACGGACATCTACGGTGTGAAAACCCCTCGAGGAATACACCGGTAGCTGCAGGGGCCCGGGAACGCTGCCGCACACCTAAGGAGAGTCTGTTATGTACACCCTTCACATAGAGCACGGGATCAGGGACTTCGGCCTGTGGAAACAGGCCTTCGACCGGGACCCGTTGGATCGGGCAGCCTCCGGGGTGGTCCGCCACAGGATTTCCCGGCCGGTGGACGACTCCCACTACGTCGTGGTGGAGCTTGACTTCGCCAACCTCAACCAGGCCGAGGAAGTGCTGTCGAATCTTCAAACCAAGGTCTGGAACTCATCCGCCGCTTCTCCTGCTTTGCAGGGGGCCCCGCAGACCCGGATCCTGGAAACCGTGGGCTGAGGCGGCAGCCAGCGTGGGAGGGCACCCGGCAGGGCAACACTGAGTCTGCCCGAACAAGCGAGCCGGGTCGGCAGCGTCTCAGGCCCGGCGGCACTCTGAGGTCATGAACGGGATGAAGCCGGCACTATCGCCGAACCGCAGCTCGGCGGTGTGGGTCAGCACTCCGTCGTCCACACGAAAAGTATGGCGGGCGGTCCCCCGGTCGCTGCGGCGCTCCACCCGGAGAACACCGTCCTGCCACGTGCACCGCGAGGGCGCCGCGGGCGTTTGGCCCAGGCTGTCCACGTAGTACCAGAGAACGTCGTTATGGTCAGGGTCGACAGTAAACACGCCGTGGCCTTCAAAGTGGCTGCCGTCAGGTTCGGTATGCCGGTAGCTCTGCACCACGGCGTAGCCGCCGGCGGCGCGGGTGTAATTCACCTCAGCAGAGGCCGTATGTTCGGGAGCCCACGCGGAAGCTGCAATCCGCGTGGTGCCCCGCCAGCGCCCCAGAAAGTCTTCAAGCACGGCGTGCACAGTGCCGGGCTGCTGATGCGTCATGGCTACATTATGGCGGGCCGCCACCGTTCCCGTTAGCCGCGCAGCGCTCCTTGTCAGAGGCCGAAAGTCTCGGTTTCCTCGAACGGCCCCACGACAGTGACAGTGCGTGGCGCGGCCGCCAGTTCCCGGGCCAGGTCCTGGACCTCCTGAACGGTGACTGACTTGATGAGCCGGAGGGTTTCGTCAATGTCCTGGTACTCACCGGAGACGAGCTCGGCACGGCCCAGGCGGGACATGCGGGAACCGGTGTCCTCGAGGGCCAGGACGATGCCGCCGCAGAGCTGGCCGACGGCTTTGCGGAGTTCGTCATCGGAGATCCCGCCTTCGGCGAGCTTGTCCAGCTCCCGCCCCAGCAGATCCAGCACCTGGCGGACCTTGGACGGGGTGCACCCGGCGTACATCCCGAAGTAGCCGGCGTCTGCGTAGGACGAGGCGAACGAGTAGGTGGAGTAGACAAGCCCGCGCTTCTCGCGGATTTCCTGGAACAGCCGTGAGGACATCCCGCCGCCCAGGACAGCGTTGAGGACACTCATGACATAACGGCGATCATCGGTGGCCACGATGGTGGGACACCCCATGATGATGTTGGCCTGCTCCACGGCACGCTTGACCACGTGCAGCCCGGCAGTGCCAACGATCTCGGCACGCTCGGTGGAACGCCGCTCCACGGGTGCTGCCGTGGACTCAAGGGACCACCCTGCGCTGTGGAGCGCATCCACTACGAGGTTGCAGACGACGTCGTGCTCCAGGCCGCCCGCGGCGGTGATCACCAGCTCGTCCGGGCGGTAGTAGCGCCGGTAATGATCCCAGACCGAGTCACGGGCGACAGCCCGGATCGCGTCCGGGGTGCCACCGATGGGCCGGCCCAGGGGGTGCGTGCCGAGCACGGCGGCAACAAAGTTTTCGTGCGCCACATCTGTGGGGTCGTCGCTGTCCATGGCGATCTCTTCGAGGATGACGTCGCGTTCCTGCTCCATCTCGGCCGGGTCAAGAACGGCCCCGGTGATCATGTCCGCGATCACGTCAATGGCCATCGGCAGGTCGGTGTCCAGCACCCGGGCGAAGTAGCAGGTGCTCTCCTTGGCCGTGGCGGCATTGGACTCTCCGCCCACCTCGTCGAACGCCGAGGCGATTTCCAGGGCGGTCCGGCGCTTGGTGCCCTTGAACAGGAGGTGCTCCAGGAAGTGCGTGGAGCCGTGCTGGCCCGGCGCCTCGTCGCGTGAGCCTACCCCTACCCAAAACCCGATGGTTGCCGAGCGCTGGCCCGGCATCGCTTCGGTGAGTACCCGCACGCCACCGGGCAACACCGAACGCCGGACAACAGAGCCGCCGTCGGAGCCGTGGACCAGGGTATCGCCGGGCTGGTTCTGCTCAAGCGGCAGGGGTACAACAGTCAATTGAAGCCTTTCAGGAGCGGCAGCCGGATCTGGCTGCCATCGTAACAGCGGCGGGGCCGGTGGATCATCCACCGGCCCCGCCGATTCATGCTGAGACGCCGGAGCATGTTACTCGGCGTCAGTGGGCTACTCCGCTTCGACAGCCTCGGCAACGGAAGCGTCAACGCTGTCGCCAGCGCCTTCCTCTTCAGCCACTACGGGAGAAAGCGACAGCTTGCCACGGTCGTCGATCTTGGTGATTTCCACCTGAATCTTCTGGCCGACGGAAACCACGTCATCCACGTTGTCCACGCGCTTGCCGTTGGCGAGCTTGCGCAGTTCGGAGATGTGCAGGAGGCCGTCCTTGCCCGGGGTCAGGGAGATGAAGGCACCGAAGGTGGTGGTCTTGACGACCGTACCCAGGTAACGCTCGCCGATTTCCGGGATCTGCGGGTTGGCAATGGCGTTGATCGCGGAGCGTGCTGCATCTGCAGACGGACCGTTGGTGGCGCCAATGTAGACCGTGCCGTCATCCTCGATGGAGATGTCAGCGCCGGTGTCTTCCTGGATCTGGTTGATCATCTTGCCCTTGGGCCCAATGACCTCGCCGATCTTGTCAACCGGGATCTTGACCGCGATGACGCGCGGCGCGAACTCGGAGAGCTCATCCGGGGTGTCGATCGCGGAGTTGATGACATCCAGGATGTGCAGGCGGGCTTCACGGGCCTGCTTCAGTGCTGCTGCCAGTACGGAAGCGGGGATGCCGTCCAGCTTGGTGTCCAGCTGGATGGCCGTGACGAACTCGGACGTGCCGGCAACCTTGAAGTCCATGTCGCCGAAAGCATCTTCGGCGCCCAGGATGTCAGTGAGGGCTGCGTAGCGGGTCTGGCCGTCAACCTGGTCGGAGACCAGGCCCATGGCGATACCTGCAACAGCTGCCTTCAGCGGCACACCAGCGTTGAGCATGGATAGCGTGGAGGCACAGACTGAACCCATCGACGTCGAACCGTTGGAGCTGAGAGCCTCAGACACCTGGCGGATGGCGTACGGGAACTCCTCGCGGGACGGCAGCACGGGCACGAGGGCGCGTTCTGCCAGGGCACCGTGGCCGATTTCGCGGCGCTTGGGTGAGCCCACGCGGCCGGTCTCACCGGTGGAGTACGGCGGGAAGTTGTAGTTGTGCATGTAGCGCTTGCGCGTGACGGGTGACAGCGAGTCGATCTGCTGTTCCATCTTCAGCATGTTCAGCGTGGTGACGCCCAGGATCTGGGTTTCACCACGCTCGAAGATCGCCGAACCGTGCACGCGGGGCAGAACCTCAACCTCGGCAGTGAGCTGGCGGATGTCCGTCAGGCCACGGCCGTCGATGCGGATCTGGTCCTTGAGGATGCGCTGGCGCACAACCTGCTTGGTGACCGAGCGGAATGCTGCGGACAGCTCCTTCTCGCGGCCCTCGAACTGGCCGGCGAGGGAAGAGGTGACCTCGTCCTTCAGTTCGTCCGATGCGACATCGCGGTCCTGCTTGTCCGCGATCTGGAAGACAGCGGCCAGCTTCTCGGCGGCGGCGGCCTCAACAGCTGAGTAGACGTCGTCCTGGTAGTCCAGGAAGACCGGGAACTCCACGGTGGGCTTGGCAGCGCGAGCAGCCAGGTCAGCCTGTGCGTCGCACAGCGCCTTGATGAACGGCTTGGCAGCCTCGAGGCCCTCGGAGACAACCTCTTCGGTGGGGGCCGTGGCGCCCTGTTCCTTGATGAGGTTCCAGGAGTTGTCGGTCGCTTCGGCTTCGACCATCATGATGGCGACGTCGTCCCCGTCCGGACCGGACACAGTACGGCCGGCTACAACCATGTTGAACACGGACTTCTCAAGCTGGGAGTGCTTGGGGAAGGCAACCCACTGCGAGCCGTTCTCGTCGGCAACGAGGGCAACGCGGACGCCGCCGATGGGGCCGGAGAACGGAAGGCCGGAGAGCTGGGTGGACATGGAGGAGGCGTTGATGGCCACCACGTCGTAGAGCTCGTCGGGGTTGATGGCCAGGACGGTCACCACGATCTGGACCTCGTTGCGCAGGCCCTTGACGAAGGCCGGACGCAGCGGGCGGTCCATGAGGCGGCAAGCCAGGATGGCTTCGGTGGACGGACGGCCTTCACGGCGGAAGAACGAGCCCGGGATGCGGCCGGCGGCGTACATGCGCTCTTCGACGTCAACCGTGAGCGGGAAGAAGTCGAAGCCTTCGCGCGGGTGCTTGCCGGCGGTGGTGGCGGACAGCAGCGCGGTGTCTTCGTCGATGTACACCATTGCTGCGCCGGCTGCCTGCTTGGCAAGTCGGCCGGTTTCAAAGCGGATTACACGCTTGCCAAAGCGGCCATTGTCAATGACTGCTTCTGAGAACTGGATTTCGGGACCCTCCAAGAGAGTCACCTCCGTTTCCTGATTAACGGAGCCCAGCCGCATCAACCCAGGCCAGCATCTGTCTACTGGCCTGCACTGCACCCGGTCATCGATCGAGACCCACGGGCCGGGGCTTCCCTCGTGGAAGCCGTTCCCGGAGATCACTACCGAGGACCGCGAATGCGTGATGCGGTTGATCCTCCTGTTTAGTTTTCTTCTGAAGAAGGCGGCCCGATCCGTAAGGAAAGGGCCGCCCCTAATACCTGACTAGCGACGCAGGCCGAGGCGCTCGATGAGCGCACGGTAGCGGGTGATGTCAGTCTTCTTGAGGTAAGAAAGCATGCGCTTGCGACGACCAACCATGGCCAGCAGACCGCGCTGGGTGTGGTAATCGTGCTTGTGCTCCTTCATGTGCTCAGTCAGATCCTTGATCCGCTGGGTCAGGACTGCAACCTGGACCTCCGGTGAACCGGTATCGCCCTCAGACGTTGCGAAATCCTTGATGATGGACTGCTTTACAGCGGCGTCAAGTGCCACAATAACTCCTAGAGATGTGCCGTGAGGCCCGAATCAGTAACTCACTGCCGGGTCTGCCCGCGCAGGAACTCCCTGTAAATCAGGATTTTTCCACGCATGGCAGGAACCAGCCGCCACGGACTGCAGCCAGATCCAACGTTCAGTTTACCGGCAGGGCCACAGACTTGTCGAAACCGCCGCTCCGGCGCAGAAAGTGCGGCGGAACGTACGGACCCCGCGGCGGACAGTTACGGCTGCAGGAGATCCCGCACGGCGGCCATTCCCCGGTGCACCTCGGCGAAGCTGGTGCTCAGCGGCGACAGTCCAATCCGGATGCCGTGGGGTGCCCGGAAATCCGGGATGACATCGCGTTCCCACAGCGCAGCGGTCACGTTCCGGAAGGCCGGATGGTCCAGGGTGACGTGGCTCCCCCGCCGCTCCGGTTCCCGCGGTGACGCCAGTTCCACCCCCAGCGGTTTGAGCCACGCGTCGAAAAGCTCCACGGCGAACGCGGTCAGTTGCAGCGATTTCCGCCTGATGGCCGCCATGCCGGTTTCCTCGATGAGATCCAGGCTTCCGCGCATGGCCAGCATTCCGAAAATGGCCGGTGTGCCGCTGAGGAAACCCCGGATGCCGGGTGCGGGCTCGTAGCCTGCAGCCATCTCGAACGCGTCCTTGCGCCCCATCCAGCCCCAGATCGGCTGACGGAGACCGGGCAGGTGACGCGCGTTGACATACGCAAAGGCCGGCGAACCCGGTCCTCCGTTGAGGTACTTGTAGGTGCACCCGGCAGCAAAATCCACACCCGCGCCATCGAGGTCCAGTTCCACGGAGCCGGCGGAATGGCAAAGGTCCCAGACCACAAGGGCCCCCGCGCTGTGCGCGATCTCCGTGATGGCCGGCAGATCGGCCAGGAACCCGGAGCGGTACGCCACATGGCTCAAAAGTACGACGGCGGTGGCCGCTCCGGTTGCGTCCCGCACCTGGTCCGGGGTCAGCCCTGCCGCCGGATCGGCTTCGATCCACCGGAGGCTCAGTCCTTCCTCGCGGGCGATGCCCTCAACGAGGTAGCGGTCAGTGGGGAAGTTCTCGGTGTCCAGGACGATCTCGGTCCGGGCAGGGTCCGTCACGACAGCCAGGGCGGCACGGATCAGCTTGTAGAGCACCACGGTGGTGGAGTCGGCGATAATGGTCTGGCCCGGCGCGGCGCCGAGCACTGTCCGTCCCAGTTGGTCGCCGATGGCCTGCGGCAGGTCCAGCCATTCCTCGTCCCAGCCGCGGATCAGCCGCCCGCCCCACCCGTCCTGGATGAAGGTGCCGATGTCGTTAACCGTCCTTTTCAGGGGGCGGCCAAGGGAGTTGCCATCGAGGTAGGACAGGTCCGTGTCCGTGCCGATGAACAGGTCGCGGCAGCGGGCCAGCGGGTCCATGCCGTCAAGGTGTTCAGCCCGGGCCAGCAGGGCCGCGGCGTCGTGATTTTCCATCCGCGCATCCGTGGTGCTGCTCATTGGCCGATCTCCGTCCGTACAGCGAAAAGTTCCGGGAAAAAGGTGAGCTCCAAGGCTTTTTGCAGGAACGCGGCGCCGCTGGATCCGCCGGTTCCGGATTTCATGCCGATGGTCCGCTGAACCGTACGCAGGTGCCGGAAACGCCACAGCTGGAAGTTGTCTTCAAGGTCGACAAGTTCCTCGCAGGCCTCGTAGGCGCCCCAGTTCTCTGCGGCGTTCTCGTAGATGTGTTTGAAGAGCGGCACCAGTTCGGGGCAGAATTCGTGGGCCTTGGTGACATCCCGCGCCAACACGGTTTGGGGCACGCTGTAGCCCTGCCGGTCGAGGTACGAGAGGAACTCGTCGTAGATGCTGGGTGCGTTGAGCAGTTCCGTCAGCATGGAGTGGGCAGCCGGATCCGATTCGAACACCGGCAGCATCTTGCGGTTCTTGTTGCCGAGGACAAACTCCACGGCGCGGTACTGGCTGGACTGGAAGCCGGAAGAATTCCCCAGGAAGCTTCGGAACTGGGAGTATTCCGTGGGCGTCAGCGTGGCGAGTACTGACCACTGTTCGGTGAGTGTCTTCTGGATGTGTTTCACCCGGGCGATGCCCTTGAGCGCGGAACCAAGATCATCGGCGCGGAGCCGGGCAGCGGCACTGCGGAGCTCGTGCAGCACCAGCTTCAGCCACAGCTCCGTGGTCTGGTGCTGGATGATAAACAGCATTTCGTCGTGGTGCTCAGGCTCGCTGACAGGCTGCTGGGCACTGAGAAGCGTGGGCAGCTGGAGGTAAGAGGCGTAGCTCATCCGGGAACTGAAATCGCGGACGATTCCCTTGTCCAGCTTGCGGGTGTTCTTCTCTATTGTCACTGCGCTGCCTTTCTCCCTGCTACGGCCTGCCTGTTGCTGCGCCGCCATCCGTGATGGCGGCCCCGGGTCAGCGCTTTGCCAGGAGTTCGTGGGCCTGGATGACGTCCAGCCGCATTTGGTCAACGAGGGCCTCAGGCCCACGGTAAGCCACCATGCCCCGCAGCCGCGCCACAAATTCGACCACTACTGTCTGGCCGTACAGATCGAAGTCCTCCACGTCTTCATTCGGACGGTCAATCACGTGGGCCTCGACCTGGCGGCTCACCCCGTCGAACGTGGGGTTGGAGCCCACCGAGATTGCGGCCGGCCAGCGCTTTCCCGCCTGGTCCACCAGCCAGCCTGCGTAGATTCCATCCGCCGGCACAAACCCGCTTGCCTCGTGGGAGAGGTTGGCCGTCGGGAATCCCAGGGCACGTCCGCGGGCAGCGCCGTGCACCACTTCCCCACGCATCCGGTGGGGGCGTCCCAATACTTCTGCAGCGGTGACGACGTCGCCCTCCTGCAAGGCCTCCCGCACCCACGTGGAGGAACAGCGGCGGTCCGTGCCGCCGCCGTTATGCAGCGGGTACCCTTCAGAGCCGAACTCGCTGATCACCTGAACGTCGAAGTTGAACTTTTCGCCGAGCTGCTTCATGGTGTCGAGGTCGCCGGAGTTTCCCCGGCCAAACCGCGCGTCGTGGCCAATGACCACGTGGCTGGCGTGGAGGCTGTCCACCAGGACCTGGCCCACAAATTCCTCCGGGGTCAGGCTCGCCAGGTTCAGTGAGTACTTCATCACCAGAATGCCGTCCAGGCCCAGCTCGCCCATGGCCACCAGTTTGTCCTCCAGGCCCATGATCATCTCGGGTGCGGTCTCCGGCCGGTGGATCAGGGCCGGGTGCGGATCAAAGGTGACGGCCACGGCCTTGGTCCCGTGGAGGCGCGCGGACCGGATGAGCTCGGAGAGCACCTGTTGGTGGCCCCGGTGGACGCCGTCGAAGTTGCCGAAAGTGACCACTGAAGGACCAAAGTCCGCCGGGACCTCGGACGGATCGTTCCAGATGTAGACCATCACCCTCGCCTTTTACTGCCTGCACTGACATCTATCCGGACGCGCCGGCGCCGGAACTCTCTAAGATTACCCGCATTCAGCTTGCCCTCCTGACGCGGCCCTGGGCCGGTCGGCTGCCGCTATTTCACGTGGCCGTCCCCTAGTGGCAGGCCGGGCGCCGGGACTACGATGCAAGGGCAATCCTCCTATTCCACACCGCGCGTGCCACAAATAACCATGTCCGCGAACCCTCGCGGCGCTGAAGGGGTACCTCATGACCGAGATTCAAGAGCTCCTGAACCAGATCGACGTCAGTCAAGTGGCGTCCGTGCTGGGGACCGATCCGGCCTCCGCGCAGACCGCCGTGGAAGCTGCGCTGCCCACCCTGCTGGCAGGCATGCACCACAATGCGCAGGCTCCCGACGGCGCCGCCTCGCTTCAATCGGCTCTCGGCCAGCACCAGGACGGCCTGCTGGACGGCGGCGTTGACGTCAGCCAGGTTGATGCGGCCGACGGCGAAAAGATTGTTGGCCACGTGTTTGGCGGCCAGCAGGACCAGGTGGCCGCGCAGCTGGCGGGCACTGCCGGGCTGGGCGGTGTGGGCGGTGACCTTATCCGGAAGGCCTTGCCGATCCTGGCACCGATCGTGATGTCCTACCTCGCCAAGAAGATCTTCGGGCAGGGCGGCAGCGGTCAGGCTGCCCAACCCGGTAGGACGGAAGCCGGAGGAGGACAGGCCGGCGGCATCGACCTGGGCGGCATCTTGGGCGGAATCCTTGGCGCGGGGGCAGGGGCAAGCGGAGCCGGGGCAGGCGGAAGTGCCGGGGCGGGGCAGGGTTCGGTGTTGGACAGCGTCCTGGGCGGGCTGGGCGGCCTTTTCGGCAAGAAATAGGCATCTCACCCAGGATGAGAAGCTAGTCCCCCGCGACCGTTTCGCCCCTGCCCGGGCGGCGACGGTACAGCCAGATAAGCCCGAGGATCGGGAGCAGCAGCGGAATGAACGCGTAGCCACGGCCGAAGAGCGACCAGACCGTTTCGTGCGGGAAAGCGACAGGATCGAAGACACTCAGGGCGCCCACCACAAGAACTCCGATGAGTTCCACCAGCACGGCGGCCAGCGAGACCTTGAACCAGGTGGTGCCTGCCTTGGCAAGGGAGACGGTGGCCACGAGGTACACCACCGCGGCGAAAGCGGACAGCAGGTAGGCCAGCGGGGCATCCGAGAACTTGGTCAGGATCTGGTAGCCGGCCCGCGCGGTGGCTGAGATGGCAAACACAGCATAGACAGCAATCAGGAGCCGGCCCGGCCCGGTGTTTCGGGTACTGCGGGTATCGGTCCTGGCCGATTCGTGGTTCGGCGTCGCGTCGGGATGAGGAGCTTTCACGTGGCGGGCTTCTTCCATGTCAGTACCAGATCTGGTTCATTCGGGCGGCCATCACCAGTGCGGTGACGCCGACGGCGGCCAGGACAAAATTGCTCCAGCGGGTCCGTTCAAGGATGGACCAATACACGGCGGCCGGCGGCAGGAGCATGGCGGTGGCCAGGTAGCCCCAGAATTCCCAGGCTTCCCCGGCGATCGGTTCGCCTGCGATCACCCTTACGATGGAGCCCACGAGGTAGACCACGAGGGCGAGTTCCACGGCCGCGACCGACAGGATGGTGATGTCGTTGGGTGCCTTCTTGAGGATGCCGGCCACCAGGCAGGTTCCACTTGAGAGCAGGCCAACCACAAGAATGATGTAGAAAAATGCGTCCATTCCTAGGCGTCCCCGCCAGTGACCGCCGCGGACGCGGCGTTGCCTGGTGCGAACACGAGCACCGGTTTGGCATAAGTACCCGAATCGGCCAGCAGCGCCACCAGGCTCCCGTCCGGTGCAAAAGCAGCCGCGGGACGCTCTACCGTCGCCGCCTCTGGACTTCCTGCGGGCGCCCCGGCGGCGATCCGGCGGCCGAAGGATATCTCGGTGGTTTCCTCAACAGTCAGTTCGCGGTTGGGCATCAGGGCCCGGGCGGCCTGGGACATTTCCAGGACCGTCAGTTCTTCGGCCAGCTGTTCGAGGGTGCGGGCCTGGTCCAGTGAATAGGGGCCAACGTGGGTCCGGCGGAGGGCCGTGAGGTGTCCTCCTACGCCCAGCCCGTTGCCGAGGTCACGGGCAAGCGCCCGAATGTACGTGCCGGAGGAGCATTCGACGGTGACGTCGATGTCAAGGACCTCCCCGCCCCGCTCCCGCCGGATGCCATGGACATCGAAACAGTGGATGGTGACCGGACGGGCCGCGAGCTTTACTTCTTCGCCGGACCGGACCCTGGCGTAGGCGCGTTCGCCGTTCACTTTGATGGCGCTGACGCTGCTGGGCACCTGCTGGATTTCGCCCGTGAGCGCGGCCACGCCGTCGTGAATTGCCTCATCGGTGACGACGGCGGCACTGACGGTGGCAACAATGTCGCCTTCGGCGTCATCCGTGATGGTGGACTCGCCGAGGCGGATGGTGGCCGTATAGGTCTTGGAGGTGCCCACAATGTAGGTGAGCAGGCGCGTGGCCTTGTTGATCCCGACTACCAGCACGCCCGTTGCCATGGGGTCCAGGGTCCCGGCGTGGCCCACTTTCCGGGTTCCGGCGATGCGCCGCATCCGACCAACCACATCGTGGCTGGTCCATCCCTGCGGTTTGTCCACTATCACCAGTCCAGAAAGCACGCTCCCCAGTATATCGGCGCCGGCATCAGCCCCCGGCCACGGGTCGAACCCCGCCTCGGGGTCGGGTGAGGGTCAGGATACGGGGCGCGCCGGGCGTGCCGGGAAGCGCCGGTTAGGATGGCAGGCATGCCTGAGCTTGCCGTGCACGCCCGAGACGTACCCGTTAACCAGATCCGCGAAATCACCGAGGCCGCGTGGCGGACACCCGGAGCAATGGTGCTCAGCATCGGCGAACCCGGTTTCCCGCTCCCCCGGCATGTGCTGGAGGCCGGCATGGCCTGCCTGGACCGGGATGAGACCAACTACACACCGAATGCCGGCATCCCGGCTCTGCGCGAAGCCTTCGCGGTCAGGTTCCGGGAACGCGCCGGGCTGGACCAGGGTTCCCTCGGAGCCGAGCGGGTCTACGTCGTGGACGGCGCCCAACAGGGCCTGCACTTTGCCATGAGTCTTCTCCTCTCCCCCGGCGACGAAGTGCTGATCCCTAATCCGGGCTACCCCACTTTCGCCATGACTGCCGGGCTGCTGAATGCCGTCCCGGTGGGCTACCCGCTGTATCCGGACCACGACTTCCAGCCCAGGATCCAGGATCTTGAGGAGCTCATCACCGACCGGACGCGCGTGCTGATCCTGAACTCGCCGTCCAACCCGTTGGGAGCGGTCCTGGGCGAGGACCTCACCCGGCAACTCGTGGAACTGGCGCGCAGGCATGACCTCTGGATCATTTCTGACGAGTGTTATGAGGCCTTCACCTATGACGTTCCGCATGTCAGCCCCGCACGGTTCGACAGCGACGTCCCGGGCGAGGCACGCGTCTTCACTTCCCTGACCCTGTCCAAGACGTACGGGCTGACGGGGTTGAGGATCGGGGCGCTGATTTGTCCGCCCGGTTTGGAACGGACCATGAACAACGTGATGGAAGCGATCGTCTCCTGCGTGGCCTCGCCCTCCCAGTACGCAGCGCTTGCCGCCCTGACCGGCCCGCAGGACTACGTGGACACAGCCCACGCGCACTACCGCGCCAATCGGGACGCCGCCTCCGCTGTGCTGGCGGCAAAAGGCATCCGCTACCTGGGCGCGCAGGGCGCTTTTTACCTTTGGGCTGATGTCTCCCACGCAAGTGGCGGGGACGTCAGGGCCTGGACGCACCGATTCCTGGCTGACTCCGGCGTGGCACTGGCACCCGGCACCGCCTTTGGCAGCATCGGCGAGGGCTGGGTCCGGATTGCGCTGTGCGGCAGCCGGCAGGACCTCGTTGACGGACTGGCCCGGCTGCCTGCCGGCGGATAGTCCACTGATTCGGCGCTCCCGGTGAGGAGCTCCGCTGCGCTCAGGACTGGCCGGCCAGCGCCGAATCCAGCCACGAGCGCAGGGTGGCAGCCGGTGCCGCGCCGGCCTGTTTCGCCAGCACTTTGCCCCCGGCCATGACCATCAGGGTGGGGATGGCCTGGACATCGAACCGGCTGGAGAGCTGCGGCGCCCGGTCAACGTCGACCTTGACGAGCTTGATGCCGCCGGCACGTTCCGTGGCCAGCTGGTCCAGGACAGGGCTCACCATCCGGCAGGGCCCGCACCAGGCGGCCCAGAAGTCCACGAGCACCGGGACCGGGGACTGTTCTGCGACGACGGCGAAATCGCCATCGCCCGCCGTGGTGATCCAGGGCAGCCCCTGCTTGCAGTTTCCGCAACGCGGGCGGCCGGACGCAACCGCCGGGACCCGGTTGGTCTTTCCGCAACTTGGACATTTGATCAGTGCAGGTTCCACGGGTGCCTCCGGGTTCAGTATTCGGTCCGTTGCGCATTGGCGCGCCACGCTTCGAAAGGGGCGTCCGACGTCGGAACGGCCTCGTGTGCCACAGGCATCAGTTCCGGCCGGGTGCCCGCAAAATAGTCGTAGAAGAGCGCATCATCGAAACCCGCTGCCGCTGCACCATGGCGGTCCGCCGCAAAGTAAACCCGGTCAATCCGCGCCCAGAGCGCGGCCGACAGGCAGAGCGGGCAGGGCTCGCAGCTGGTGTAAAGGACCGCGCCGCTGAGATCGAAGGTTGCCGTGGAGCTGGCAGCGGTCCGGATGGCCACGACTTCTGCATGGGCGGTGGGGTCGTTGTCGCGGGTGACCCGGTTAACGCCTTCATGGATGCTGCCGTCCAGTGTCACCACCAGTGCGCCGAAAGGACCGCCCCCGTCCTCGACGTTCCGGATGGCCAGCTGAATGGCCTGTTGGAGGTACGGGGTGGCATCGTGGTTCTCGCTCGCCTGGCTCATAGCTCGATCCTAGCCATGACGCGGCTCTCCGGGGGCAAAAGAGGGGGCACCGGAGGGGGAAATTCAGTCGACGGCGCTGCCCCGGCGGACTATTCTTACGCCCGGGGGTTATATAAGTCCACATCAACTTTGGTCTCATTGCCCCGCCCCGTCTGCAGGGTGGCGCGCCTCAATCCGGAGGATGCTGTGAAGAAGAAGTTTCCCCTCGCCGCGTGCCTGACCGCGGCTGCGTTAGTTATTCCCTTGGCACCGGCCGTGGCTGGAACGCCATCAGAGCCGGCAACCGTCGCCCACGGGTTGCTTGCTCCATTGAGCCTTGCGGTGGACAAGAACGATTCGGTCCTCGTCACGCAGAATTTTGCCGGCCGCTTGGACCGGGTCAGGGACGGCGGCGGGCTCACCAACCTTTACACCAAGGCGCAGTGGGACGTAGCCGGCGTCGAAACCCGGGGCGGAACCACCTACTTCCTGGAGAGCGTGGGGGCCGGCGGCGGAAACCCGGCTGCGCTCAAAGGCTACGTGAAGTCCGTCGACCAGGCGGGCAAAGTACGAACCATTGCGGACCTCGCCGGCTTTGAACGTGCCAACAACCCGGACGGCGATCAGCACTACGGGTTCGGTGACGATGTTTCCGCCGATTGCCTGAAGGGGTGGCCCGCCTTCCCGCCGGCCCGGTATGAAGGCGTGGTTGACTCGCATCCCTATGCCACGGCGGTCGAGGGTGACACCCTCTACATCGCCGACGCCGGTGCCAACGCCATCCTGGAAGTCGATGCGGCGACCGGTGACATCTCCACCCTCGCCGTGCTGCCGCCGCGGCCGGCCGTCATCACCGCCGGCGCCAGGATCCCGATCGACATGGCGGGCGGGACGGTTGAGGCTCCTGCTTGCGTTGTTGGCCACGAGTATGCGTTTGAACCGGTGCCAACGGACGTCGAGATCGGCCCCGACGGCTGGCTGTACGTTTCCACACTCCCGGGCGGCCCCGAGGACCCGTCCTTCGGAGCCAGGGGTGCGATCTTCAAGGTCAATCCCTGGACCGGCGCCACCCGCCTGTGGGCAGATGACATCCTAAGCCCCACGGGGATTGCGGTGGCCGACAACGGCGACGTTTATGCGGCGTCGATGTTCGGCAATGAGATCGTCAAAATCGATGCGCGGAGCCGTAAGGCGACGCAGTTCCTGGCCGTCAACGGCCCCGCAGCAGTGGAACTGAGCGGAGACACCCTCTACGCCACGGCCGGTTTCGGCCCGGGGGCACCTGCCGGCACGGTCCTGAAGGTCAGCATCGACTAGGCACCCAGGTGCCTGTATACGCGGGAGGGCCCGGTCTGCAGTTGCTGCAGGCCGGGCCCTCATGCGTCAGGATCTACTTGTTGCCGTCTTCGTCGAGGCGTTCGTCGTCGGTGAGGTCAAGGTCCTCTTCGTCGAAGTCGTCCTCGTCGATCTCTACGTCGGCAGGTGTATCGCTCTTGTAGGGATCGGCGTCGCCGGCGTGCTTGGCGTTCTCGGCCAACGCGGCCACCTCGGCGTCACGCTTCTTGGCTTCCCGCAGGAGTTCCTCGAGGTTGGAGGCAACAACAGGGATCTGGTCGGCCACGAATTCCAGGGTGGGCGTCAACCGGACAGTAACGTTCCGGCCCACTTCCTGCCGGAGAACACCCTTGGCTTTCTCCAACCCCTTGGCAGCGTCCGACTGCACAGCCTGGTCACCAAAGACGGTGTAGTAGATCGTGGCATGCTGCAGATCATTGGTCACCCGGGCATCAGTAACGGTAATGCCCTCCAGCCGGGGGTCCTTAACCTTCCGGCCCAGAGCCTCCGCAACAACAACCTTGATCCGCTGCGCCAACTTGGCAGCCCGTGCGGGATCAGCCATTTCCACTCCTAAAAATTTGGGATGTACGACGGCGCCTGACGGGCTGCGTCGTACGTTTCAGTTTTCTGCCACGCACTACGGCGAGTCAACGATGGACTCCCGTTGGATTTTTTCCGGCGGCCAGGGAGTGGCATCGGGCCTGCCGAAGCTGGGCGGCCGACGTCGTAAGACGGAGGCCGCCCAGCGAAGGGGCGGGGCCGCCGGAAAAAATCCAGCAGCCCCGCACCTTTTGAACCAGAACGACTAGACGCGCGGCTTTTCGCGCATCTCGAAGGTCTCGATGATGTCGCCTTCGTTGATGTCGTTGTACGAACCAAGACCGATACCACACTCGAAGTCCGTGCGGACCTCGGTGGCGTCGTCCTTGAAGCGCTTGAGCGTCTCAACGGTGAGGTTGTCACCGATGACCTTGCCGTCGCGGCTGACGCGGGCCTTCGTGTTGCGTCGGATGATGCCCGAGCGAACGATGGAGCCTGCAATGTTGCCGAACTTGGAGGAACGGAACACTTCGCGGACCTCGGCGGTGCCCAGCTGGACCTCTTCGTACTCCGGCTTGAGCATGCCCTTGAGGGCCATCTCGATGTCATCGATTGCGCCGTAGATGACGGAGTAGAAGCGCATGTCCACGCCTTCACGGTCTGCCAGTTCGGCAACCCGCTCGGCAGGCTTGACGTTGAAGCCGATGATGACGGCACTGTCGACCGTCGCCAGGTTGACGTCATTCTGCGTGATGGCACCCACACCGCGGTGGATGACGCGCAGCTGCACGCCTTCCCCGACGTCGATCTTGAGCAGGGCGTCTTCGAGGGCTTCCACGGCACCGGAAACGTCACCCTTGAGGATGAGATTGAGGGTGTCGATCTTGCCATCGGCCACGGCCTGGTCGAAGTCTTCGAGGCTGATGCGCTTGCGGCGCTTGGCCAGGGCGGCGTTACGGTCGGCTGCTTCACGCTTCTCGGCGATCTGGCGGGCGGTGCGCTCGTCAGCGGTCACAAAGAAGGTGTCACCGGCGCGCGGCACGTTGGACAGACCCAGCACCTGCACGGGGCGGGACGGGCCGGCCTCGGTCAGTGCACTGCCGTCGTCGTCGAACATGGCGCGGACGCGGCCGTGAGCCGTGCCTGCCACGATCGTGTCGCCGACACGCAAGGTTCCGGACTGCACCAGGACGGTGGCAACTGCACCGCGGCCCTTGTCCAGGTTCGCTTCGATCGCAATACCGCGGGCGTCCTTGTTCGGGTTGGCGCGCATGTCCAGGGCGGCGTCTGCGGTGAGCAGGACGGCCTCGAGCAGGGCGTCGATGTTGAGGTTCTGGCGGGCAGAGACCTCCACGAACATGGTGTCGCCACCGTATTCCTCGGGAACCAGGCCGTACTCGGTCAGCTGGCCGCGGACCTTGTCCGGGTTGGCGCCTTCCTTGTCGATCTTGTTCACCGCAACCACGATCGGCACATTGGCTGCCTGGGCGTGGTTGAGGGCTTCAACGGTCTGCGGCATAACGCCGTCGTCCGCTGCGACCACCAGGATGGCGATGTCGGTGACCTTGGCACCACGGGCACGCATGGCGGTGAACGCCTCGTGGCCCGGAGTATCGATGAAGGTGATCTTGCGATCTTCGCCTTCGTGGGTGTGGGTGACCTGGTAAGCACCGATGTGCTGCGTGATGCCGCCGTGTTCGCCCGCAACAACGTCGGACTTGCGGATGGCGTCGAGCAGGCGGGTTTTACCGTGGTCAACGTGGCCCATGACGGTGACAACCGGAGGACGGGCTTCGAGGTCTTCGTCGCCTTCGGCTTCCAGTTCGGCGTCGAAGTCGATGTCGAACCCGGAGAGCAGCTCGCGCTCCTCGTCCTCAGGGGACACAACCTGGAGCTTGTAGCCAAGCTCCTCACCGAGCAGTGCGAACGTTTCTTCATCCAGCGACTGGGTGGCCGTGGCCATTTCGCCGAGGTGGAAGAGCACGGTCACCAGTGCTGCGGGGTTTGCCTCGATCTTGTCGGCAAAGTCCGTGATGGACGAACCGCGGCGCAGCCGGACAACGGTGTTGCCGTCGCCGCGGGGTACGCTCACGCCACCCAGCGACGGAGCACTCATCTGCTCGAGTTCCTGGCGCTTGGCACGCTTCGACTTGCGCTGCTTGCCACGGCCTGCGCCGCCCTTGCCGAAGGCACCCTGGGTGCCGCCGCGACCGCGGCCGCCCTTGCCGAAGCCACCGCCGGCGGGAGCGCCGCCACCGGTGCCGGGAGCGCCGCCTGTGCCTGGAGCGCCACCGGGACGTCCGGGTCCACGGGCTCCGCCGCCGGGACGTCCGGCACCAGCGGGTGCGGGACGCTCAGTGCGGTTGGGCATCATGCCCGGAGTAGGACGGTTTCCACCGGCACCCGCGGGACGCGGTGCACCCGGGCGGGGTCCACCTGCGCCAGCAGCGGGACGGGGCCCGCCTGCACCGGCTGCGGGACGCGGACCACCCGGACGGGGGCCACCTGCACCGGCTGCGGGACGCGGACCACCGGGACGGTCGCCGTCGGGACGGCCACCAGCGCGGGGCATGCCCTGCGAGGGAGCGAAGGGGTTGTTACCCGGACGCGGAGCACGCTCTCCGTCGCCGCCGCGGCCGCGGGGCATGCCCTGGGACGTGGCGAACGGGTTGTTGCCCGGACGGGGGCCGCCGGGACGCGGAGCGGAGCCGCCCTGCGAGCCCGATCCACCCTGACGGGCGGGTGCGGCCGGGGCTTCAGCCTTCGGTGCGGGCCGGGCACCGGGCTTGGCGCCGGTGGACGGGGCACTGGCGGCCGGGGCCGGCGCTGCAGGCGCCGCGGGAGCTGCGGCAGCAGGTGCGGCCGGTGCTGAGGGAGCGGCGGCAGCGGGCGCCGGAGCAGCAGGGGCTGCCGGAGCCTTGGGAGCTGCTGGACCCGGAGCGGGTGCTGCGGGACGTGATTCTGCCGACGGTGCAGCTGCCTTGGGCGCTGCTGCGGGGGCCGCAGCCTTTGCCGCGGCGTCGGGGTAGGCGTTGCGGAGCTTCCGCACCACCGGGGCCTCAATCGTTGACGAGGCGGAGCGAACGAATTCGCCCAGTTCCTGCAGTTTTGTCACTGCATCTTTGGAAGTAATACCGAGCTCTTTAGCGAGCTCATGTACGCGGACCTTGGCCACATTTCTCCTGTCTCGGTCCGCACCGAGCCAGGCACGAACCGTCTACTTCTTACTGCGGGCCCCAGCCGCGGTTGCAGCTGAAAGGCCCATTGCAGAGCGCAACAAAGTTGTCATCGTTGCGCACTCATCGCTGGGAACTCATCGGGTTTCCATCAGTTTTCTGACCCGCTTTCAGGTTGGACGGTTGTTGCTGCATCTGCCAGAGGCATGTGCTCAGACTCCTGCAGCCGGCCGGCGGTTTGCTGACGTGCCATCATCCAGCGTTCGACGGCGGCAGACCCGGTTGCGCCGTTAAGGGCCCTTCCGAATGCTCGCCGTTTGACCGCCAGGGCCAGGCACGATTCGCTGGGGTGCAGCCATGCACCCCTGCCAGCCATCCGGCGTCGTTCGTCTACCAGCACCGCGGTGGAACCGCTGCCTTCGGCGACGAGCCGGAGTAACTCAGACCGCGGAGCCTTCTTCCGGCATCCGATGCAGGTACGCTGCGGTTGATCCTCGCTGTGCTGTTTCGCGCTGTGAAGCACTTCTGCCACGGTGAGCATCTTCCTGACGTTCATATCTGCCGGCCCCGGGGTTCGCTCCACCAATCGGAGGAGCGGAAACACTCAGGGCACACGAATACCGGCCCTTAGGCGCGGTCATTGTCTATTCTAGCCCCTCCGGGGCGTTCTGCCCGAAACGGGTCCGCCGGCCCGGGCTGATCCCGGGCCGGCGGACGAGTTTGGGGCGGCCTAGCTTTGGGTTGGTGCGACGGCGTCCGAGACGATGTCGATCCGCCAGCCGGTGAGCTTGGCTGCCAGGCGGGCATTCTGGCCCTCTTTGCCGATGGCCAGGGAGAGCTGGTAGTCAGGAACCACCACGCGGGCGGAGCGTGTCGCCTCGTCGATGATGGTGACCGAATTCACCCGTGACGGGGACAGGGCGCTGGCGATGAACGTGGCGGGGTCCTCGCTGAAATCAACGATGTCGATCTTTTCGTCGTTCAGTTCCGTCATGACCGCACGGACCCGCGACCCCATTTCACCGATGCAGGCACCTTTGGCGTTGATGCCGGCGGCGTTGGCCTTGACGGCGATCTTGGTCCGGTGACCGGCTTCCCGGGCGAGGGCGACGATTTCCACGGAACGGTCCGCGATTTCCGGGACCTCCAGCTCGAACAGCTTCCGTACCAGGCCCGGGTGTGACCGGGACAGCGTGACGGACGGGCCCTTGGTCCCGCGGTGCACATCGATGACCAGGGCGCGGAGCCGGTTGCCGTGGGTGTACTTCTCCCCCGGCACCTGTTCGGGCGGCGGCAGCAGGGCCTCCACCGTGCCCAGGTTGACCTGGATCATGTGCGGGTTGTTGCCCTGCTGGATCAGGCCGGCCACCAGTTCGCCCTCGCGGCCCTTGAACTCGCCGAGGATGTTGTCGTCCTCGACGTCGCGCAGGCGCTGCAGGATGATCTGGCGGGCGGTGCTTGCCGCGATCCGGCCGAAACCGGCCGGGGTGTCCTCGAACTCGCCGATGGGGGCGCCGTCGTCGTCAATTTCCACGGCCCAGATGGTCACGTGTCCGCTCTTGCGGTCCAGTTCGGCGCGGGCCTTCTCAAAGGCTCCGGGCGACTTGTGGTAGGCCACCAGGAGCGCCTGCTCGATGGTGGGGATCAGGAGGTCCAGCGGGATTTCGCGCTCACGTTCCAGAAGCCTCAGTGCGCTCATGTCAATATCCATCAGGCCTCCTCAGAAGGTCCATTGTGCTCAGGTTCCAGACCAGCTTCTTCAAGGTGGCTGAATTCGATCTCGACTTTTCCGTTACGGATCCTGTCGAAAGGAAGTGTTTGGGGCTCGCCCTGCTTGGGCTTCATGCCCTTCTTGACGGCGATCTCCGGGATGATCGTCACGCCGGTTTCGTCCACGGACTGGACCCTGCCGGTGACGTTTTCGCCCTGGATGACGTTGACCTTGACCATCCGGCCCTTGGCCCTGTGCCAGTGCCTCGGTTCGGTCAGCGGACGCCCGACGCCGGGTGAGGACACTTCGAGGTCGTAGGGCCGGCCGTCATCCGCGGGATCATTGTCCAGGACATCCGAAAGGACCCTGGAAATATCGGCAATGACATCAAGGTTCACGCCGCCGGTTTCCTCCTGCGGCAGGTCCACGACCACGTGGACCACCCGATGGGAGCCCGGAATGATGGACACGTCTTCGAGGTAGAGGCGGTTGGCCTGGACCGCCGGTTCGAGCAGGGCACGGAGTCGTGCAGCTTCCGGATTGTAGGCGGGCGCAGCTTCAGCCGTACCCGATCCGGTAGGGTCTGATGAAGCCGTGGCTTCTGCATTGCTCACGATGCCGGCCGCCTTCCAATAGATGATGTTGTGACTACTAGACTAGCGATTTTCCGGCCGCAGTGGTGCACCACGGCGCCCCCTGGCCGTGACAACATGGTCTGTTGTGAACGACGACACCACCGGATCCGGCCCCCGCAGAAGCTATTTCCGGTACGCCGTTTTTGCCCTGGCCGCAGCGGTGGTGCTCAGCCTCGGCTTTGTCCTGATCCCCCGGGAGCCGGAGGCCCCCGCCCCGCCGCCGATATCGGAGCAGGCCAGGGCCGCGGCGTTCGCGGACACCGTACGCCTGAGGGCACTTGCGCTGGCCGCCGGCGATGCCGCCGGGCGGGCCGGGCAGGGACCGGCGGCTGCCGCATCGCAGCGCGCTGTGACTTTGCTGACTATGCAGGCGCGGGCGTTGATGCTGCCGGCTGAGGCACTCCCTGCAGCATCGCCGACGCCACCCGGCGCGTCAGTTTCGGCGAGCCCGGCCACGGCTTCCGCTTCGGCGGTTCCTTCGTCGTCCGCCCCGCCCCCGGCGCCGTCCCCGGCCACTGAGCTGGCCGCTGCCCTCCACGAGAGTGGCGCCCGGCGGCTCGCTGACGCTGAAAAGGCCGACGGCGGCATGGCCCGCCTCCTCGGCGGCACCGGCATTACCCAGGTCCTGGCGGCCGAGGAGCTTGCGGCGGCGACGGGTACCCCGCTGGCCACGCTTCCGGGCACCACGTTGCCCGGGGCCTTCCCGGGATCCTCCTCCTCCTCCGTCCCGCCTTCCCCCGCGGCGTCTTCTTCTGCCGGCCCCGGCACCGGATCACCGGTGGCCAGCTGCACCACGACGCGGGCTCAGGGCGGGGCTGACCTGGCATCGTCCCTGACGTCGGTAGTAGGCGCGGAGCAGGAACTCGTCTACGCCTACCAGGCGGCACTGACCCGGCTTCCACCGGCATCCCTGGCTCCGGCGTCGGACTTCCTCACGCAGCATGAGGACCTGCGCCACGCTGCCCGGGACGCGGCGGCCGCCCAGTGCGCCGTTCTGCCTCCAACGCCCGCCGGTTATGCCCTGGATGCCGCTTTCCTGGCAGATCCGGCCGCTGCACTGGGGGTGCTGGAAGCCGGAGCGCTCCCCGCATACGGTGACCTCGTGGCCCTCAGCGCCGGAGCTGGGCGCGGCTGGGCGCTCGCCGCCCTTCAAACAGCGGCGCGGAGAACGGCCTTCTGGGGTGCATCCCCCGGGCCGGTTGCCGGCGTGATCCTGGACGAATCCGCCCTGCCCCAGCTTCCCGCCGCGGACCGACGGCCTTCCCCCGGCGGCACCCCGGCCCCCGGAACGCCTTAGCGTAGCCTCAGCACACTGGCCAGTCCCCGGCCCCGGATGGTTTGCTGAAGTCATGGACAACGCACCTGCAGCTGCTCTTCACGACAACGAGCCGCACCACAACGACATCGCCCACCGCCTCAACTGGCTCCGTGCCGGTGTGCTGGGCGCCAACGACGGAATCGTATCCGTGGCAGCCATCGTGGTTGGCGTCGCGGGAGTAACCAACGAACCTGGCCCGATCCTGGTGGCCGGCGCTGCCGGCGTGGTTGGCGGCGCGATCTCGATGGCCCTGGGCGAATACGTCTCCGTCAGCAGCCAGAAGGACAGCCAGCAGGCCCTGATTGAAAAGGAGCGCCGGGAACTCCTCGAAGAGCCGGAGGAGGAACTGGCCGAACTTGCCGCGATCTACCAGGCCAAGGGACTCAGTGCTGAAACCGCCGGCACAGTGGCCCGCGAACTCACAGCCCACGACGCCCTGGGCGCCCACCTGTCCGCGGAACTGAACATTAATGAAACGGACATCGTCAGCCCCTGGCACGCCGCCTTCGCTTCAGCGGTCGCCTTCCTGATCGGCGCGATCCTGCCCATGCTGGCGATCCTCCTGCCGCCCGCGGATGTCAGAATCCCGCTGACCTTCGTTGCCGTGCTGGTGGCGCTTGCGGCCACCGGCGCGTTGGGAGCCTGGATCGGTGGCGGATCGAAGATGCGTGCAGCGGTGCGCGTGGTGGTGGGCGGCGCGCTGGCCCTCGTGGCCACGTTCCTGATCGGCAACCTGCTCGGGGCTAGCGGCGTGGTGTGAGCCTTCGGACAGAAGTAGCTGTCCCGCCGGCCCTCAGCGCGCGCTACGGAAACAGCAGCGCCGGACGGGCCTGGCTCTCCGCTCTCCCGGGTCTGGTGCATGGACGGCTGGAGCATTGGGAGCTGTCGGTGGACCTGGCGGCGGGAGCGCTGCCCTGGCACGGGCACGGCGGCATGGTGGTTCCGGTCCGCAGGAAGGACCGGACGCCTGCCGCCCTCAAGATCGCCTTTCCCCACCACGAAGCACGTGTGGAGCGGCATGCCCTTGAACTGTGGGGCGGAGCGGGCGCCGTCCGACTGCTCGAGGCCGACGCCGGCACTTGCGCCATGCTCCTGGAGCGCCTTGATCCGGGCTGCTCCCTTCAGGGCGTCCCCCTGGCGGAAGCCGCGGTTGTCTGGGGCGGGCTGATGCGGCAGTTGAGCCTGGCACCGGAGGAGACACCCGGCTGGCAGGAATTCGACCACATTGCGGCCAGGGCAGAGCAGTGGAGTGATGATCTTCCCGCCGAGTGGGAACAACAAGGCCGGCCCTTTCCCCGGTGGCTGCTCGAAGCCGCGCTGGAAGTCTGCCAGGTCCGCGGTGCCGTGGGCAGGCGCTCGGGCCGGGACGTCCTGGTCCACACCGACTTCCATTTTTTGAACATCCTGGCCCGGTCCGAAACCACCGGCGTTGCAGGTGGCGGTGTTGCGGACGGCGCTCTTGCGGGTGGCGGTGTTGCGGACGGCGCTGTTGCAGACGGCGCTGTTGCAGACGGCGGTGTTGGGGGCGGCGGGGTTATGGGTGACCTTGTGGCCGGCGGCATTCTGGGCGCCGGCGGACGGATCTTCGTCGCCATCGACCCGCAGCCCATGATCGGTGAACCCGAATTCGCGGTGGCCCCGCTGTTGTGGAACCGCCTGGGCGACCTGCCGCGGGAGAATCCGGCCGCCGGGCTGCTGAAGCGTTGCCGGGATTTCACTGCCGCGGCGGGCCTTGATGCCGAAGCGGCACGCCAGTGGGCGGTGGTGCGTGAAGTGGACAATGCGCTTTGGTACGCCGCGAGCCCAGACCATCAGGGTGATCTGGCGAGGTCGCTGTGGGTGGCCAGTACCCTCGCAGGAGATACCCTCGAGGGTCTTCCCGGCGCCCACGAACTGCCCGAACCGGGGACCTGACCGCAGTGCACCCTGCAGCGCTCGCACCGTGCACCGCTCGCCGCTCGCCGCTCGCCCTCGAAGGGGTCCGCCGCAAAGCCGGATACCCGGGGACCTTACCCAGGGACTTCAACCGGCAGCCCGGACCGCCGCAAGAGCCGAGCTGACCGCCTCGACGGCAGTACCGACGTCGTCCGCGTTTGTGCTCCAGTTACTGACCGAGACGCGCAGCACGTCCCTGCCCTGCCAGTGTGACCCCGACATCCACACTTTTCCGTCCTCGATCACCCGGGCCGTCACCGCGCGGGTGGTGGCGTCATCGCCGAAGGCCAGCGAAACCTGGGTATAGTCCACGTTGTTCAGCACCTCGACGCCGTCCACGTCTGAAAGGCGGCGGCCGATGCTTGCAGCCGCCTCCGCAAGCCCGCGAACCTGCCCCGCCACACCGTTCCGCCCCAGCGACCGGAGGGCCGCCCAGACAGGCACGCCCCGGCCCCTGCGGGACAGTTCGGGTACCTTCTGGAACGGGTCGCCGGGGCCTTCGGCATCGTGGACCAGGTAGCTGGTGTGCAGGCCCATGGCGCTGCGCAGCGCGGTGCTGTCCCTGACCACGGCGATCCCGCAGTCGTACGGAACGTTGAGGGTTTTGTGGGCATCGGTCCCCCACGAATCGGCCAGCGCCATGCCTTGCGTAAGGTGCGCGAGCTCGGGGACCGCCGAGGCCCACAGCCCAAACGCGCCGTCCACGTGGACCCAGGCACCGTGCCGACGGGCAACCCCGATGGCAGCCTCGAAAGGGTCGAAGGCGCCGGAGTGGAGATTTCCGGCCTGGAGGCAGACGAGCGCGGGCCCGGACCCCTCGGACAGCAGCCGGTCCAGCTCCGCGGGGATCAACCGTCCCTGGTCATCTGCCGGTACTGCAGCGGGCCGGCCCAGGCCGAGGTAGCGCAGGCCAAGGTCAATGGTCTCGTGACGTTCCTGGCCCACTAAGCACCGGATCCGCGGGGCACCTGCAAGCCCCTCGCCGTCGAGATCCCAGCCAGCATCGGCCATCAGCCGCCACCGGGCAGCGGCCAGGCCGGTGAAGTTGGCCATGGTCGCTCCGGTGGTGAAACCCACGTCTGACTCCGCGGGAAGGCCAAGGAGGTCCAGCAGCCAGTGACCGGCTGCCTCTTCGATGGCGGCCATTGCAGGGGTGGCGTAGCGCAGGCCGGAGTTCTGGTCCCAGGCGCTCACCAGCCAGTCGGCAGCCAGTGCGGCGGGCAGCGTGCCGCCGATCACCCAGCCGAAGAAGCGGCCGGAGGGCATGGCCATCAGCCCGGGCTCGGCCTTGTCCGCGAGATACTCCACAACCGCTGCGGCGGGCATGCCTTGGGCAGGGAGGGGTCCGTTGAAATCCGCCGCGAGGTCGTGGGCGCTTCGAGTGGGCCCGACGTGACGGTCCTGCAGGCTCGCAAGCCAGGCGGCGGCCCGCCGGGCAGCGGCTGACAATGCTTCCGAATAGGGTTCCCCGCCTGCGGACATACCTGCATGGTACGCCGGGGCAGGGACGGCCTGCGAGGATTCCCCCTACCCCGCTTGGGCGAAGTTTTCCTGCCAGACGTCGATGCCGAGTTTGATGATCAGGGCGCCCACCACCAGGAGGAACACCACCCGGATGAACCTGCTCCCCTGCTTCACGGCAGTCCTGGCCCCCAAATAGCCGCCTGCCATGTTGGACAGGCCCAGCACCAGGCCAACACCCCAGAGGAGCGAGCCGTGGGGCAGGAAGAAGATCAGGGCGCCGGCGTTGGTGGCCATGTTCACGATCTTGGCTTTCGCGCTGGCTTCCAGGAAGGCATACCCCATGGCCGATACCAGCGCGATGATGAGGAACGAGCCGGTGCCCGGACCGATCAGGCCATCGTAGAAACCGATCACGGCACCGATCAGGCAGGCCACGAGGTAATGCTTGTGGCCGTCATGGCGCAGCACAGTGATGTCGCCGACGCTGGGCTTCAGCGCGGTAAAAAGCGCGACGGCGACCAGCGCGGCCACGATGATCGGCTTGAAGACACTGGCCGGCAAGGTGGCCGCCAGCACGGCACCGCCGAAGCTGCCGGCCAGGGCGATCAGCGCCATGGGGATGGCGGTCCGAAGGTCCGGTTTAACCCGGCGGTAGTACGTGACCGCGCTGGTGGTGGTCCCGAAAATCGACCCCATCTTGTTGGTGGCCAGGGCCTGGACCGGGGTGATTCCGGGAACCAGCAGCAGGGCAGGCAGCTGCAGCAGGCCGCCGCCGCCCACCACCGCGTCCACCCAGCCGGCAGCAAATCCAGCCACCACAATCAGGATGATCGTGGTGAGCTGGATCGACTCGAAACCGGATATCACCGTGCGAAATCAGCTGCGGATCAGCTGCGGACGGCAGTGACCACGTAGTCCACAGCCTTGTCCACGGCAATGTTCTCCGCCTGGCCGCTCCGACGGTCCTTGATTTCGACGACGCCGTCCACCAGGCCCCGGCCGACGGCCAGGATGGTGGGGACACCCACCAGTTCGGCATCGCCGAACTTGACGCCTGGGGAAACCTTGGGGCGGTCGTCATAGATGACCTCCAGGCCGGCGGCTTCCAGGTCCAGCGCCAGCTTCTCGGCGGCGGCGAAGATTTCCTCGCCGCGGCCCACCGCCACCACATGGACATCGGCGGGGGCGACGGCACGCGGCCAGGTCAGGCCCTTGTCGTCGTGGTTGGACTCAGCAAGGGCCGCAACGGCGCGGGTCACGCCAACGCCGTAGGAGCCCATGGTGACCACCACCTGCTTGCCGTTCTGGTCCAGGACCTTGAGCTCGAGGGCTTCGGCGTACTTGCGGCCGAGCTGGAAGATGTGGCCCATTTCGATGCCGCGGGCCAGTTCCAGCGGGCCGGAGCCGTCCGGAGCCGGGTCGCCTTCGCGGACGTCGGTGCACTCAATCACGCCGTCCCAGCCGAAGTCGCGGCCGGCCACGAGGCCGAATACGTGCTTGCCGGCCTCGTTGGCGCCGGTGATCCAGGCGCTGCCGCTGACCACACGGGGATCCACGAGGTACAGGAGCTTGGTGGAGCTTTCGGTGCCCAGCAGGGGTTCGTCGAGCGTCAGGCCGGGGCCGAGGTAGCCCTTGACGATGAGCGGCTGCTTCTTGAGGTCCTCGTCGTTGGCCGCTTCCAGTCCGATCTCGCCGGCGATGGGCAGGAAGGAACCGATGTTGGCTTCCACGCGCTTGAGGTCCACGCCCCGGTCGCCCGGCAGGCCGATGACGACCAGCTGGCGTTCCCCGGTGGGCAGGGTGACGGCGAGGACCACGTTCTTGAGCGTGTCGGCGCCGGTCCAGGCGCCGCCGTCGGCCTCGGAGCGGGGAGCGATCTGGTTGGCGGACGCCACCAGGGTGTCGATGGTGGGCGTGTCCGGGGTGTCCAGGACCTCGGCGGCGGGGGCGCCGCTGTAGTCGATGTCCGAGGGCACCACGGTGGTGACGGCCTCAACGTTGGCAGCGTAGCCGCCGGCGGAGCGAACGAAGGTGTCCTCGCCCACCTCGGTGGGGTGCAGGAATTCCTCGCTCTTGGAACCGCCCATGGCGCCGGCGGTGGCCGCCACGGGGATGACTTCAAGGCCCAGCCGCTCGAAGATGCGGATGTAGGCGGCGCGGTGGGCCGCGTAGCTGGCGTCCAGGCCGGCGTCGTCAATGTCGAAGGAGTAGGAGTCCTTCATGATGAATTCGCGGCCGCGCAGCAGGCCTGCGCGCGGCCGTGCCTCATCGCGGTACTTGTTCTGGATCTGGTACAGGCTCAGCGGCAGGTCCTTGTAGGAGGAGTACAGGTCCTTGACCAGGAGGGTGAACATTTCCTCGTGGGTGGGCGCCAGCAGGTAGTCGGCACCCTTGCGGTCCTGGAGCCGGAACAGGCCTTCGCCGTATTCCGTCCAGCGGTTGGTGGCCTCGTAGGGTTCCCGGGGCAAAAGGGCCGGAAAGTGCACTTCCTGGGCGCCGATCGCGGCCATCTCCTCACGGATGACCGCTTCAACCTTGCGCAGCACGCTGAGCCCGAGCGGAAGCCAGGTGTAGATGCCCGGCGCCGCGCGCCGGATGTAGCCGGCCCGGACCAGGAGCCGGTGGCTGGCCACTTCGGCGTCGACGGGATCTTCTCGGAGTGTGCGCAGGAAAAGCTGGGACAGTCGTGTGACCACGGGCGGGTATCCGTTTCTGGGGGAATGGCTGCCGGGAAGGACAGCCGGGCAATTAGTCTGGGTACTAATCTACCGGCAAACCACCACCCGCTTGGCGGAGGAGGCGCAGGCCGCTGGCGGGCGGACGCAATAGAGCCACGCCTGGTAACGCAAAGCCCCTGGCCGTAAACGGCTGGTCATTGCATCCGGGCGTGGCTCTACGGCCGTTGACGCTTAGATACTGGTGAGGACTGGTGAGACCGCCCACCCACTCCAGCGCAGCTAGATCGAACCTATGGGATGGCGGCCCCGTTGACAAGGGGTTTCTCCATTTGAAGGTGATGAGCGCCACTTCGGCGGGGCTGCCGGCCCCTAGAACAGAACCGTGGCGAACGTTCCGACCTGGCTGAAGCCCACCCGCTCGTACGTGGACCGGGCCCGGAGATTAAAACCGTTGACGTACAGGCTGGTCACCGGGGCCAGTGCCCGCGCCTTTTCCACCACGGCCGCCATGTAGCCGGCACTCAGACCCTGGCCGCGGTACTCAGGGTTCATCCACACACCCTGGATCTGGGTGACTTCGGCGGTGACGGCTCCGAGTTCCGCTTTGAAGACCACCTCGCCGGAGTCGTTGACGTGCGCCAACGAATGGCCCTGCCGGATGAGGCCCTCCACGCGGCGGCTGTAGAATTCCTTGCCGCCCAGGAACGGTGAGTAGCCCACCTCTTCCTCGAACATGGCCGCACAGGCCGGCAGGATACGCTCGAAGTCGGCCAGGCGCCCCAGCTCCAAATGGGAGTTGGGCGTGACTTCGGGAGGCCCGCAAATCGTCATCAGCGGCTGTTCATCCCGCACTTCGTGGGCTGCATGCCCCAGCGCAGCCAGCTCGGTGTGGAGGGCCAGGACCGCGTCGGCGGGGCCAAAGGCCGACGCGAAGCGGCGGCCCGACGCGCTGGCCGCTTCGGCCACCACCCCGGCGAACTCCGGGTCCAGCTCCACCGGGACAAGGTTGGCCCCGGCCCAGCACGCGCCCAGCAGGACGCCGTCGTCGAACACGCCGAACACTGTGGCGCCGCCGGTGGTCGGTGCCGCGGAACCGACCGCCTTCAGGTGGGCCAGCATAAACACGTTCGCTACGGGATCCTGCTCGGCAAGGCGCCGCAGGGCGGGGGTATCCGCACCGGAGAGGGAACGGACAACCAGCCCCTCCGGCGCGGCGCCCTCCTTATGAGACGCTAACCACGGGGCTACCCTTGACAGCATCTTCGCCATCGGCCTCCCCCATCTCCTCGGCTATGCGCATGGCTTCTTCGATCAGTGTCTCAACAATCTGGCTCTCAGGCACAGTCTTAATGACTTCGCCCTTCACAAAGATCTGTCCTTTGCCATTACCGGACGCCACGCCCAGGTCTGCTTCACGGGCTTCCCCGGGCCCGTTCACCACACAGCCCATCACGGCCACGCGCAGCGGAATCTCCATGCCCTCCAGGCCGGCGGTGACCTGCTCGGCCAGGGTGTAGACGTCCACCTGGGCGCGGCCGCAGGACGGGCAGGAGACAATCTCGAGCTTCCGCGGACGCAGGTTCAGGGACTGGAGGATCTGGTTGCCCACCTTGATCTCCTCCACCGGCGGGGCGGAGAGCGAAACCCGGATGGTGTCGCCGATGCCACGGGACAGCAGGGCACCGAAGGCGGTGGCGGATTTGATGGTGCCCTGGAAGGCCGGGCCGGCCTCCGTGACGCCCAGGTGCAGCGGCCAGTCGCCCTTCTCCGCGAGCATTTCGTACGCAGCAACCATCACCACGGGGTCGTTGTGCTTGACGGAGATCTTGAAGTCGTGGAAGCCGTGCTCTTCGAACAGCGACGCTTCCCAGACTGCCGACTCAACGAGCGCCTCGGGCGTAGCCTTGCCGTATTTCTTGAGGATGCCCGGCTCCAGCGAACCGGCGTTGATCCCGATGCGGATGGACGTGCCGTGGTCCTTGGCCGCGCGGGCGATTTCCTTGACCTGGTCATCGAATTTGCGGATGTTGCCCGGGTTCACGCGCACCGCCGCGCAGCCGGCCTCGATCGCGGCGAACACGTACTTGGGCTGGAAATGGATGTCCGCGATGACGGGGATCTGGGACTTGCGCGCAATGATGGGCAAGGCCTCCGCATCATCGGCCGACGGGCAGGCGACGCGCACAATGTCGCAGCCCGAGGCGGTGAGTTCCGCTATCTGCTGCAGCGTGGCGTTGATGTCGGTGGTGGGGGTGGTGGTCATGGACTGCACGCTGATGGGCGAGTCCGAGCCGACGCCGACCGAGCCCACTTTGATCTGGCGCGTCTTACGGCGGGGGGCGAGGACGGGCGGCGGTGCTGACGGCATTCCCAGGCTGACCGAGGTCACATGGACTCCTTGGGTAGGTGTTTCGGAAGGAAGAGTGGTCCGCGAATCAGGACGCGTGCTGGGCGAGGATGCCGATGACCGGCGTCCATTCGGTAGTGCGGATACCGGCGATGGTCCCGGCTTCGGCGAAAGGGTCCCGCTTCAGCAGGTCGTTGAGCCTGGTTTCGTCCTCGACCTTGAAGATCAGCAGGGCGCCCGCCCCGTCACCGTAGGGTCCGCTGGTCAGCAACTGGCCGTCGTCCGCCAGGCCTGCCAGCCAGGCGCGGTGCGCAGGACGGTGTTCATCACGGGCCGCGGTGGAATCGGCGGCGTACACATACTCAACGGCAAAAACAGTCATAAGGACAGCCTATCCCCCGCGGCGCACCGCCACCGATCCGGGCATTAGTTCAGGAAGTAGACCTTGACGATGGCCGCCGTGCCGGCTGCCCACAGCATGGAGGTGAGCGTTCCAATGATGAACCGTTCTGCGGCCACGGGTGTTTCCTTCAGCTCGGCAAACCTGCCCAGGCCTTTGATGGCCACGATGTAGGCGATGGCCACCGGCTGCCCTGTGAGGATGGCCACAGCAACGCCCAGGCGTTCCAGGACGCCGATGATCGCCCCGCCGCGCAGGATGCGCTGGCCGGAAGCGGGCCGGCCGGGGGTCACCTGCCCCGCGCCTTCGGGACGGGGAACGTCCGACGGCGGCCTGCCGCCAGCAGCTGTCAGCTCGCCGTCCACACTTTGCCCGCGTTCCTCCTGGCCCTGTACGGGGCCTGCTGAGGTCAGCGTTGGCGGGTCAGCCGGCAGCGGGGCGTCCACCGTGACGTCCGCCGACGGATCCTGGCCGGAAGCATCGTCGGCTGCCTGTTCCCTGCCGGCTGCGTCGGCCTTGTCATCGATGGTCCTGGCCAGCCGGAACACCAGCCAGGTCACCGGCCAGCCGACAAATCCGGCCACCACTAGTGCCACTGCGATCCAGAGTGCGTTCACCGTTCTCCTTTGGCGGGGCGGGAAAGCGCCAGTACGTAGTTGTGGGCGTATTCGAGGAGCATGGCTGCCGCCGGCCGCGCAGCCCATTCTTCCTGCCAGCCGGACCTGAGCAGGGCACGGCTCACGGATTGCTCGGAAATCCCCAGCTCCCGGGCCACCTGCTTCTGGCTGCCATGACGGATATCGCCGCCGCCGAGGGCCCGCAGCCGATCCACCACCCGCCACTGCGCCGGCGTTCGCTGCTGCACGACGCGTCCTATCAGGCGGAGCACCGCTTCGGCGTTTGCGCTGCTCATAATTCCTTCCCCGGCATCGGCCGGGAGGGGCCGGCCACGTCCAATACTGCCGGGCACCACTGACAACGGGACCTGGGCCGCTGCGCCCTTGGCGTTGTCCACCGCGTGTCGGGCTGCGACAAAGGCGCTTCCGCTTCCCTCCCTCGGACTTGCCCCGGGAGCGAGCCGGACCTCGCCGATCCCGATTCCGACGTACCAGTGCCCGTCGCGGAGAGCATGGAGGGCGATGTCCACAACATCGGCAGCCGCTTCGACGACACCTTGGAGTTCGTCGCCCACCGACCTTTCAAACGGAACCGGCGTGAGGCTGCGCAGGGCGGCGATCAGGTCAGGGACCCGGTCCACGTCCGTGCTGCTGCTGCGCTGGTCGATGGTCAGTACGTACATGCTTCAACCGTACGGAGGTGACGACAAATAATCAATCATCAATGGCTGATTATTCCCTATCAGTCAGAATGAGCTGATATTTCCGAATCACCTCCGCCGTGACCAAGCGGCCGCAGGCGCGGGCAAACTCAACCGAAGAGATTGACCGGCTTCACAATGTCTGCGTAGATCAGCAGCACGCTCATGCCCATCAGCAGGGCGGCCACCACATACGTGACGGGGAGCAGCTTGGCGATGTCGAAAGCTCCCGGGTCCGGTTTGCCGAACAGTTTGGCCACCCGGCGGCGGGCCCCTTCATACAGCGCGCCCGCAACGTGGCCGCCGTCAAGCGGCAGCAGCGGGACCAGGTTGAAGACCGCGAGCGCGAAATTCAGACCGGCCAGCAGCCCTACCAGGGTGGCAATCCGGGACTGGAGGGGAACCTCTTCCATGGCTGCCACTTCACCGGCCACGCGGCCCACGCCCACAACGCTGATGGGACCGTTGGGATCGCGCGGTTCCTCACTGAAAGCGGCCTTGGCTACGCCCACCACCCGGGCGGGCAGGTTGAGGATGACCCCGGCAACCTGCCGGATGTTCTCCCCCGCCATGGGCAGGACGGACGACGCCGGCTGGGGAACCAACGCGGTTTGCGCACCGATGCCGAGGAAGCCGACGTCCTGGTACAGCAGCTTGCCGGTGTCGTCCTTGGCCTGCCGGCCGTCAACGCCGACGACGGGACGGGCGGACAGCACCGGGGTGACAGTGGTGGTGACCGGGGCGCCGTTGCGCTCCACGGTGATGCTGACTTCCCGGCCGGCGGATGCCCGGATCCATTCGGTCAGCTGGTCCCAGCTGGTGACCGCTTTCCCGTCGAAGGAGGTGACCACGTCATTGGGCAGGAGCCCGGCTGCGGCGGCGGGAGTCAGCTGGCAGTCCGCGGAATTGGGATCCACGGTCTGGCCGGCCGCAACCTGGCACTTGGATACGTCAGAGATGGTGGTGGTGGCCGTGGCCATGCCGAAGCCCATGAGCAGCACCGCCGTCAGCACCACGCCGATCAGCAGGTTCATGGCCGGACCGCCGAGCATCACGATGATTTTTTTCCAGACGGGCAGGCGGTAAAACACGCGGTTCCCGTCCTCCGGGCCGACTTCTTCATGGGCCATGGAGCGGGCTTCGGTGGCGAGGGTCTGGAACATGCCGGTGCTGGAGGGCCGCACCGTCCCGTCCTCTTTGTTGGGCGGGTACATGCCGATCATGGAGACGTAGCCGCCCAGCGGGATGGCCTTGACCCCGTATTCGGTTTCGCCTTTCCGTTTGGACCACAGCGTGGGGCCGAAGCCGATCATGTATTTGGTGACGCGTACTTTGAACAGCTTGGCGGGCACCAGGTGCCCCACTTCGTGCAGCGCGATGGACACGGCAATGCCAATCGCCACAAAGACGACGCCGAGAATAAAGAGGAGGATGGGGCTCATGCGTGGATCTGCTGCTTCCTAGAGACTGCTTACTGCCAAACGTTCGTGGGCGCGTGTTCGTGCCCAGTTCTCAGCATCCAGCACTGAGTCAAGGGTCAGCTCCGAGGATCCTGGGTGTTCGCTGAGGACAGCGTCGATGGTGTCCACGATATCGGTGAAGCGGATCCGCCCGGCGTGAAAGGCCAGGACGGCTTCTTCGTTGGCCGCGTTGAAGACGGCCGGGTAGGTGCTCCCCTGTTTGGCTGCGTCCTTGGCCAGGTCCACAGCGGGAAAGGCGGCCGTGTCCAGGGGCTCAAAGGTCCAGCTGGTGGCCCGGGTCCAGTCACACGCGGCGGCCGCTTTCGCTACCCGGTCCGGCCAGCCGAGTCCCAGGGCGATGGGCAGGCGCATGTCCGGCGGTGAGGCCTGGGCGATGACGGACCCGTCAATGAACTGGACCATGGAGTGGACCACGGACTGCGGATGGACTACCACCTCGATCCGGTCCAGCGGCACGTCGAACAGCAGGTGGGCTTCAATGAGTTCCAGGCCCTTATTGACCAGGGTGGCCGAATTTGTGGTGACCATCAGGCCCATGTCCCAGGTGGGGTGGGCCAGCGCCTCCTGCGGGGTCACCTCATGCAGCTGCTCCCGTGTGCGTCCGCGGAACGGGCCGCCGGACGCCGTGAGGATGAGCTTCTCCACCTCGGCCGCTGTGCCCGAGCGCAGGCACTGGGCGATGGCTGAATGTTCGGAGTCCACCGGGACGATCTGGCCTTCGCGGGCCGCGGCCTTGACCAGTGCGCCGCCCACGATCAACGACTCCTTGTTGGCCAGCGCCAGCGTTGCACCGGATTTCAGCGCAGCGAGGGTGGGGGCGAGTCCGATGGAGCCGGTGATGCCGTTCAGCACCACGTCAGCCTCCACCGCCGCGATGCGCGCCGAGGCATCCGGGCCTGCGATGATTTCGGGCCGGTAGTCCTGGCGGCCCGCCATGCGGGCAGCGGCCGCGATCAGGTCCTGCAGCTGCCGGGCGTCTCCGGAGGCGATGCCGACGGCGGCGGCCCCCGTGTGCACCGCCTGGCGGGCCAGGAGCTCCAGGTTCCCGCCGCCCGCGCTGAGCGCCACGACCTCGAAAAGGTGCGGGGCGCCGTCGACGACGTCAATCGCCTGGGTGCCGATGGAACCGGTGGATCCGAGGAGGACGATTCTGCGAGGCTGCATGGCTTAAGTATCCCGCACGCCCGGCCCCGTCCGGAGCTGCCGTCCGGATCTAGGAGCGGACGCGGGCCAGGCGTAACGTTGATCGCGTGGACTGGGTTTCCTGGTTCGATGCGCCGGACTATGAATTCGCTCGGCTGGTGCTGCAGCGGGGCATTGCAGCGCTGTATTTTGTGGCGTTCCTGTCCACCCTGAACCAGTTCCCGGCGCTGCTGGGCGAACACGGGCTGCTTCCGGTTCCGCGGTTCCTGGAAGGCTTCAGCCGGTTGCGCCGGCCCACCCTCTTCCGCTGGCGCTACTCGGACCGGCTGCTGCGCTGGGTTTGCGCGGCAGGACTTGCCGTCTCGGCGCTGCTGGTGGCCGGTGTCCCCCAGCTGGGCCCGCCGTGGGTCCCGCTGATCGCGTTCCTAAGCCTGTGGCTCCTCTACATGTCGGTGGTCAACGTAGGCCAGACATTTTATGGTTTCGGCTGGGAAATGCTGCTCCTGGAAGCCGGCTTCACGGTCGCGTTCCTTGGCTCGGACCAGACAGAGCCGCCCCGGACCATCCTGCTTCTGCTGGTGTGGCTGGTGTTCCGCCTGGAGTTCGGTGCCGGAATGATCAAGATCCGCGGCGGCCGGGAATGGCGCGACCTGACGGCGCTGTACTATCACCACGAGACCCAGCCGATGCCCGGTCCGCTGAGCCGGCAGGCGCACCTGCTGCCCAGGCCCTTCCATCGGTTGGAGGTGCTGGGGAACCACTTTGCACAACTGGTGGTGCCGTTTTTCCTCTTCGCCCCGCAGCCCCTGGCGTCCGCCGCCGCCGGCATCGTCATCTTTACGCAGCTGTGGCTGGTGGCCAGCGGCAATTTTGCGTGGCTAAACTGGATGGCCATTGTGCTGGCCTTCGCGGCCGTCAGCGATCCGGTGGCCCATGCCGTGCTCCCGTTCCTGCCGCTGGACTGGGACCGGGAGGCCGGATCGCGCGGAAATCCAACGTACTGGCTGGCGATGTGCCTGGCCGTGACGTTGCTGTTGGTGGTCCTCAGTTACTGGCCCCTGCGGAACCTGGTGTCCCAACGTCAGCTGATGAATGCCGCCTTCAACCGCTGGCAGCTGGTGAACACGTACGGTGCGTTCGGCACCGTGACGAAGCACCGCATCGAGATCGTGGTGGAAGGCACCCTGGATGCGGAGCCGGACGACGCCGCGGACTGGCGCGAGTACGGGTTCAAAGGCAAGCCCGGCGACGTCCGCCGGCTCCCGCGGCAGTGGGCGCCGTATCACCTCCGCCTGGACTGGCTGATGTGGTTCCTGCCACTGCGCACCGTTCATGAAGAGTGGTTCTATGCCTTCCTCGGCAAACTCCTCGAAGCGGACCGCTGCACCCTGCTGCTGCTTCGTGAGGACCCGTTCGACGGCGAACCGCCACGGTGGGTGCGCGTCAACAGTTTCCTGTACCGCTTCGCAACCCGCGCCGAGTTCCGGGAGACCGGTGAACGCTGGGTGCGGACGCTGTTGTACGAGGCCATTCCACCGTTATCGCTGCGTGGTTCCCACGGGCGGCGGTGATCAGGGTGTGCGGTGATCAGGGTACTGTGCCTAGACGTTCGCGCCGGCCCTGCGGAGCGTGGATTCGGCGTGTTTGAGGATGGGGCCGTCGATCATGCGTCCGTTGAACTGGAAGACCCCGGACCCTGCCGCGGCGGCGGCCCGGAGCAGTTCCCGGGCAGCCGCAACGTCCGCGTCATCGGGCGCGTAGGCCCCGCGGACCACGTTGGCCTGGGTGGGGTGGATGCAGGCCTTGGAGCTGAAACCTGAGGCCACGGCGTCGCTGGCCTCCGCTTTGAGTCCGTCAAGGTCGGGGATGTTGACGTAGACGGCGTCCACCGCTTCCTTTCCGAAAGCCCGGGCGGCGAGGAGGACGGCGGACCGGGCGTGCAGCGCCACGGCCCGGTAGGCGCCGTCGTCCTTTCTGCTCGACGTCCCGCCCAGGGATGCGAGGAGGTCCTCGGCACCCCACATCAGGGCCACGACGTTGGGTGCCGCCGCAATGGCGGGCGCGTTCAGGACTCCCGCGGCGGTCTCGCACAGGGCGATGACGTGGTAGTCCTGCAGGGCTTCCAGTTGCTCCGCGCTCTCGGTCTTGGCCAGCATGACCGTTCGGTACGGTGTGTGCGCCAGGCAGTGCAGGTCCTTGCCGAATTCCTCGGTCCCTGCGGGGTTGATTCGCACGATGGTCCGGCTCGGATCCAGTTCGGGTCCTTCGCCAACCGTACCGAGCTGGGCAAGGATGGCTCCGCGGGCACGCTGCTTGTCAGCGGGGGCCACGGCATCTTCCAGGTCCAGGATGACGGCGTCCGCGCGACTGGCAGCCTTTTGGTACCGCTCCGGACGGTCGGCCGGGCAAAAGAGGAGGGCGGGTCCCATCACAAATGTCATAGGGATATTGTCCCCTTTTCGCCGCGGCTTGGCTCCGTGGTGGGGCTGCCGTGAGCGTCCTTGGTCCACATCAGGCAACTCCGGGTGGCCAGGGCCACCACGGTGCCTTCCTGGTTCCGGCCGGTGTGCTGCATGGTCACAATGCCCTGGCCGGGCCGTGAGTTCGAGAGCCGCTTCTCCGTAATGACGGTCTCGGTGTAGAGCGTGTCGCCGTGATACAGCGGATGCGGAAAGGACACGTCGGTCAGGCCCAGCTGGGCGATGATGGTGCCCTGGGTCAGCTGTGACACGGACTGCCCCACCACGGTGGAGAGCGTGAACATGGAATTGACCAGGCGCTGGCCAAAAGGCTGGGCTGCGCTCCAGGCCGCGTCCAGGTGCAGGGCCTGGGTGTTCATGGTGAGGGTGGTGAACAGGACATTGTCCGCCTCGGTCACGGTGCGTCCGGGCCGGTGCGCGTACACCACGTCCTGTTCGAGTTCGTCGAAGTACAGGCCCCGCTGTTCAATCACCCGGGGGTTTGTCATACGGTGAGCTCCTGGTCCTCTTCGAAGAGCTCGGCGCCCGTGGCCGCGGCAACCTCTTCCAGCGACACATTGGGCGCAAGTTCGCGCAGCACCAGCCGGGAGCGGCCGCCGTCGGTGACAACGTCGATCACGGCGAGGTCGGTGATGATCCGGTCCACGCAGGCTTTGCCGGTCAGCGGAAGGGTGCACTTTTCCACGATCTTGGGGCGGCCATTGCGGTCAACGTGCTCCATCATCACGATCACCTTCTTGGCGCCGAACACCAGGTCCATGGCCCCGCCCATGCCCTTGACCATCTTGCCCGGGATCATCCAGTTGGCCAGGTCCCCGTTCTGCGCCACCTCCATGGCGCCCAGCACGGCAACGTCCACGTGCCCGCCGCGGATCATGCCGAAGGACGCAGCGGAATCGAAGAAGGCCGCGCCCTTATTGACGGTGACCGTTTCCTTGCCGGCGTTGATCAGGTCCGGGTCCACGGCGTCCTCCGCCGGATACGGCCCGACGCCGAGGATCCCGTTCTCCGAGTGCAGCACCACTTCCACCCCGGCCGGGATGTAGTTGGGGATCAGCGTGGGCATGCCGATACCCAGGTTGACGTACTGGCCGTTGCGGAGCTCCCGGGCAACCCTGGCGGCGAGCTCGTTGCGGGTCCATCCTTTGGTGTCGGGGCCAGTGCCGGCGGGCTGGCCGGCGGCGGCACGCCGGTATTCGGGGCGGACGGCTTCGGGGCGGGGAGGTGCTCCCTGCGGGCTGGTGGACTCCATGGCTATGCTCCTGCCTGTGATGTGTCTGTGGCCGGCTCAGTTCCTGATGCCGGCTCTGTTCCTGTGACCGGCGCGGCCAGGGACACGGTCCGCTTTTCGATGCGTTTCTCCCCGTGCGGTGCAAACACCACCCGCTGGACAAAGATGCCAGGAACGTGGACGTGCTCCGGATCCAGCTCGCCCGGCTCCACCAGCTCCTCCACTTCGGCGATGGTGATCCGCCCCGCCATGGCGCACAGCGGGTTGAAGTTCATCGCGGTGGCGTGGAAAACCAGGTTTCCGTGCCGGTCGCCCTTCCATGCGTGCACCAGCCCGAAATCGGGTGTCAGCGACTCTTCCAGCACATAGTCAACCCCGTTGAAGGTGCGGACTTCTTTCGGGGCGGATGCAATCGCCACCCCGCCCTCGGCGTCGTACTTCTGTGGCAGGCCGCCCTCGGACACCTGGGTGCCCACGCCCGACTTTGTATAGAAGGCCGGGATCCCGGCACCCCCGGCGCGAAGCTTCTCGGCCAGGGTGCCCTGCGGGGTCAGCACCACTTCCAACTCGCCGGAAAGGTACTGGCGGGCGAATTCCTTGTTTTCGCCGACATAGGAACTTACCGTCCGCCGGATCCGGCCGTCCCGCAGCAGGACTCCTAGCCCCCAATCGTCCACACCGCAGTTGTTGCTGACCGTTTCCAGGTCCTTGGTTCCGCTTTGGTGCAGGGCATCAATGAGGGCCACCGGGATCCCGCACAGGCCGAACCCTCCCACTGCAAGCGAGGCACCGTCCGGGATGTCGGCTACGGCTTCCGCTGCGCTGGCAACAACCTTGTTGATCATCGTTGGTCCTTTCAAGGGTCTGGACAGGCCCGGCCGGTGGTAGCGGTCCGGAGCCAGCTGGCTTGCTAGAGTCCGAGTTCGCGGGCTATCAGCATCAGCTGGACCTCCGTGGTGCCCTCCCCCACCTCCAGGATCTTGGAGTCGCGGTAGTGGCGCGCCACGGTGAATTCGTTGATGAAGCCATAGCCGCCGAACACCTGGGTGGCGTCCCGCGCGTTGTCCATGGCTGCCTCACCTGCGACCATCTTAGCGATGGCCGCCTGGGTCTTGAACGGCTTGCCGGCGAGCATTCTGGCCGCGGCATCGTAGTACGCCAGGCGGGCAGTGTGGGCCCTGGCCTGCATGCGGGCGATCTTGAACGCGACGGCCTGGTGCTTGCCGATGTTTTGTCCGAACGCGCTGCGTTCCTTCGCGTATTTCACGGACAGGTCCACGCAGCCCTGCGCTGCCCCGGTGCCCAGCGCGGCGATGGCAATCCGGCCCTCGTCCAGGATGGAGAGGAAGTTGGCGTAGCCGCGGCCTTCCGCACCGAGCAGGTTCGCCTCCGGCACGCGGACATCCTTCAACGTCAGCGGATGGGTGTCGGAGGCGTTCCAGCCCACCTTGTTGTAGGCCTTTTCCGCCTTGAACCCCACCGTGTCGGTGGGCACCAGGATGGTGGAAATTTCCTTCTTGACGCTGCCGTCCGCCCGCTCTGTCCGGCCCGTAACGGCGGTGACGGTCACCAGGCGGGTGATGTCCGTGCCCGAGTTGGTGATGAACTCCTTGTTGCCGTTGATCACCCACTGCCCGCCTTCACGCCTGGCATGGGTCTTGGTGCCGCCTGCGTCCGAGCCGGCTTCGGGTTCCGTGAGGCCGAAACCGGCGAGCGCCTGGCCCGAGGCGAGCATCGGCAGCCACTGCTCTTTCTGGGCGTCGGTGCCGAAGCGGTAGACAGGCATGGCGCCCAGGGAGACGCCTGCTTCGAGGGTGATGGCCACGGACTGGTCCACCCGGCCCAACTGTTCGAGGGCCAGCGCGAGGGCGAAGTAGTCACCGCCCATGCCGCCGTGTTCCTCCGGGAACGGCAGCCCGAAGAGGCCCATCTCCGCCATCTGCTTCACGATTTCGTAGGGGAAGCTGTGTTCCTCGTCGTGTTTGGCGGACCCGGGTGCCACCACGTTGTCCGCAAAGTCGCGGACGGTATCGCTGAGGTCCTGGTATTCCTCACTAAGTCCAAAATCCGGCATGGCTAGGCTCCCTCGCCTGTGTTGTTTGGGTCATTGAGTGTGTTGGTCATGGGGTCCGCGGGTGGCTCAGAGGCCACGGCGTGGATGGTGGCCAGCACCTGGTCCGCCTTCACCAGGTCGCCGGCCTTGACGGTGGTGTGGACTGTGCCGGCCACCTCGGCCACCAGTTGGTGCTCCATCTTCATGGCCTCCACCGAGAGGAGCACTTGGCCGGCTTCGACCGCGTCGCCGTTGCCGACGGCGACGGAGACCACCGTGCCGGGCATCGGCGAACGGACCTCCGGATCAGCAGTTCCTTCCTTGCGGTCCAGGGCGGCGAGCACACGGGCAAGGCGTGTTTCCCGGGTCAGCACGTCCAGCCGGCAGGACCACCCGCCGTTGCCCACATACACGGTCCGCGGCATGCCGCGGGGCGGGTAGTCCTCCCACGAACTCCCCAGCGCGTAGCGGAGTTCGGCGCCGTCGATTTCCAGGTAGACGTTGTCGCTGGAGAGGCCGATCACCACGACCTTGTGGGCGGGACCGTCATCGACGCTGACAAGCGCGTGGCCCACCTCCAGGTTGCTCTGCCAGGTGATGGCCACGGCGGCAATCCCGCCGCCGGGAATGCCGAAGCTCATCCGCCAGGGCGCGGGCGAGCCAAGGCGCCACCCCAGAGTGGTGTCCCAGGGTGATCCCACGGTGGACGGCCCTTCAGCCAACACCCAGAACTGCACGGCTGCCGCAATGAGCTCGGCGTCTCCGATCCGACGGAAGGTAAAGTCCGGCATCCTGCGTTCGATCAGGCCCGTATCCAGCCGGCCCGCACGGACGTCGGCGTCACTGATCAGCAGGCGCAGGTACTCAACGTTGGTATCGATGCCCAGTACCGTGTAGCGCGAGAGGGCGGTGTCCAGCTTGTCCAGTGCCGCAGTCCGGTCCCGGCCCCAGGCAATCACTTTCGCGACCATGGGGTCGTAGTCGCTGGAGATGTCGAGCCCCTCACGGAGCGAGGAGTCAATCCGGATGTCCGGGTCAGCAGACGCCGGGGTGAAGGAAACGGGACCGTCCACGGCAGTGAAGATGGTGCCCCGCTCGTCCAGCAGCACAACTTCGCCCGCCGACGGCATAAAGTTCCGTTCCGGGATTTCTGCGTAGACGCGGGCTTCAACGGCGTGCCCGTTAAGTTCGACGTCGGCCTGCCGGAGGGTGAGTTCCTCACCCGCGGCGATCCGCACCTGCCATTCCACGAGGTCAACGCCGGTGACCATTTCGGTGACCGGGTGTTCCACCTGCAGCCGGGTATTCATCTCCATGAAGAAGAACTCATCGGGGGCCTCGTCCGAGACCAGGAATTCCACGGTGCCTGCCCCGCTGTAGTGGACGCTGCGGGCCGCCTGGCAGGCCGCCTCGCCGATCCGCGCCCGGGTGGCACCGCCGTCGTTCAGCCCGTCCAGCAGCGGAGACGGGGCTTCCTCGATGACCTTCTGGTGCCGGCGCTGCAGGGAGCACTCGCGCTCGCCGAGGTGGATAACGTTGCCGTGGTTATCGGCGAGGACCTGGACCTCGATGTGCCGGGGCGTGGTCACCAGGCGTTCCAGGAACAGGGTGTCGTCGCCGAACGCGCTGGCGGCAACCCGGCGGGCCGTGGCCAGTGTGGACTCAAGCTCCTCGGGCCGCTGCACGATGTGCATGCCCTTCCCGCCGCCGCCGGCGGACGGTTTGATCAGCAACGGAAAGCCGACGGCGGGCGCGGCCGCGATGAGCCGGGCGTCCGTCATCCCGGGTTCGGCGATGCCCGGAACCACGGGCACGCCGTAGCCCGCCACGTGGTTCTTGGACCGGATCTTGTCTCCCATCACATTCAGGGATTCCACGTTGGGGCCGATGAACGTGATGCCGGCTTTTTCCAGGGCGCGGGCAAAGTCGACGTTCTCGCTCAGGAAGCCGTAGCCCGGATGAACGGCGTCTGCGCCGGTGTCGCGGCAGGCCTGGATGATCGCCTCAATCTTGAGATAACTCTCCGCGGCGGCGGCGGGTCCGATGCGCACGGCAAGGTCGGCCTCGCGCACGTGCCGGGCGCCGGCGTCGGCATCGCTGTAGACCGCCACGGAGCGGATGCCGAGGGCGCGCAGGGTGCGGATCACGCGGCAGGCGATCTCGCCGCGGTTGGCCACGAGGACCGTGCCGAAAAGCGGTTTCGGTGCCGGGGCGGGCTGCTGGGAAGTTGGCGAAGTGGTCATGGCTGTCACATCCGGAAGAGGCCGAAGGAGGTCTCCGGCAAGGGGGTGCGGGAGACGACGTCGAGCGCCAGTCCCAGGACGGTGCGGGTGTCCGCCGGGTCAATGATGCCGTCGTCCCAGAGGCGGGCAGTGGAGTAGTAGGGGCTGCCCTGGTCCTCGTACTGCTGCTTGATGGGGGCCTTGAACGCCTCTTCGTCTTCGGCCGGCCATTCCTCGCCGCGGGCTTCGTACTGGTCCCGTTTGACGGTGGCGAGCACGCTGGAGGCCTGGTTTCCGCCCATGACCGAGATCCGGGACGCGGGCCACATCCAGAGGAAACGCGGCGAGTAGGCGCGCCCGCACATGGAGTAGTTGCCCGCCCCGAAGGACCCGCCAATCACCACGGTCAGCTTGGGCACCCGCGCCGTGGCCACGGCGGTGACCATCTTCGCGCCGTTCTTGGCGATGCCGCCCTGCTCGGAGTCCTTGCCCACCATGAACCCGGAGATGTTCTGCAGGAAGATCAGGGGGATGCCACGCTGGTCGCAGAGTTCGATGAAGTGCGCGCCCTTGAGCGAGGATTCACTGAACAGGACGCCGTTGTTGGCCACGATCCCCACGGGGTGTCCGTGGAGCCGGGCGAAGCCGGTGACCAGGGTGGTGCCGTACTCCTTCTTGAACTCGTGGAACCTGCTGCCGTCCACCAGCCGGGCAATGACCTCACGGACGTCATAGGGCGCGTTGACGTCCGTGGGCACCGCTCCATAGAGCTCGCCGGCGTCCGCAGCAGGCTCGACGACGGCTTCCACATCCCATGCCGGGGCTGCCGGTTTGGGGAGTGTGGCTACGATGTCGCGGATGATTTGCAGCGCGTGTTCGTCATTCTCCGCCAGGTGGTCCGTGACCCCGGAAATCCTCGAATGCACCTCGCCGCCGCCAAGCTCCTCGGCGGTCACGATCTCGCCGATCGCGGCCTTCACGAGCGGCGGGCCGCCCAGGAAAATCGTGCCTTGGTTCCGGACGATGACCGTCTCGTCGCTCATCGCCGGAACGTACGCGCCGCCGGCCGTGCAGGAGCCCAGGACCGAGGCGATCTGGGGGATCTTCGCGGCGGACATCTTCGCCTGGTTATAGAAGATCCGGCCAAAATGCTCCCTGTCCGGAAACACTTCGTCCTGTTTGGGCAGGAAGGCTCCGCCGGAGTCCACCAGGTAGATGCACGGCAGCCGGTTTTCCAGCGCCACCTCCTGGGCACGCAGGTGCTTCTTGACCGTCATCGGATAGTAGGTGCCGCCTTTGACGGTGGCGTCGTTGGAGATGACCAGGACCTGCCGGCCGTGCACGAGTCCGATTCCGGTAATGACGCCCGCGCCGGGCGAGTCATCGTTGTACATCCCGTTGGCAGCGAGCGGCGCGATTTCGAGGAAGGGGCTGCCGTTGTCCAGCAGCCGGTCGATGCGTTCGCGGGGCAGGAGCTTTCCGCGGGCCACATGGCGTTCCCGGGATGCTGCGGGGCCGCCAAGGGCAACCTGGGCGAGCCTGGCCCGAAGTTCCCCGGCGAGGGCGACCTGGGCCGCCCGGTTGGCCGCAAACGCGTCACTTGCGGCGTCAAGCCGGCTGGCAAGGGTCTCCATTGACGCGGTCCGATCCTGTTCCATGAGAGCCGCTGCCTGAAGTCCCCTGCGGGCCAGCGAGCACCGACTCGGTTAGTATTGTGTAACTGAAATTTAGGTTAGTCTTTATTAACTGTGATGTCCAACACATGGATGCGCTGCTAAGATCTGCAGGTCCGAGGAGGAACCGTGACCATCAGCCGTCCTGCGCAGCCGGCCAAGCCAACGCCGCCGGGCGCGCCTCCTGCCGCTGACCGGCCGGAGGCAGCGGGTCCTGCTGCTGACGCAGCTACCGGGGCCCAGGCCGCTCCGGGAACCCAAGCAACTCCCGGGACCCAGACCGTTCCCGGAACCCAGCGAAGCCAGGCCAAGGAGATCCGACGCCAGGCCCTGCTGAACGCCGCCGCGTCACTCTTTGCCGTTGACGGCTACAACAAGGTGTCGCTTGAGGACCTCGGGGCCGCCGCAGGCGTCAGCGGGCCGGCCGTCTACCGCCATTTCCCTGGCAAGCAGGCGGTGCTGGCTGATCTGCTGCTGACCGTGAGCCGGGAACTCCTGGAAGGCGGCCGCCGTGTGACAGCCGAAACGGCTGATCCCTTCGAGGCTCTCCGCAAGCTGGTGAGGTTTCAGGTGGATTTTGCCCTGGGCAAGCCGGATGTCATCCGCGTCCAGGACAGGGACTTCAGCAATCTCACGCCTCAGCATCAGTCGGAGGTCAGGACGCTGCAGCGGAGCTACGTGGAAATCTGGGTGGAAGCCCTGTCCCGGCTGCATCCCGGCGTGGACGCTGCCGACCTGCGGATGCGGGCACACGCCACCTTCGGCCTGATCAACTCCACCCCGCACTCGGTACGCAACCACGGACGCAGGATCGCCCCCAGGACGGCCCGCCCCCAGCTGGAGAGCATGGCGCTGGCGGCGCTGACCGTGGACGTTCCTCCCGCTTCCTGACCGGCCGGGGGTTCCATCCGGCAACGCGGGGCTTCCTGCCCAATAACGTTGGATTATCGAGCGGAACGTGACCCCGCGTTGCTGTGGACCTGCTGCCTAGACCATCGTCAGCACCATGCCGGGGTCCGCGAGGATGGCGCCGACGTCGGCAAGGAACCGTGAGCCCTGCTCCCCGTCCACCAGGCGGTGATCAAAGGACAGGCTCAGGGTCATAACCTGGCGCAGGGCCACCTGGTCCTGGAACTCCCACGGCATCTTCCGTACTGCGCCCACGGCCAGGATGGCAGCCTCCCCCGGGTTCAGGATGGGGGTGCCTGCGTCGATCCCGAAGACCCCGATGTTGGTGATGGAGATGGTCCCGTCGGCCAGGTCGGCAGGTGAGGTCTTGCCGGCCCGGGCTGATTCCGTCAGGTTCGTGAGCGCCCCGGAAAGGTCCAGGAGGGACATGGCGTCGGCGTCCTTGATGTTGGGAACGGTGAGCCCCCGGGGCGTCGCCGCGGCAATGCCAAGGTTGACGTAATTGAACTGCACAATCTCCTGGTTGGCCTCGTCCCACCGCGAGTTCAGCGACGGATTCCGCCGGAGCGCCACCAGCACCGCCTTGGCCACCACGGTCAGCGGAGTCAGCTTGTGGTCCGCAAAGGCCCGGCTCGTTTTCAGCTTGGCCAGCAGGTCCATGGTGGGGGTGACGTCCACTGTCAGGAACTCCGTGGCGTGCGGTGCAGTGAACGCACTGGCAACCATCGCGGCTGCCGTGAACTTCCGGACCCCCTTGATGGGAGTGCGGACTTCCCGCCCGTCCTGCCCGGCGGCCCGGCCTGCCGGAACACCGGCGTCGGCGTCGGCCACCGCAGACAGGTGACGCGCCGCCACCGGAATGTCGCCGCCGCCCACGAAATTGCGCACGTCCTCCCTGGTGATGAGCCCGTGGGCCCCGGTGCCGGGGATCGCCGTCAGCTCGACGCCGAGGTCCTTGGCCAACTTCCGTACCGGCGGCGTGGACCGCGGCCGGTCGAACGGCTGCGTCCCGGCCTGCCCGGCCACCGGGGAGCCGGCAGCTTTGCTCAGGGCAGGCTCCATCGCGGGTGCCGCAAAGGTGCGCTGCCGGCGGACCGGACGCCCTGAACTTTCGACGACGGCGCCGTACCCCACGAGGTTGGCCTGCCGTTTGGGGGCTTCCGCCTCGGGCGGGGAGGCCGCCGCAGGTGACCCGCCGGCGTCGTCCGGTACTTCAAAGGAGACGATCGGCTTCCCGACTTCCACCACCGTGCCCGGCTGCTCGTGGAGGGCGGTAACGACGCCGGCGAAGGGGGACGGTAACTCCACCACCGCCTTTGCCGTTTCAACCTCGGCAATCACCTGGTTCAGGCTGACGGTGTCCCCCACGCCCACCTTCCAGCTGACGATTTCGGATTCCGTCAGGCCTTCACCCAGGTCCGGGAGCCTGAATTCCTTGATCATGGTGGCACTCATCCTTCCAGCCCGCTGAGCGAGTTGGGCTGGCCCAGTGCCCGGTCCACGCCGTCGAGGATCCGGTCCAGCCCGGGCAGGTGATGCATTTCCACCTTGGAGTACGGGTAGGGGACGTCGAACCCGGTGACGCGGACAGGTGCTGCTTCGAGATGGTAGAAGCAGCGTTCGGTGATGCTGGCGGCCACTTCCGCCCCGAGCCCCCCGGACTGGCCGGCCTCGTGGGTGATGACCAGCCGCCCTGTCTTCCGGACGGATTTTTCCACGGTGGCGTAATCCACCGGAGCCAGCGAGCGCAGGTCGATGACCTCGATGGAGATCCCCTCGTCGGCTGCCGCCGTGGCGGCGTCCCGGGCAGTCTTCACCAGGGGGCCGTAAGCCACCAGGGTGACGTCGGTGCCTTCGGTGAGGACGCTGGCCGTGTCCATGGGCAGCGCGTTTGGCAGGTGCAGGCCCTCGTCCACGTCGCCCTTGTCGTGATAGCGGCGTTTGGGTTCGAAGAACAGAACGGGATCATCACACCGGATGGCCTGCTGGATCATGGTGTAGGCGTCCTGCGGATTGGAGACGGCGACCACCCGCAGGCCGGAGGTGTGGGTGAAGTACGCCTCGGGCGACTCGGAGTGGTGTTCGGGCGAACCGATGCCGCCGCCGAAGGGGACGCGGATGGTGATGGGCATCTTCACCGTGCCCAGGGTGCGGTAGTGCATCTTGGCCACCTGGCTGACGATCTGGTCGAAGGCAGGATAGATGAAACCGTCGAACTGAATTTCCACCACCGGCCGGTAGCCCCGGTAGGCGAGACCGACCGCCGTCCCGACAATGGCGGATTCAGCCAGCGGCGTGTCCACCACGCGATGTTTGCCGAAGTCCTTCTGCAGCCCGTCGGTCACGCGGAAGACGCCGCCGAGGGTGCCGATATCCTCGCCCATGAGGATGACTTTGGGATCGTCTTCGAGTGATTTGCGCAGGCCGGAATTGATGGCACGGGCAAAGGTCATCTGGGTCATCAGCGTGCACCTTCCTGGGAAGCGGCTTCTGCGGGGTCACCGAAGGAAGCAAGATAGCGGGCGTAGTGGTCCTGCTGCCGGTCCAGCCATGAGTTGGGTGAGCTGTACACGTGCTTGAAGACGTCCAGGGGTTCCGGCTCGGGCATGCCGATGCAGCCTGCCCGGAGTTCGCGGGCCACCTGATCCGCTTTTTCCCTGATGTGCTGCTGGAACTGGTCCGTATACAGGCCCTTCCGGTCCAGGAGGGCTTTGACCCGCTCAATGGGGTCCTTCGCGGCCCAGTCCTCAAGTTCGTTGGCGTCACGGTAGCGGGTGGGATCATCAGCGGTGGTGTGCGGGCCCATCCGGTAGGTGACCGCCTCGATGAACGTGGGTCCTCCGCCATGCCGGGCCCGGTCCAACGCCACGCGCGTGGCGGCCATGACCGCCAGCACGTCATTGCCGTCCACGCGAAGGTTGGGAATGCCGAATCCCGCGGCCCTGTCCGCGAGCTGCACGTGGGACTGCAGCCGCACGGGCTCCGAGATGGCCCAGTGGTTGTTGGAACAGAAGAAAACCACCGGCACCTGGAAGCTCGCCGCGAAGACCATGGCCTCGTTGACGTCACCTTCACTCGTGGCGCCGTCGCCGAAGTAGGTCACCGCCACCGAGTCGGCGCCGTCGTTCTGGATGCCCATGGCGTATCCGGTGGCATGCAGTGTCTGCGCACCGATGATGATTTGGGGGGTGGCCATGTTGACCGTGTACGGGTCCCAGCCGCTGGAGGCGTTGCCGCGCCATACCCGCAGAATGTCCGTCGGCCCAACGCCGCGGCAGTAGGCCACGCCGTTTTCCCGATAGCTGGAGAAAATGAAATCGTCGCTGCGGAGCGCCCTGGCAGATCCTACCTGGGCAGCCTCCTGGCCCAGCAATGGCGGCCACAGGCCCAGCTCCCCCTGACGCTGGAGCGCCGTGGCTTCCACGTCGATCCGCCGGATAACCGTCAGGTCCTCAAACAGGGAACACAGCTGTTCATCCCCGATGTCTTTGACCCAGGGATCGAATTCCGGATGGCTGATCCGCTCCCCCTCCGGGGTGATCAGCTGGATCAGGTTCCTGCCTGATCCGTGATGGTCTTCCGTCCCGCCGGCGGCAACTCCCACCGTTGTCCCGCCCTGGCCCGTTTCGTCTGTAGACACGTTGGCACGCAACCTTCTCACGTCGTTTGACCGGAGCGTGGAGACTTGTGGTCCCGCCTGCTGCCGACCGCCCGGGCGCCGTTGCCCCGGATAATTGTGACCCTACTCACAATGTTCAATGGGTACAACTGCTGGCGCTAATACTGAGCAGAATGCCCTGTTGGGGTCAGCTTCATCGTGCTAATGTTGCGCATTATGCACCCCTTGGATGGCACCGACACCCGGCTGCTCTCAGCCTTGGCCGGCGACCCGCGGCGCACGGTGGTGGCGCTGGCCCAGAAGCTGGGGCTCTCCCGGAACACCGTGCAGGCCCGCATGGCCCAATTGGAGAAAAAACACGCCTTCCTGTCCTTCGAGCGACGGATCAACCCGGTATCGCTGGGGTATCCGCTGATGGCCTTCATCTCGGTCCATGTCCAGCAGCAGAAGCTGGGTCAGTTGGCCCACGACCTGGCCGGCATCCCGGAGATACTCGAAGGGTATGGCCTGACCGGCTCCGCCGACCTCCTCCTACGGGTGGTTGCCCTGGACGCCGAAGACCTCTTCCGGATCAACGGGAAGATCCTGGCGTGCGACGGCGTGGACCGCACCGACACCGCCCTGGCCATGGGCGAACTCATTCCCTTCCGCATCCAGCCGCTGCTGGACCGGGGATCCGCGGACGGGCAGGACAGCCAGGCCCCGGAAACCTGATCCCGGTGGTGTCCCTGAAACGGTCGCCGACGCCCGCGCCGAGGGCAGGGCTATAGGCTGTTCCAAGGTAGATCCGTGGGTACCGCCCAGCGGCCCCAGCAAAAAGGCAGTGCCACCGCGTTGCCGGAAAGGCTCGATGTGAGCAACCCCCAGGAACCGCACCAGCCGCCGTCCTGGCCCCAACGTCCGCAGCAGCAACCACTGGCTGGTCAGGCCGCCTCCCCCGGTCAGGGCGAATCCCCTGTTCAGCCCGGCACCCCGGGACCATATCCGGCGCCGGGGCAGTACGTTGCGGCAGGGCAGCACGCCGCGGCAGGACAGCAAGGCACCCCCGGCCCGTACGGCTCACCGGGCCCGTACGGCACTCCCCCGCCACCGCCGGCCGACGGACCGTTCGGGCTGCCCGGTAAGCAGCCCCCTGCACGCGGCCGCCGCCGGCTCTGGACCATCCTGGGTGTGGTGGGCGGCGTCCTGCTGCTGGTCATTCTCGGTGTAGTGATCCTGGCCAACGTGGTGGCCGGCCCCACCAACCATGCCCGGAGCCTTGCGGACGACTTCACCAAACTGGTCATCGCCGGCGACACCTCCAAGGCCTATGACGAGTACTTGGATCCTGCGCTGCAGAAGCAGGTGACGAAGGAGGCGTTCATCGCCGGCATCAAAACTCTCGAAATGGACAACTCCTGCAAGCCCACCTACAACGAGGTTAAGGCCAGCACGGAGAACGGAACCAAGGCAGCTGATGTGGCGGGCCTGATTTCGTGCAACGACGGAAAGAACATCGACCTTGTCTACCGCTTCGAAGGTGCTGACGAACTCAAGATGATCAACATCAAGATCAAGCCCAAGGCGTAGGGCCCAAGGCATAGTAAAAGGCCCGCGGCCCCCGAAGGGGCTGCGGGCCTTTCCACAACGTACGACGGCGGCTTCCGGGCCGCCGTCGTTCGCTTGCCTGCTGTTAGTGGTCCACGGCCTTTTCCGCACCGACTCCGGTGAGGGACCGTACTTCCATTTCGGCCTGCTTGGCCGTGTCTTCGCGCTTCTTGTCCAGCACGGTGCCGAGCCAGCCGAGGAAGAACGCCAGCGGAATCGAGACAATGCCCGGGTTGCTGAGCGGGAAGATGGCGAAGTGGGCGTCCTTGATCATGGACGTCGCCGAGCCGGAGACAACGGGCGAGAAGATGATCAGGATGATGGCCGAGCCCAGGCCGCCGTACATGCTCCACACCGCACCCTGGGTGGTGAACCGCCGCCAGAACAGGGAGTAAACGATCGTGGGCAGGTTTGCCGAAGCCGCAACGGCGAACGCAAGAGCTACCAGGAAGGCCACATTCTGTCCGTTGGCGAGGATGCCGCCCAGGATGGCGAGGATGCCGATGACCACAACGGTGCGCCGCGCCACCTTCACTTCGGTGTCGGCGTCGGCCTTCCCCTTGGAGATGACGTTGGCGTAGATGTCGTGGGCGAAGGATGCGGCCGCCGTAATGGTCAGGCCGGCAACGACGGCGAGGATGGTCGCGAAGGCTACGGCCGAGATGAAGCCGAGCAGGAGCGGGCCGCCGAGGTGGAAGGCCAGCAGCGGCGCCGCGGAGTTGACCCCGCCCGGAGCGGACTTGATGGTGTCAGCACCCACGAGTGCCGCCGCACCGTAACCCAGGACCAGGGTGAACAGGTAGAACAGGCCGATCAGCCAGATGGACCAGACCACTGACTTGCGGGCTTCCTTGGCCGTGGGCACCGTGTAGAAGCGCATCAGGACGTGAGGCAGGGCCGCTGTGCCGAGGACCAGTGCAAGGCCCAGGGACATAAAGTCCAGCTTCGAGGTTTCGGTCTTGCCGTACTGCAGGCCCGGGTTCAGGACGGCCGGGTTGCCGGAGGTTTCAACCGCTGCACCGAGGAGGTTTGAGAGGTTGAAGCCGTAAATGGCCAGCACCCAGAACGTCATGACCGCGGCACCGGCGATAAGCAGGATGGCCTTGATGATCTGGACCCAGGTGGTGCCCTTCATGCCGCCGATCAGAACGTACGTGATCATGAGCGCACCGACCACGATGATGATCAGGGACTGGCCGCCCCAGTCACTGATGCCCAGCAGCAGCGCGATCAGGCTGCCGGCGCCGGCCATCTGGGCGAGCAGGTAGAAGAAGCAGACGGCCAGGGTGGAAATGGCGGCCGCGATGCGGACGGGCCGCTGCTTGAGCCGGAAGGAGAGGACATCGGCCATGGTGAATTTGCCGGTGTTGCGGAGCAGTTCGGCCACCAGCAGCAAGGCAACCAGCCACGCCACCAGGAAGCCGATGGAGTACATGAAGCCGTCGTAGCCGTTCACGGCGATGGCCCCGGTGATGCCCAGGAAGGAGGCTGCGGAAAGGTAGTCGCCGGCGATGGCGGTCCCGTTCTGGGAACCCGTGAAGGAGCGGCCGGCCGCGTAGTAGTCCGCGGCTGTTTTGTTGTTCCGGCTGGCCCGGAGCACGATCACCATGGTGACGGCCACGAAAAGGCCGAAGATGCCCATGTTGAGGAGCGTGGTTTCCTTGAGCTGAGCGACGTCAACTGAGGTGGCGATCCCGATCATTTGTTAACTCCAGTCACGCGGTTGCCGTCTTTATCAAATTCGTGGCCTTCGATTTCGTGGCGGATCTCCGCTGCAATGGGGTCAAGCTTCCGGTTGGAGTAGCTGACATACCAGCCGGTGATGGCGAACGTCGAGATGAACTGCAGGAGGCCCAGAATCAGGCCGATGTTGATATTTCCCCACACCTTGGTGGACATAAAACCGACTGCGTAGTCTGCCAACAGAACGTACGCGAAATACCACAGCAGGAAGACTACGGCCATGGGAAATACAAAGCTACGGTGACGTTTGCGCAGTTCCTGGAACCGCGCCGTCGACTGGACTTCTTCGAAGTCCACGGACGCCGCTGCGTCCGGAGTCCGGGCATCATTACCCATCATTCCTCCTCATTGAGAGTTTGACTGGTCCACCAGCCAGCCGGTCCTGCGTGCAGGGTGCCGCCAATGTGACTGCAATCACTGTGCCCGCGCCCAGGGCCCCATTCCATAAAGTTGCCCTGAACGGTCGCCCAACGGTCACGATGCTGCGCCTAACGGCAGCCGACGCTACGCTGGCAGCATGCCGGACTCCCCCCTCCTGACTGCCGCCGCGGTTGCGGTCATCGCCTTGGCAATCGCCGTCGTCGTTGGGGTGGGAATCAAACTTCTGCGCTCCTTCCGCGAACTGGGCACCGACGCCGAGCAGGCCACCTACAAAACCCTGCACGCGGCCTCCCGGGCCGGGCAGCACCTGCGCACCGGGCTCAATCCGGCAGGGGCAGCCAAAGCGAGCAAGCAGTTACGCTCCCTGCTGGGCTGCGATGCGCTGGCCATCACGGACACAGCGGGCGTCCTGGCCTGGGACGGGGCGGCGGAGGAACTGAAACCGCTGCTGATGGGACTGGCCGCCGATGTCCTGACCGGTGGGCGCACCACCGTGCTGCAGGCACGGGAACTGGGTGCCGAGCCCGCGTCCGGAGCCCTGGCCGCCGTCATCGCACCGGTGCGCGCCGGCTCGCGGGTGGTGGGCGCGGTGGCGGCGTTTGCCCCGTCGGCAGGCGCCGGGCTGGTGCGTGCCACCAGCGAAGTGGCCGACTGGGTGGCTGTCCAGGTGGAACTCGCAGAACTGGATGCATCCCGGACCCTGCTGATGGAAGCCGAAGTCCGCGCCCTGCGGGCCCAGATCAGCCCGCATTTCATCTACAACTCCCTGAACGCCATCGCTTCCTTCATCAACACGGACCCGGAGCGGGCCCGTGAGCTGGTGGTGGAATTTGCGGACTTCACCAGGTACTCCTTCCGGCGGCACGGTGACTTCACCACCCTTGCCGAGGAACTGCGCTGCATTGACAGGTACCTGCTGCTGGAACGGGCCCGGTTCGGGGAGCGGGTGCAGGTCAGCCTGCGCATCGCACCCGAGGTGCTGGGCACGGTCATTCCGTTCCTCAGCCTGCAGCCCCTGGTGGAAAACGCTGTGCGGCACGGCCTTGAGGCCAAGGAAGGCGCCGGCCACATCAGCATTACCGCCAACGATTCGGGCGCCTTTGCGGAGGTGACCATTGAGGACGACGGCGTGGGGATGGATCCTGCCGAGCTCCAGTCCATGCTTGCCGGGCACCGGGACGGGGACCATGTGGGGTTGCGCAACGTGGACGCCCGGCTCCGCCAGGTCTACGGGGACCAGCACGGCCTGGTCATAGAGACCGCACCCGGCGAGGGGACCCTGATCACCCTGCGGGTACCAAAGTCCCAGCCGGGCCACGACGCCTGAACCCGGGTCCATGATTTTGGCGCCGTCCGGCGGCTAGTCTTGGTGCATGATTAATGTCCTCGTCGCCGACGACGAGCTACCCGCCGTGGAGGAACTGGCCTACTTGCTGGGCAGGGACGACCGCATCGGCACCATTCACCGCGCTTCCTCCGGTTCCGAGGCGCTCCGGGCCCTCACCAGCGAATCCGTCGACGCCGTGTTCCTGGACATCCACATGCCCGCAGTGTCCGGCCTCGATGTTGCCCGTGCCATCGCCCGCAGCACCAGGAAGCCGGCCGTCGTGTTCGTCACCGCGGACGAAGACTGCGCCCTGGAAGCCTTCGAACTGGCCGCCGTGGACTATTTGCTCAAACCCATCCGGGCCGAGCGGCTGGCCCGCTCCGTGAGCAGGATCAGCGAACTGCTGCGTGAGGGCGGGGGCGCCGTGCCTGAAATGATCACGGTTGACCAGGGCGGCACCACCAGGATGATCCGGCGCGACGACGTCACTTACGTCCAGGCGCAGGGAGACTATGCCCGGCTGCACACCGCGGACGCGAGCTACCTGATCCGGGTGCCGCTGGCCGACCTGGAACAGCAATGGGCGGACGCCGGCTTCATCAGGACTCATCGGTCCTACCTGGTGGCCCTGAAGCACGTCTCGTCCATGAAGCTTGCGGCCGACAGGCCCAGCGTCTCCGTGGCGGGCGCCAGCCTGCCCATCAGCCGCCGCCACCTTCCCACGGTCCGGGAAAAGCTGGAAGCCACGCGAATCCGGCCGCAGGCATGACACGGGTCCGCGTTACCGCCCCGCGCGCGGTACCCCGCCCGGCCGGAGAAACACGGGAGGCGGCGGAGGAGTCCGAGGTGGGACAGGTCTTCGTCCGGTCCCTGATCCGTTCCCAGCTGCGCCTTGCCCTTGTGGTGGCCATCGGCTTCATGCTGATCCTGGGCGCCTTCCCCGTGTTGCTGGCAGCCGTGCCCGGCCTTGCCGATACCCGGCTGTGGGGAATCCCCTTCGAATGGCTGTTGCTGGGCGCCGGGATCTACCCTGTCATCGGACTCAGCGCCTGGCTCTTCATCCGCTCGGCTGCACGGAACGAGGCCAGGTACCGCGACCTGGCCGGGGACAAGTGATCTCCCGATGAATCCCGCAGTCGGCGTGGTGGCCCTTGTTGTGGTGTCCGTGGCCACCGCCGTGATCGGCTTTTACGGACTGCGGGTTTCCCGCACCACCGGCGATTTCTATGTAGCTTCCCGGACAGTCCGGCCGTGGTGGAATGCCTCGGCCATCGGGGGCGAGTACCTGTCAGCGGCCAGCTTTTTGGGAGTGGCAGGGCTGATCCTGCTCTCGGGAACAGACGCGCTGTGGTTCCCCGTGGGCTACACCGCCGGGTACCTGATGTTGCTGCTGTTTGTGGCGGCCCCGCTGCGCCGGTCCGGGGCATACACCATTCCTGACTTCACGGAAGCCAGGCTGGATTCGCGTGCCGTGCGGCGGGTGACCAGTCTGGTGGTGGTTGTGGTGGGCTGGCTGTACATTGTGCCGCAGCTCCACGGCGCAGCCCTCACCATCCGGATCACCACCGGACTGCCACCCTGGGTGGGCTCAGTGGCTGTGGTCGTTGTGGTGTGCCTGACCGTGGTTGCAGGCGGCATGCGCTCAATCACCTTTGTCCAGGCGTTCCAGTACTGGCTGAAGCTCACCGCTCTGGCCGTTCCGGTTCTGTTCATCGTTTTCACGCTGGCCGGCGACGGCACCGCCGCGGTGGCACCCGCGGCCGTGAACCCCACCGGAATGGCTCCCGCCGGCGCCTACCAGAACGTCTCACTGCTGGTGGCCCTGCTGTTCGGGACCCTGGGACTCCCCCATGTCCTGGTGCGGTTCTATACAAATCCCGACGGCAGTTCGGCGCGGCGGACCACCCTGATCGTGCTTGGCCTGCTCTCGGTGTTCTACCTCTTCCCGACCGCCTACGGACTGGCGGGGAGGATGTTCGCGCCGGAGCTCGCCAGGTCGGGACGGGCCGACGCCGTGGTTCTGCTGCTGCCGGGACAGCTGATCGGCGGCACCGCCGGGGACCTGCTTTCGGCGTTGGTGGTTGCCGGGGCTTTTGCTGCTTTCCTTTCCACCACCTCGGGCCTGGTGGTTTCCCTGGCCGGGGTCATCAGCCAGGACGTACTCGGCGGCGGCGTCCGCGGTTTCCGTCTTGCGGCAGTCATTTCCGCCATCGTCCCGCTGGGCTTCGCCGTGACCACTGATTCCTTGGCCCTTGCCGGCAGCGTGGGCCTGGTGTTCGCCTTCACGGCATCCACCGTGTGCCCTGTGCTGCTCTTGGGCATCTGGTGGCGCGGGCTGACCGATACCGGCGCTATCGCCGGGATGGTGACGGGCGCCGTTCTTTGCGGCGGGGCGATGGTGTGCGGGGCCGTCCTGGGTGCGGGCACACCGTTCTGGCTGGCCCAGCCGGCGGCATGGACGGTACCGGCCGCCTTTGCGGTCATGGTGTTGGTCTCCCGCGGCACCAAAGACCGGATTCCCAAAACCATGACCCGGGTCATGACACGGCTGCACACGCCTGAACGGCCGCTGGCCACCGAACGCTGAGCCCCACGCCAGCGGTAGCTCGGAAGAGGTTGGAAGCCAGGCGCCGGCCCCAAGCAATCCTCGCGATGGCACTCGCGCATGCAGCCGCGAGGGTGGACAATGGCGGCATGTCCCCGCAGGACGGATTCAGCCCGGGCGACGGCGCCCCGGACAACGTGCCACCTTCGGTCCGGGCGCAACTGCTCGCCACCGAACACTGGAGCCTGCTGGCATCCCGCAGCACGACGCAGGGCGAAGTCCTCACACGCATCAGCATGTTCCTGACCTTGACCTCCGCCAGTCTGGTGAGCCTCGCCCTGGTGGGTCAGGCCACCAGGTTCTCGGATATTTTCCTCCTGCTGGCCGGAGTGGTGCTGTTCACGGACTTGATGGTGGGCCTGCTCACCCAGGTCCGGGTGCTCAACGTCGCCGCCGAAGACATCATGTATGTGCTTGCCATGAACAGGCTCCGGGCGGCCTACGTCGAACTGGACCCCGGTATTACGAAGTTCATCATGGCTTCTCCCCATGACGACCAGTCCGGCTCCGTGCAGACATACTATTTCCTGGGCCGGCGGAGTTCGTGGAGCCACGTCGCAGGCAGCAGCATGGTCTTCATCCATACAGTGAACTCCGCGCTCATCGCCATACTGGCCGGGCTGCTGGCGTCCGTCCTCGGTGCCGGTACGGGCATGGCCGCCGCTGCGGCGGCCACGGCCGGACTGGCCTTCCTGGCCGGGTCTTCGATCCACGGCTACAGGTCCTATGCCTCGTTCTGGCGCGACTACACGCCCGTCTCGCCCACGCCGTCGGACCCGGCGACACCTCGCGACGCTCGCTAGGAGCCTCCGCGGCCTGGCTGGCGCATACCGCCAGCGGAGACGGCGCCCTGCGGCCTCGCTAGTCGATGGCTGCCATGAGTTCCACCACGCGGTCCAGGAACGCATCAACCTGGGTTTCCTCGTAGCCATCCTGGCCCGCCGCGGGGCGGAAGACTGCCCGGCGGATACTGTCCACGCTGAGCGGCTGGTCCTCCTCAAGGTAGCCGATCAGGCTATGGCAGAGCTTGTCTACGTCCGAGACGTTGTAGCTGCGGGTCTTTTTCCTGGTGGGGCGCCGGAAGCGTTCCCCGTCCGGCCGGTGCAGGCGTCCCCGGAGGACGCCGGACAGGTTTCCGATCTCACGGAGCCAGGCATCCTCGCCCCGGGCGGCAATGAGTTCGTCCCGTTCGCGGCGCGCGAAAGCATCTTCGAGGCGGTCCAAGGCAGCGTCCACCACCGCTGCGGAGTAGCCGCCCTTGACCGGGTCAAAGGAGACGCTGCGGACATCCGAGCTGCTGACAGCATGGCTGGCAGCCTTGGGTGTCTCAAGGGCCACCTTGGCACGCTGCAGGAACTGATCCACCTGCTTGGCGTTGTAACCAAACTCATTGCCCCGCACGCGCTCAAACGACGCGGGAATTTTCCGTTGAAAATCCAATGCCACTGTTGTTCCTTTGTTGCTTTTCAGCTGGGTCAGGTGGGCACCATTCTATGGTGCCGCGATGTCCGGCGAGGTCGGCGGTCGTAATCAGGTGGCCAGGGCTCAGACACCCGAGACCGTGGCGAAAAGGACGAATGCCACGGGCGAGGCAAAGACGATTGAGTCCAGCCGGTCCATGACGCCGCCGTGTCCGGGCAGGATGCTGCTCATGTCCTTGATGCCGAGTTCCCGCTTGACCATGGACTCGGCGAGGTCTCCCGCGGTGGAGGCGGCGACCAGGCTGACGGCCAGGATCACCCCCACCCACCAGGGCCGGTCGAGGATGAAGATACAGGCAAGAACTCCCACCAGCGTTGCCCCGGCGATGGAGCCCGCAAACCCTTCCCAGGATTTCTTGGGGCTGATTTTCGGCGCCATGGGGTGCTTGCCGAGGGACGCGCCCACGAGGTAACCGAACGTGTCGTTGGAGACCACCAGCAGCAGCATGACCGCCACTTGCCACGCTCCAGGCGGAATGGTCCCGCCGGGCCAGAGTCCTACCGGGGCGGCGACACCGGCCGCGTGCAGCGGCAGCGACGCGAAGCCGATGAAGAACGGCACCCAGCCGAGTGTGAAAACTCCGGCAAAGATGCTGTTCGCCGATCCGGCCGGGCTTTCCACCGACCGCCACAGCAGCACGGCCACGCAGCTCAGAAGCATGGCGAAGAGCAGGCTTTCCAGGCCACCGAAGTAGGCCGCGAACGGCATCGCGATGGTGCCCACCATGACCGGGACAATCGGCATCCGGGTTCCGTTCGCCTCCAGGGCGCGGAAAATCTCCCAGACACCGAAGATGGCAAACCCCGTCGTGACGGCGACGAAACCGAGTGGAAGGAAGAGCAGCCCACCGAGCACACCGATCAGCATGGCCAGACCCACCACAATTGCCGCCGGAAGATTCCGGCCGGCCTTGGGCGTCGGGTTGGTCCGCGGCTGTTTCCCCTTCGTGCGCGCCCTTTGTGCGGGGGCTTGCTCTGCCTGGCTCATCAGACTTCGAGCAGCTCTGCTTCCTTGCGCTTGAGCAGCTCGTCGATGCCGTCAACGTGAGCCTTGGTCAGGGCATCAAGTTCCTTCTCGGCCCGGCTGCCTTCGTCTTCGCCCGCTTCGCCATCCTTGACCAGCTTGTCCAGCGTTTCCTTGGCCTTGCGGCGGATGTTGCGGATGGAGATCTTCGCGTCCTCGCCCTTGGTCTTGACGATCTTGACGTACTCCTTGCGGCGCTCCTGCGTCAGGTCAGGGATGGTGATCCTGATGACGTTGCCGTCGTTGGACGGATTCGCGCCCACCTCGGAGTCGCTCAGGGCGCGTTCGATATCCCGCAGGGCCGTCTTGTCGAACGGGGTGATGAGGATGGTGCGGGCGTCCGGGATGGCGAAGGACGCGAGCTGCTGCAGCGGCGTTGGCGAGCCGTAGTAGTCCACCAGTACCTTGTTGTAGAGGCCGGGATTCGCCCGCCCGGTGCGGATCGAGGCGAAGTCTTCCTTGGCTACCTCGACAGCCTTGTCCATCTTCTCTTCGGCTTCGAGCAAGGTTTCTTCGATCACGGTCTCTCCTCAGAAATCAGTGCAATACCCGTACCGGCTGCACAATCGTGGTTCAGTGTTCCTGGTTCCATCGCTGGCCATGCCAGCGGCGTGGAACGGTGCTGAAATCATCCTAGCCGTAGCTAGGGGGTCACCAGGGTTCCCAGCTTTTCCCCCCGGATGGCGCGGGTAACGTTCCCTTCGCCTTCCATCCCGAAGACCACCATGGACAGGTTGTTGTCCTTGCACATGGTCATCGCAGTCTGGTCCATCACGCGGATGTCCCGGCGCAGGGCGTCGTCGTAGCTCAGGGTGTCCAGACGCTCGGCCTCCGGATCCTTCTTCGGGTCGGCGGTGTAAACGGCGTCCACGCCGCTCTTGGCCATCAGCACAACATCGGCGTGAACTTCGAGGGCCCGCTGGGCAGCGACCGTATCGGTGGAGAAATAGGGCAGTCCGGCGCCGGCCCCGAAGATGACTACGCGGCCCTTTTCCATGTGGCGGATGGCGCGGCGGGGAATGTATGCCTCGGCGACCTGGCCCATGGTGATGGCGCTCTGGACCCTGGTCTCCACGCCGGCCTGCTCCAGGAAGTCCTGGAGGGCCAGGCAGTTCATGACGGTGCCGAGCATGCCCATGTAGTCAGCACGCGAGCGGTCCATACCGCTTTGGGACAGTTCGGCTCCGCGGAAGAAGTTGCCGCCACCCACCACGATGGCAACTTCGACGTCGGGAACGGCTGCGGCGATCTGCTTGGCCACACCGCGGACTGTGTCGGGATCAACGCCCAGCTTTCCGCCGCCGAAGACCTCACCTGAGAGCTTCAGGAGGACGCGGCGCCGGTTCTTGTCCGGCTGGCTTGAAGTATTGACGGCTTCCATGGGTGCCTTCCCGTTGTTGACTCTGAAAAAGGTTATCGTGCCGGACGGCCAAAGGTCTCATCCGGCCGTGACCCGGTGCATGCAAAAGGGGCGGCCACCGAAGTGGCCGCCCCTTTTGCGGATTCGACTAGGAGCCGACGCGGAAGCGTGCGAAGGACGTGCCCTTGACACCGGCCTCTTCGAGGACCTGCGCCACAGACTTCTTGGCATCCTTGGCAAATGCCTGGTCAACCAGGACCTCGCCCTTGTAGAAGCCCGTCACGCGGCCTTCCACAATCTTGGTCATGGCTGCCTCGGGCTTGCCTTCAGCCTTGGCAGTCTCCTCGGCGATGCGACGCTCAGACTCAACCAGCTCAGCCGGAACGTCTTCGCGGGTCAGGTAGTTCGGGGACATTGCAGCGATGTGGACTGCAACGTCGTGCGCTGCGCTAGCGGCGGCTTCGCCTTCACCGTCAACAGCGAACAGGACACCAACCTGGGCCGGGAGGTCCTTGGAGGTCTTGTGCAGGTATGCGTCAACCGTGCCGCCCTCGATGCGGGAGATGCGGCGGACAACAACCTTTTCGCCCAGGATGGCGCCTTCTTCGACGACAACCTCGGAGAGCGGCTTGCCGTCAACTTCGGTGGCGAGGAGGGTGTCGAGATCGGCAGCGCCGGACTCCACAGCCACGGCCAGGACCTTGTCGGCCAGCTGGATGAACTTGTCAGCCTTGGCAACGAAGTCGGTCTCGCAGTTGACCTCGATCATGACGCCGACGCCGTTGCTGACCTTCGCGGCCACCAGGCCTTCAGCGGTGGAGCGGCCTTCGCGCTTCGTAGCGCCCTTGAGGCCCTTGATGCGGATGATTTCGATGGCCTTCTCGGCGTCACCGTTGGCTTCGTCGAGAGCCTTCTTGACATCCATCATGCCGGCGCCGGTGCGCTCGCGCAGTGCCTTGATATCAGCGGCAGTGTAGTTCGCCATGTGAACCCCTCTGTCTAGAAAATTTATGTGGTGTACGGACCGACAGGACAGCGGCTCACCGGGTGAGCCGCCATCCTGTCAGTGATCCGGAGCTGCGGACAGCGCCGGAGAATCCGGATTTACTTTGTTTTACTTGTCCGCGTCGGCGGCGGGCGTTTCCGCAGCAGCCGGAGCTTCCTCTGCAACCGGAGCAGCTTCCTCGGCAGCGGGAGCAGCGGGTGCTTCCTCTGCCGGAGCAGCAGCTGCGGGAGCTTCTTCGGTCTTGCTGCCTTCGAGGAGCTCGCGCTCCCACTCAGCCAGCGGCTCTTCCGGAGCTTCGGTGGTGCCGGTTGCACGCTGGTTGCGGGCGATGAGGCCCTCAGCAACGGCGTCCGCGACAACGCGGGTCAACAGGTTCACGGAGCGGATGGCGTCGTCGTTGCCCGGGATCGGGAAGTCGACTTCGTCAGGATCGCAGTTGGTGTCCAGGATGGCCACAACCGGGATGTTCAGCTTCTTGGCTTCGTCAACAGCCAGGTGTTCCTTCTTGGTGTCCACGATCCAGAGCACGGAGGGTGCCTTGGTCAGGTTGCGGATACCGCCGAGGTTGGTCTCCAGCTTGGTGAGTTCACGGCGAAGGAGCAGCAGTTCCTTCTTGGTGTACGCGGAACCGGCGACGTCGTCGAAGTCGATTTCTTCCAGTTCCTTCATGCGCTGGATGCGCTTGGAAACGGTCTGGAAGTTGGTCAGCATACCGCCGAGCCAGCGCTGGTTCACGTAGGGCTGGCCAACGCGGGTTGCCTGCTCAGCAATTGCTTCCTGGGCCTGCTTCTTGGTGCCGACGAAGAGTACGGTGCCGCCGTGTGCAACGGTGGCCTTGACGAACTCGTAGGCGCGGTCGATGTAGGACAGCGACTGCTGCAGGTCGATGATGTAGATGCCGTTGCGCTCCGTGAAGATGAATCGCTTCATCTTCGGGTTCCAACGGCGGGTCTGGTGTCCAAAGTGGACGCCGCTGTCAAGCAGCTGGCGCATAGTTACGACGGGCATGCCGACGCTCCTTCCGGCAGGTCATTCATGAGAGAACCTTTTCAGATTCTCTTACCCTGCCAATAGTTGACGGTTGATTAGCGTGACCCAAGGCGGGCCGTGCTCCTGGCATCCATTGCGACCCTCATCAGGACCGGGGTCCTGACCGCAAGGGGCACAATCCTCCACAAGAAAGCCGGGGCTTCAGGTGGAGGTCTGGATGCGCGTAGTCAGCTGCTGTTCCCCCGCATTCCTGAATGAGGCGTGCCGACGCATACACGTTGAGGGCACAGCAAACTGCTCCACCAAGTGTACTACAGGCGCCGATATACGCCGGACAGCATCGGCTCCGCGGGAGGGCGTTTTCCACATGGCAGCACGGGGCCCTCGCGGCGGCAGAATCCGTACGGAACGCTGGGCAGATGAAAGCAACGTTCCTCTTTGCTGCCGTCCTCCTGCTGCCGGCCGCCGTTCCCCAGGCACCGGCCCCGCGCCCGGACTGGGACTGGCCGCTCACGCCCAGGCCGGCCGTGGTCCGGGCCTTTGACCCGCCGGACAAACCGTGGCTGAGCGGGCATCGCGGCGTGGACCTGGAGGCAGCGGACGACGGCGGCCCGGTCGCGTCGCCGGCATCCGGCACTGTGAGCTTCGTGGGCGTCGTCGTCGACCGTCCCGTGATCACCATCGATCACGGTGGCGGCCTGCGCAGCAGCTTTGAACCCGTTGACAGCGCGCTGGCCACCGGAGACGTCGTGACCAAGGGCCAGATCATCGGCACGGTGCAAGCAGGTCACTGCCCCGCTCCCGGCTGCGTCCATTGGGGAGTCAGGCGGGGAGATGACTACGTCAATCCACTGCAATTCGTTACGGACCTAAGGCCGTCCATCCTGCTGCCCCTCAGTCCCGGCGCAGGGTGATGGCCACCTTACGCACAGCCAGGGATGGCCCGCATCCCGTTTTCCTGGATCGCGATAGCCCGGGTTTGATCAGCGCTGACACGTCAGACGATGGCTGAGATGCCGGTGATGGCCCGGCCTGTGACCAGGGTGTTGACCTCGTGCGTCCCCTCGTAGGAGTAGATGGCTTCCGCATCGGCGAAGATCTTGGCCATTTCGAAGTCCGTCACAATCCCGTTGCCGCCCAGAAGGCCGCGGCCGATCGCCACGCTTTCGCGCATCCGGGCCGTGGTGAACGCTTTGGCCAGCGCGGACTGCTCGTCCTTTGCCTGGCCGGCATCCTCCAGCTGGGAAAGCCTGACCATCATCCCCATCGAGCTGACCGCGTTGCCCAGCATCTGCACCAGCTGGCTCTGGACCAGCTGGAAGGATGCCAGCGGACGGCCAAACTGATGGCGTTCCACCGCGTAGCGGCGCGCCACATCGAAGGCGGCAAGCTGCTGGCCTACCGCCTGCCAGGCGACAGCCAGCCGGGTGACCTTGAGGACCTTGTTGGTGTCACGGAAGCTGTTGGCCCCGGCGAGCTTGAAGAAGTCCGGAACCACCACATTGTCCAGGGCAATGTCGGCGTTCTGGACGGTCCGGAGTGAGATCTTGTTTTCGATCTTTGTGGCGCTGTAGCCGGGAAGCGAGGTGTCCACCAGGAATCCCTTGACCTGGTTGTCTGCAATGTCCCGCGCGTAAATGACCACCCAGTCGGAGAAGGTCGCATTGCCGATCCACCGCTTGGCGCCGTTCAGGATCCACGTGTCCCCGTCGCGCTGTGCCGTGGTGCGCGTGCCGCCGGCCACGTCAGAACCACCAAGGGGTTCGGTGAGGCCGAAAGCGCCGATCTTCTTGAGCGAGTAGATGTCCGGCAACCAGGCATCCTGCTGTTCCTGCGAGGCCAATGCCTCGATTGAGCCGGTGAAGAGTCCGTCATGGACGCCCATGAAGGTGGCGATGGAGGCGTCGGCCCGGGTGGCCTCGGCGTGAACCAGGCCGGCGAACAGGTTCGAATACCCTTGCCGGCGCACCGGGCTCACCAGGTCGATTTCAGCCAGCTTCGGAATGAGGTCCATGGGAAATTCGCCGCGGTTCCAGCAGTCCACGGCAATTGGCCGGACTTCGCGGGTGAGAAAGCCGCGGATCTCTGCCAGCCGGTCCTGCTCCTTGCCCGTCAGCAGCTGTTCAAAGGCGAAGAAGTCGCCATCAGCGTACGGAAGGTTGTTGATGTCAATGGATTTCGTGGACATGGTTTCCTCGCTGGGATCGGCGTTGGCAGGCGGGCTTCAAGGGAGGGATTCCCGAAGGGCAATAAGTTACTGGTGAGTAACTTACCGCATGGGCCCGGCCGTCTGCAACGGCTGCGACGGAAAGGCTGCATCCGCCAGGGGAAGGACGCGTGACCGTCGCCGCCGCAGACCATCGGCCGGGTAAAGAACTTTGGGTAGGGTCGGAGTGCAAGGATGTTGAACTCATTTGCCTGGGGGAATTGTCATGACTGATCCGCGCCGCGAAGCCATTCTCATCCGACGGCAGGATCAGTCCGGTTTTGACGACAAGACCCCGGACGTCATCGAGTACGCTCCGGAGGGAGACTTCACCTCCCTCACCTTCCGGGTCGCGGGCGGCAGGAAGAAGTACAGCTACTCGGCCCGCAAAGTCTTGATCCTCCGCAATCCACAGCAGGAACCGATAGGCGAAATGGACGGCGTCAGCGTCCGCGGCCGTTCCGTGCAGGGCGTTACAGAAGTGTGGCGCTTCCAGGGGTCCGGGCAGACGTGGTGGCGGGTTTTTTCGTCAGCGGACGGACGCGAGCGGTACCAGACATGCCGCCTGGACGAGATCAGCATCATGCGGGCCGCAGATCCCGACGCCGGCGCCCAGGACGTTCTCCACTACTGGCGGGACGTTGTGTCCCATCTTGGCCGGAACGATCCGTTGCGCCCGTTGTATCAGAACCTCGAGAGAATCCCCCACGGGAGCGTCCTGAGCCTGTATCTCAGCGGGGAGAACCCGGCGCCCCCGGCCGGGGCGGAAGAACTCATTCTTCCGTTCTCCTCCAACCTCAGTCAGCGCGAAGCCCTCAGGAAAGGCCTCTCCCACCGTATTTCTGTCATCGACGGTCCGCCGGGAACGGGGAAGACGCAAACAATCCTCAACCTGGTTGCCAACATCATCAGTTCGCCGGGACAGACTGTGGGCATTGTTTCTTTCAACAACGCTGCCGTGGAAAACGTCCGCGACAAGCTCGCCAATGAAGGATTCGGCCACGTTGTTGCGGATTTGCGGCGGAGCGACGTCCGATGCGGGTTCTTCGAAAGACAACACCCCGCAAACGTGAAGGCGCAGCGCCTGGCCGGAGGTTCCGTTACTCCGATGCCGGCAGCCGGCCGGATTTCAGACCTTGATGGCCAGGTTCAGCGCCTGCAGGCGTTGGCCGGGGAAGCGGCCTTGCTTCGGCAGGAACTGGATGCCTTCCGGCTGGAGCGGCGTCACTTCAGCCTCCACGTCGAGGGGCACCAGCTGCCCCGGCTCCCAGCCCTGAAGCTCCTTAGGTTGCCGGCAATCCGTATCCTCGAATTTCTCGCTGAGACGGCGGCCATTCCCGAGGAGGAAAGCCTCCTCAGCAGACTCTTCCGCCAGTTCAAAACCCGCTTCCGCTACGGATCAACGAGGGACCTGGATCCCCAAGACACCGATGTCGTCCTGCGGCTTCAGGCCGCCTACTACGACAACAAAATCGCGGAACTGGAACGAACGTTGGAGGCAGCGGAGGAACGGCTCGCGCAGGGCAACCAGTCCGGTCTCGAAGACGAACTGAAGCACGTGTCCCGGCAGGCGCTGGAGGCGAGCCTGCATCAGCGCTATGCCGGCGCCCGGCGGCAGGACTATTCGAACGACACCTATCTGCAGCATTTCACATCCTTCGCACACGACTACCCGGTGATTCTGAGTACGTGTCACTCTCTGCGGCGAAGCATCCCCAGCGGGTTCATGCTGGACTACCTGATCATCGATGAGGCTTCCCAGGTAGACCTGCTGGCTGCGGGCCTGGCCCTCTCCTGCGCACGGAACGTCATTATCGTGGGCGATCTGAGGCAGCTCCCGCACATCCCGGACAGGAGCGCGTCCGGGCACGCCCGGCCGGCACCGGCCCCTGGTTACGACTACGGGAAGCACAGCATCCTGTCCTCTGTCGTCGAACGCTTCGGCGGCGGACTCCCCCGCACCATGCTGCGGGAACACTACCGCTGCGATCCCGCCATCATCGACTTCTGCAACAGAAAGTTTTACGGCGGTCAGCTCGTCCCGTATACCGTCAGCGACCCCGGCAGCCGGGCGCTCGTGGTGGTACGCACCGCCCGGGGAAACCATATGCGGCAGCACCCCGGGGGCCGCACCAACCAACGTGAAGCGGAGGTCATCGCCAGAGAAGTGCTGACGACATTCTGCTCCGGCACTGAACCTGGAAACATTGGCGTGGTCACCCCGTACCGGCGGCAGGTCGATAAAGTCGCCGAAGCCCTTCAGAACACGATTGAGAGTGCCCTGCCCAACAGCAACACCATTGAGGCCGACACGGTCCACAAGTTCCAGGGCCGTGAAAAGGACATCATCATCATGACCACAGTCCTGGACGAGACCAAAAGCGGCCGTTCCGGGATTGAGTTTGTGGATAACCCCCAACTGGTGAACGTGGCCGTCTCCCGCGCGGTAAAACGCTTCGTTTTGGTGACCAATCACCAGATGCTGCCGGCAAGCCGCCACCTCCGGGACCTCGTCCGGTTCATCCAGTACCAGGACCCGGGGAACGAGGTATTTGACAGCGCGGTCCTCTCCGTATTCGATCTCCTCTACAAGGACTATGCGGCGGCCCTCAAACCCCTGGCGGCCCGACTGCAGAACTCGTCAAGGTTCGCTTCCGAAAACATCGTGTGGACGCTGCTCCTCGAACTCCTGGCCGAGGAGGCCTACGAAGATTTTGCCGTTGCCCAGCAGGTTGTCCTGAGGAATCTGCTCCCGGACCTTTCCAGGCTCACATCCGGGCAGGTCTCCTATGTGAGGAACCGGGCCACTGTGGACTTCGTCGTTTACAACCGCATCACCAACATGCCTGTCCTTGCAGTGGAAGTTGACGGTTTTGCCTTCCACGAGGCTGATGCCCGGCAGACAGTCCGGGACGGCCTCAAGGACGCAATCTGCCGTGCACACAGCATTCCGCTCCTCCGGCTCCCGACGACCGGCAGCGGTGAGGAACAGCTGATCCGCCAGCGCCTCGCCACCGCGATTCTGGAGAAGGCATCGAGGTGACGACGATGCCCTCGGGGCTGCGTTCCCGCAGTCCGGAGGGCATCGTCGTCGGTAGGGCTACTCGGACTTGAACCGAGGACCTTAGGATTATGAGTCCCGCGCTCTAACCAGCTGAGCTATAGCCCCGTGGCCCTGCCTGTTGCGTGGTCCAGGGTAGGGACATTGCTTTCAGCAGGGCAAAAACACTCTAGCAAACCGGGGAGGCTTCCCCGGACCACGGCGGCCGCCCGGGTCGTGCCGGGTGCCGCCCTTCCGCTCCCGCGCCGTCAGACCACTTTGTCTTCGAAGCTGGCGCCGCGGTACAGGTCCTCAAAGGTTTGCAGGGTGCCCTCGAGGCTGTGCGGTTCCACCATCCGCCGGCTGGCCTGGCCCATGGCGGCGCGCTCCTCGGCAGGAAGCTCCAGGATACGGGTGATCTTCTTCGCCAGATCGTCACTGTCGTTGGGAGTGAACAGGTAACCGTTCTCGCCGTCGCGTACCAAATGTGGAAGTGCCATGGCATCCGCCAGCACCACGGGCGTAGAGGCGGACATGGCTTCAAGTGTCACCAGGGACTGCAGCTCGGCGGTACCCGGCATGCAGAAGAGGTCGGCCTTGACATACGTTTCGCGGAGTTCCTCGTCACTGGCCAGGCCGAGGAACCTGACCCGGTTCTCGAGGCCCAGCCGTTTGGCTTGCGCTTCGAGGGCCGGGCGGACTTCACCGCCGCCAACGATCTCCAGATGGATGTTAAGCTCCGGCGGAGTCTTGGACACGGCGTTGATCAGGACGTCAATGTGCTTCTCCTCCGCCAACCGGCCCACAAAGACCACTGTCGGGTTGGCATGCGGTTCGATGACCTCACCGGGCTGCAGCTCATAGGCGGCGGAGTCAATGCCGTTGGACAGGGGCAACACCTTGCGGAGGAAGGCGTGCTGGTGCATGGCCTTGGCAGCCAGCGGTGTCGGCGTCGTGACGACGTCAGCCTGCCCCATGACCTTGCCCATGTCCTTCCAGGAGATCTTGCCGATGATGTCCTTGAGCCACTGCGGGAACGGCAGGAAAGGGTTCAGGTTCTCCGGCATGAAGTGGTTGGTGGCCACGATCCTGATGCCCCGCTTCACAGCTTCGTACAGGACGTGCTCGCCAATCATGTAGTGGCTCTGGATATGCACCACATCAGGGTTGATCCGGTCGAAGAGAAGGCTGATCTCCTTCTTGATCTCCCACGGAAGACAGATGCGGAAGTACTCATGCGTGAAAACGCCGTGGGAGTGGAGCCGGTGCACAGTGGCCTCGGAACGGAACTCTGTGAAGCTCGGGCCATTATCGGCGCGGCAGGCAAGCACGTTGACGTTGTGGCCGCGGGCGGTCATGCCCTTCGCCAGGCGGTAGCTGAACTGGGCGGCCCCATTCACATGAGGCGGATACGTGTCCGCGGCTATCAGGATGGTCAGGGGACGCTGGTCTGCGGGCGTTGTCACGTGAGGAGCTCCTGAAGGTCACGGTGCGCAGCTGACGCTGAATGCACCGGGTGGCCGCCGGCGCCGGAGCGCGGGGCCGCTTTGAATCGGCGGGGTAGGAAACGGCAGGGTGGGAAACGGCTGGGTAGGAATCGGCGGGGTAAGAACGGGTGGGAAGAAGATCGGCGGATGGAAATGTCTGGCGTTTAAAATGGGCTCTGAGGGCATCCAGGCTAGTGGGACGCCCTGCCCGCCGCCTTCCGGGCATCCTTCCTGCGTTTGGTGACCTCGGGGTGGTGCCTGGAGAGGGCGATCACCCCCACGATAGCAAGCGAAGCTGCGGTAGCCATGGCAATCGCCATCACGGCGTGGACGTCAGGGCGCAATTCGCCGAGGATCACGATGCCGATAGCAATGCCCACCATGGGATCCACAACTGTCAGGCCGGCAATGACCAGATCCGGCGGGCCGCCCGAATATGCGCTTTGGACAAACCAGGAACCCAGGCCGCCCGCTGCGACAATGGCCACCACCGAGTACCACTGGACATTGAGCAGGAACAGTCCGTTCGGGTCCAGCAGATGTTTGCCGATGATGCGTGTCAGGACAGCAACAAAGCCGAAAAGCACGCCGGCGCCGAGGATGTACACAAAGGCGCTCATCCGGTGCCGGAACATGGCTGCCAGGGTTCCGAACACACCCACGGCCAAGGCGAGCAGCAGCACTATGGTCAGCTCGTCCTCCGGATTTACGTGGTGGTTCTCCTGCGTCACATTCACGGCCAGAAGGACAAACATCGCCGACCCGGTCACGCAGGCGGCAATGGACACCATAGTGGCCCGGTTAATGGTGATGTCCTGGTCCCGCGCATTCACCACGGTGGTGATGACCAGGGCGATGGCGCCGATGGGCTGCACCACCGTCAGCGGGGCCGACACCAGAGCCACTGCGTTCATTGCCATGCCGAGGCAGAGAAGGAGCAGCCCGAGTACCCACCGCGGATTACGCAGCAGGCGGAGGAAGCCGGTTGAACTCAGTGCCAGGCCTCCGGTATCGGCTTTCACCGCACTGCCCTGCTTCTGCGCCCCCAAGGCAAGGCAGAACGCCCCGAGCACCGCCAGCAGAACCGCCACCCAGACCATCAGGCGCTACCGCCGTCGTGCTCTTCGCCCGGGTGATGCGACTGCATGCGGCCTTTGCGCAGAATGGCCCAGAAGTAGTTGTAGGCGGCAATCCAGTGCCCGGCCAGGCCGAGGCCCAGGACAATCCACGCTGCTACCAGCAGTGGGCCGCCGAATGGGGAATCCAGCCGCGACAGGACCAGCAGGGGTGTGCCGAGAAGCAGGAGCCCGGTGCGGACTTTGCCGATCCGGCTCACGGGCAGGTCCGGGTGGCCATGAAAAAAGAAGAGGGTCAGTGCCAGGAGCACGGCGTCGGGCACCAGGAGCGCAGCCAGGTAGAGCCAATGAACGACGCCGGCGATGACCAGGGTGATTGCCACCGCAATCAGGGCCAGCCGGTCAGCGAGGGGATCGATCACACGGCCCAATTTGGAGGCCTGGTCAAAACGGCGTGCGACGTAGCCGTCAATCCAGTCAGAACCAGCCATCACGGCCAGGACAACAACGGCGACCCCGTACTCCTGCTCCGCAAGGACCAGCCAGATGAAAAGCGGAACACCCATGAAGCGAAGCACCGTCAGGGCGTTGGGGACGGTGAAAACGCGGTCGTGGTCGACCTGGGGGCGGTCGGAACGCGCACCAGCGCCGATGAACCTCACTCCGCTCCCCTCCTTATGAAACAGCCTGAACGTGGAACCAAGGCACAGCGTGGATGTTGCAGGCCGTTACGGATTCCGGAGCAACCGGCGCAGCAGGACCACAAAAACGGTGGCTGAGGCCGCCAGCACCGCCAGTGGCGTCCAACGGACGTTCGCGCCTTCCGTGGACTCTGCCAGTGCTGAGAATTTTTGGCCGGCGGCGTTTGTACCTTTTGCCAGCGCTGCCTTGCCCTCGCCGAGTTTTGTTTTCGCGGTATCCACCAGGAAGTTGACCTGGGGTTTGACGTCCAGCTCGCTGTCGAGTTCGTCCCGGACCTCGGCGATGTGGCGCCGCCGCTGTTCCAGCCGGCGGTGAAGCTCCGGCTCGGAAGCGTGCGGGAACTCAACCTTCTGGGCTTCGGCCTTGGCTTCCTTCTCCGCCTTGGCTTTGGCAGCGGCCTCATCCTTGGCAGCCTTTGCGGCCTTGGCCTCGGGACTCGCCGGATCAAGCAGGGCAGCGTTGAAGTCCGAGCCTTCTTTGGCGATCCCCAGATCGTATTTGATTCCCCGGATGGTTTCCTCGGGCATCAGGGGCATGGCCTTCTTAAGTTTCCGCACGCCGATCAGTGCCCCGATGAGGGCGATGATCAGGAACAGCGCGCAGACCAGCAGTGCCGCGAGCCAGGCCGGCATGATGGTGGCAAGGCCCATGATGGCCGCCACGATGAGGCCCACCACCAGGAAGGCCACAAAAACGAGGGCGACGGCGAGGAATGCTGCCGCTACCCCTACCTGGATGCCCTTGCGTTTGAGTTCGACCTTGAGGAAGGCGATTTCGTCGTTGAGTTGGCGGGGCGCGAGGCGAAAAAGTAGTTTCAGCGTTTTGGGCAGCGCGGTGATGCGCAGTCCCTGGCTGGTGCGCCCGGTGTGTCGTCCGCTCATCGGTTCCCGCCTTACATGTTGGATGGTCGATTCGGCTTCCGTGTTCTGCGGGAGCGTGCACAGGCATGGTCCCGCCCCCAAAACTACCATTCAGCTTCCGGCCAGACTTCCCCCTCCGGCCTCACGGCGCGCCTGCCACACCCGGAACGGCGCGCCGGTCCCACGGTAAACAGGAACCCCGCACGCCTAGGATTGGTCTCCGTGACCACTCACCCCAATCCGGGCGACGCCCTGAGCCGCCGGCAGAGGCTGCTGTACATCCTGCTCCTCGGTGCCCTCACCGCCTTGGGACCGTTCACCATCGATCTCTACCTGCCGGCGTTCCCCGACCTTGAGGCCAGCCTTGGAGTCACCGAGGCGCAGGTCCAGCTGACCCTGGCAGGGACCACCATCGGCTTTGCCCTGGGCCAGCTCATCGTGGGACCTTTCAGCGATAAGTTCGGCAGGCGGCTGCCGCTGATCCTTGCCACGGCCCTTCACATTGCCTCCTCCATTGGGGCGGCACTGTCCACGGACATCGCCACCCTGGGGCTCTTCCGCGTGCTGATGGGGGTGGGTGCCGCCGGCGGTGGCGTCGTGGCGCTGGCCATGGTGCGGGACCTGTTCTCCGGCTACGCCATGGTGAAGATGTTCTCCCGCATGGCCCTGGTGAATGGACTGGCTCCGATCCTTGCTCCGGTCATCGGCTCCCAGCTCCTCCTGGTGATGCCCTGGCCCGGGATCTTTGTGTTCCTGGCCTGCTACGGGGCCCTGGTGATTGTGGCGTCCCTTGTGCTGGTCCGCGAAACGCTGCCGCCGGAGAAGCGGGGCCAGTCAGGCATGACCGCCCGGCAGCGCTACAAGTCCCTCTTCACGGACCGGATCTTCGTGGGGTTGCTGGTGGTGGGCGGGATGAACTTCGCCGGGCTCTTTACGTACCTGTCTGCCTCGCCCTTCCTGTTCCAGGATATTTTTGGGTTTTCGCCGCAGCAGTACGGCCTGCTCTTCGGCATCAACTCCCTGGGCATCGTGGCCGGCGTCCAGATCAGTTCACGGCTCATCCGGCGCGTCCCGCCGCAATGGATCGTTGCCGGCTCCACAGCCTGGATGTTCCTCATGGCCTTGCTGATCGTGATTTTCGATCAGGCGGGCCTGGGACTGTGGGGCGTGCTTGTACCGCTCTGGTTCTACATCCTGGGCACCGGCTTCACCTTCCCCTGCGTGCAGGTCCTGGCCCTGGCCAGCCACGGCGGGCAGGCCGGGACGGCGGCTTCGCTTCTGGGCGCGGCCACTTTCATGACGGCGGGCCTGATCTCGCCGGTGGTGGGCTGGCTGGGCATCACCAGCGCCGCGCCCATGGGCGCCGTCCAGGCTGCATGCATCCTGGCGGCCATCGCCGGCCTCTGGCTGATCGTCAGGCCCCGGACCGTGCCGGCGATCCAGTGAACAGGGCGATCCAGGTGAAGCGGGCGATCCAGTGAACAGGGCGATCCGGTGAAACGGGCGATCCGGTGAAGCGCAGACCGCACCGCAACCCCCGCGGCCTGTTCCTCGGGGCGGTACTGGGCGCCGTCGCCGGCTACTTCGTGGGGCGGGTCATGGGCAACGGTGCCATGGGCATCATCCTGGGGGCGCTGGCAGGCTCCGCGCTGCTGTACCGCGTCAACCCGGGCCCCTGGAACCGCCGCTGACAGCAGGAACCAGCTGCAACGGCGCCGGGGTCAGCACCTGCCGTGGCGCGCACTCCCGCGATAAAATAATTCCGTGCCCAGCTGGCAGTCCCCCTCGCCGCTCCCGGCCACATGGCAACGTTGCGACTCCGGCATCCTGCCACTGTGGTGGGACCGGCTGTGCGCCCAGACCGGCCAGCAGTCCGCAGCCCTCTATGCCGCTGGTCTTTTCACGGAAGACCGGCGCCGGCCCATCGCCCAATGGTTCAACCCCGCCTTCAGCGCAGCCCTCCTGGTGGCCCCGGAGACCTCCCCTGAATGGCCGGTGCAGCGCTTTGGCATCTTTTACGCGCCCCCGGGCACGGGCTTTGTCCGTGTCCACTCAGCGCCGCACGAATGGCACCCCCGCGAACCCCGCAAGTCACCCACCGAGCAGGAGGCCTTCCAGGCCGCGATTGCGGAAGCCGAACGCTTCCTGCAGGTGGAAATGGACTTCGTCTGAAAGCAGCAAATCCCCGTCCTCACGAGGAGAACGGGGATTTACCGTGTGCTGGCTCCTCCTGCTGGACTTGAACCAGCAACCCTTCGATTAACAGTCGAATGCTCTGCCAATTGAGCTAAGGAGGAATGAAGCAGGTACGACCTTAGCAAAGGTTTTGCGCCAATGTGAAATCGGCTCCCGGACAGGACGGAATACCCTCCCCTGGTATAAAAAAAATCCCCGTCCCGGAGATCCGGAACGGGGATTGTGCGCTCCTCCTGCTGGACTTGAACCAGCAACCCTTCGATTAACAGTCGAATGCTCTGCCAATTGAGCTAAGGAGGAATGAAGCGGGTATCAGCCTAGCAAACACCCCTGCTGGAAGCGAAATCGGGAACCGAACCGGCAGCAGCCGGGAACACAAGGGCCGGAGCTAAGCGTCCGAGCGCAAGGCGCGACGCTCCATTTCGAGCATCATCAGCTCCCGGTTGAGCCGCTGGAACTCGTCCGGACTGGCCGCCGGGTCCAGCCGCTGCAGCTGGCCCATCTTGTCCGCCTTGACCCTGGTGATCTGCAGCTCGAACAGCCGCGCCAGGATATCCCTGCAGTACTTCTGGACAGCTTCGGCGGTGCTGGCCGGCAGCGGCACCACGGCAAGTTCAGACACCAGCGGACGCAGCGGTTCGGGCACCTCGTGCATCACCTGCTCCACCCAGCGGAGCGGTTCGCCGATCAGTCCGGGGCCCGAGGCACGCATGGCATCGTGCACAGCCTGGAAGGCGGGCGTCACGAACCGCGCGGCCGAGAAACGCTCCCAGATGCCCCCGCCCAGCAGCGCCGGCTCCTGGAGTGCCACTTCCAGCGCCTGCCGCTCCATGGACGCCACCGGATCACGCGGATCGGGGCGGTGGAAGGAAGGGACAGCGCCCGACGCCGCCCCGGCAGCCACGCCGGGACCTCCCGGTTGGGTGCCGCGCGCCGCAGCGGAGGCTCCGGATGGTGCGCCCGGCGACGCAGCCGCGCCGCCTTCACGTTTCATGGCAACGGCGACGGCCCGGCTGACTTCTTCCACGGGCATCCCCAGCCAGCCTGCCAGTTGGCGGGCGTAACCGGGCCGGATGGCGGCATCACGGATCTGCCCCACCACCGGTGCAGCTTCGCGCAGCGCCGCCACGCGGCCCTCCACCGTGTCCAGGTTGTGGCGCTTCAGGGTGGCTTTGATGGCGAATTCAAAAAGTGGGCGCCGGCTGTTGATCAGGTCCCTGACAGCCTCGTCGCCCTTGGTCTGGCGGAGATCACAGGGGTCGGCGCCGGTGGGGTCCACGGCCACATAGTTCTGCGCCACGAAGCGCTGATCCTCCTCGAAGGCGCGCAGCGCAGCCTTCTGCCCCGCGGCGTCCCCGTCGAAGGTGAAGATGACCTCGCCGCCGGTGCCGTCGTCGGACAGGAGGCGCCGGGCGATCTTGATGTGCTCGGTGCCGAATGCGGTTCCGCAGGTGGCCACCGCCGTCGGGATTCCCGCCAGGTGACAGGCCATCACGTCCGTGTAGCCCTCCACCACCACCAGCTGCCGGTCCTTGGCGACGTGCTTCTTGGCAAGATCGATCCCGTAGAGGACCTGTGACTTTTTGTAAAGCGTGGTTTCGGGGGTGTTGAGGTACTTGGGCCCCTGGTCATCCTCGTAGAGTTTCCTGGCGCCGAAGCCGATGGTGTCCCCGGAGATGTCGCGGATGGGCCAGATCAGCCGGCCCCGGAAGCGATCGTAGATTCCGCGGTTGCCTTCGGAGAACATTCCCGTCAGTTTCAACTCAGCGTCCGTGAAGCCGCGCCCGCGCAGGTGCTTCAGCAGGGCATCCCAGCCCTGCGGTGCGTAGCCGACGCCGAACTGCTCCGAGGCCGCGCGGTCAAAACCGCGGCTATAGAGGAAATTCCGCCCCTCAGCGGCGCCCGGGGTCAGCAGCTGGGCGCGGAAGAACTCATCGGCGATTTTGTGGGCATCCAGGAGGCGCTGCCGCTTGCCCACCTCTTCGCGGCTCGGCCCCGTTCCGCCGTCCTCGTAGCGGAGCTCGTAACCGATACGGGATGCCAGCTTTTCCACGGCCTCGTGGAAGGACGTGTGGTCCTGTTTCTGGACGAAGGCGATGACATCGCCGTCTTCGCCGCAGCCGAAGCAGTGGTACCTGCCCACCTGCGGCCGGACCGTAAATGACGGCGAGCGCTCGTCGTGGAAAGGGCACAAGCCCTTGTAGGTTCCCAGCCCGGCACCCTTGAGCGTGACGTATCCGTCCACGACTTCCTTGATGTCCGTGCGCTGGCGTACTTCGTCAATATCTTCACGTTTGATCAGGCCAGCCACAGAGCCATCCTAGTCCCCGGACCAAATCGGGGACCATGGCGCGACTATCGGCGCCCGCGCTGCCGGGATCCGGACGCACCCTCGCGCCCGGTGTCCTGCTGCAGGGTCAGGGCCAGGACGGGACAGAGGGCGACGGCGTCGCGCGCCGCCTCGAGGTCAGCGTCAGCCAGGGGAACGTCCGTGCGGTCCGGGCCCACCCTGCCGCGTGCCACGGGGTACCCCCAGTCGTCCCTGTCCAGCACGCCGGCGAGCAGTTCGGTGCAGAGCCCGCGCCCGTCGCATCTGGTCCAGTCAATGTGCAGGGAAGCGCTCATGCCGGCCTCCCGCCGACGGCGAGGCAACGGCCGCCCAGGTGCGCCCGGACGTCCTCGTCAAAAACCTCCAGCGCGCTGGCCACAAGTCCCGCGGTGCCGTCCGGGTGCCGGCACGCGCCTCGGCCGGCAACCAGCTTGGCCAGCCGGTCCAGTTCGCCGGGAAGCCTGGGATTCCGCTCGCCGGCGGCGATCCGGTTCAGGACCGAGGCCATGGCCGGCAGCCCGAACATGCAGGGCCCGCACTGCCGGGCGGACTCATCGGCAAGGTAGGCGAGGATCCGAGCCGTCACCTGCACCCCGCAGGTGCCCAGGCCCAGGGCGTGGACCACCCCGGCGCCGGGCCTGACCGTCTGTCCTGCCGGGCCTCCGGGCGACAGCTGATAGGGGCCCGGCCTGATCCACCGGCCGTGGTACCCGCCCACCAGCACCGCGGACACGGACGCCGGTTCCATGCCCGCCGCGGCGAGGACATCGACGAGGCTGGCACCGCCCGGCACTTCCAGGACAACGTCCTGCACGGGGGGCGGACCGGACACTGACACGAGCCGGGTGCCCGGATCTGAGGAGGTGCCCGCCTCCCGGAACCACCGGGCGCCGTATCTGCCGATCAGGGCCACCTGCGCCAGGGTTTCAACATTGATGACCAGGGTGGGACGCCCGTTAAGCCCGGCCTCACTGAGCCGGCGCCGCTGGTCCACCGGCAACGCAGAGCCGGTGGCGATCCTGTTGACGACGGCGCTGGCCTCGCCGGCAATAAAAGTGGCCGGCGCTGCCACGATCTCAATCCGGGCGGCACCCGGATGCTCCGCGATGGCGTGGCGCACGCCGGGGATGCTGCCGGCCGGCACGTAGAGGTACATCTGCGTGCCGCCCAGGGCCCGGGTCAGGGCAAGCAGGCCGTCAATCACCAAGTGGGGCGCGTAGGCGAGCAGCGTCCGGTCCTTGAAGCTGAGCGGTTCTCCCTCAGCCCCGTTGGCAATGACCACCGGCCGGGCAGGGAACAGTCCCTTCCTCCCGGACCGGGCTGCGGCCATGGCTTTCCGCCAGGTTTCGAAGGCGGCCCCGCCGCGGCCGGTGAGTTTCGAGGCCTCCAGCTCCTGCAGAAATCCCTCGGTATCAGCGCCGGGGTCCAGGGGTCCGAACGTCTCCAGGTGCCGGTTCAGCGACGGGTCCGGGGCGGCGGCCAGGAGACGTGACAGCTGCACGGGTGCCGGCGGGACCGGCTGGGCCACAACGTCCGGGTGCGCGTTCACCGGAGGTTCCCTTCACGGGCCCTGGAGGTTTCAAGGAACGTTGCGGAAAGGCGCCACACCAGGGCTCCCCCGACGGCGAGTGCTGAGGCTGCCGCGATGAAGAAGAACCACGGGCTGCCCACATCGGTTCCGTTTCCGATGGCGTGGGCCAGCGCCACCGGCCAGACGCCGTAGCTCAGCCAATGGACCGCCTTGAAGGCGCGTTGACCAATCCGGCGGCGCAGCAGGGCGGTAACGATCACGGCGGCCGCCAGGTCCAGCGCCACCGTCCCGAGGCCCTGCCAGAACGGCCTGAACGAGCCCAGGAACGGAACCAGGACATCCACCGGGCGCAGCTTTGCATAGGAGTCCAGCAGCAGCGAACCGACGTGCAGTCCGAGGAACACCGCGGACAGCAGTGCGATGTTCCGGTGGAGGAGGCTGATGGAGAACCGCGGCAGCACGAGAAGGGGCCGGCCTGACCGGTTGAGGATGCCCAGGAGGACGGACACGGTGAACAGTGCCAGCGCAATAAATCCGCTGGCACGGCCGAAGGCCCACATGGCTTCATCCACGGGACGCACCCGCCTCTACACTGACAGGCCCGGCCGGCCAGCCGCCGGTGATCAGGGTCCGTCCCTGCTGGTCCACGAAGCGGCCGGGAATGCCGGCAGACCTGAACCAGTCAAGGGCCGCCGTCCCGCGGACGATGGCTGCCGTGCTGTACGCGTTGGCTTCCAGGCAGGTGGGGGCCGCCACCGTGACTGAGCGCCACACGGGTTTGGCGGGAAGTCCGAAGCGGGGGTCCAGGATGTGATGAACGTCGGTTCCGGCGTGCTTCCAGCGTCTCTTCTGCGTGCTGGAGGTGGCGAGTGCGAACCCTGGTTCGAGGGCGATGTGTTCGGCCGGGTCCGTCGGCAGGTCCTGGACGAGGATCTGCCACGGCCCCGGGTGTCCAGCGACGTGCGGGCCGGGGCCGGCAGTCGCCAGGTCTCCGCCCAGGCTGACCAGGACCCCGCAGCCCAGGGCGGCGTGCACCTGTGCGGCGGCCAGGTCCGCCGCTGCGGCCTTGGCGGTGGCGCCGAGGTCCAGGCGCAGATCCGCCGGGACGCTCAGGATGCTGCCGTCCAGGCGGATGCGTGTCCAGCCGGGAACCCGCGGCAGGGCCGGGGGGCTTTCGGTGCTACGTTCCGATGGCCTCGCAGCGGGAAGGGGGTTCCCCCTGGGCACGGGCACGCTCGCGATCCCCTGCCGATACCCGAGGGCGTCCAGGTCGGCACCGAGGGTCGGGTCGACGTCGCCCGCTGTCAGGTGGGCTGCCGCGAGCGCCTGTTCCATCAGGTACCGGAACGTTGCGGTGATTTTCACGCCGCCGGCCGCATCGGGACCAAGCGTCATCAGCTCGGAATCACGTCGGAACCGGCTGCAGGCCTTGTCCACGTCCGCCACTACGGCACGGACAATGGCTTCCGCCTCCGCCAGCATGCCTTCGCCGGTTACGGTAAGCCAAGCATCCAGACCCCATACCGACCAGCTGGACCGGGCCGTCACGTCAGGACCCGGACGATTGCCCGTGAGTGACACCGCCGTTGCCAGGTTGGACCGGGCTGGTTCCACTGAAACCCCGGGGGCGTCGGAGACTGTTGCTTTGGCTGCCGTCATCGTCCTGGCTGCCGGAGTAGCCGCCGGACGAGGAACGCGGGCCCGACGGGGAGGAGTTGCCCGGCGCGGTCGGAGCCCCGGGCGTTGTGGCGGGGGCGGACCCGGACCTGGCCACGACTGACGGTGTGGAGGAATAGATGGCTGCTGCGGCGACACCGGCCGTTGCGAGACTGCCCACGGCCACGGCCGCGGTGATCCCGCCGGCCAGTCGCTTGCCCCTGTTACGGGTGCTCATGACTTTCTCCCGTCTCCTACAAACGGCTTAGTGAATCCGCCGTTGCTTCCATCCTCCTCGCGGTTCCTGTGTATTTGCTTAGGACTGGCTGTAGATCCTGCTTACCAGAGGGACGGCAGGCTTCCCACAAGGCGCTCGTACATGGCCAGCGCCGAACCGTCCGTGAGCGACGCCACCTGGTCAATGACAACCCTGAGACGGGCGGCGTCGTCCGCCGCGTCCCGCCAGTCGGCAGCGAACATCGGCTCCAGGTGGCGGTCCCCGGTGGAATTGAGGGCGGTCACCAGGGCGTGCAGGACTTCGCGCTGGCGTTCGTAGATGGGCTGGCGGTGTTCGGTGGTCATCACAAAGGTGGTGGCCAGCCCCTTCATCACCGCGATCTCCATCACGGTCTCGTCCGGGACCACCAGCTCGGCGTTGTACCGTGTGAGGTTTTCCGGGCCGTAGAGGGCGCGCGTGGTTTCCAGGGCGCGCTGGCAGAACCGGCCGATCAGCTGGCTGGTCATGTTCTTCAGGGCGGCCATGGATTTGCGGCTGCCGTCGGCTTCCCGGACCCACACGTCGGTGGCTTCGAGCCGGCCGAGGGCAGCGTCGATGGCGGCTGGATCGTTGTGCGGGAGGTACCACTGCCTGGCGTAGCCCACCACCCGGGCGCGGTGGTCCGGGTTGTCCATCCAGCGCAGCTGGAAGTGGCCGGCCACAATGGCGTCCTCAACGTCGTGCACGGAGTAGGAGATGTCGTCGGCCAGGTCCATGACCTGGGCTTCCAGGCAGGTCCGCCGTTCGGGGGCACCCTCGCGGATCCAGTTGAAGATAGGGAGGTCATCCTCGTATGCGCCGAACTTGCTGGTGCGCTGCCCGTGTATCACCGGGGCTTCAAGCGCCGACCAGGGGTATTTCGACGCCGCGTCCAGGCTGGCGCGCGTCAGGTTCAGTCCGGCGGGCCGCCCGTCGGTGGCCAGCACCTTGGGCTCGAGGCGTGTGAGCAGGCGCAGGGTCTGGGCGTTCCCTTCGAAACCGCCGATCGCGTGTGCCACCTCGTTGAGGGCTGACTCGCCATTGTGGCCGAACGGCGGATGCCCCAGGTCGTGGCTCAGGCAGGCCGTGTCCACCACGTCCGGATCGCAGCCCAGGGCGCGGCCGAGTTCGCGGCCCACCTGGGCCACTTCCAGGCTGTGGGTCAGGCGGGTGCGGACGAAGTCGTCGGTGTCCGGGGCCACCACCTGGGTTTTGGCGCCCAGTCTGCGGAGCGCCGAGGAGTGCAGCACGCGGGCACGGTCACGCTCAAAGTCGGACCGGTAGGTGCTTTTGGGTGGCTCCTCCACCCAGCGGGCGGAGTCCTGGGCCTCATAGCCAGGCAGGACAGGTGCCGTGGTGCGGGTTTCAGCCACCGGAGACATCCAGCTCGGCGGCGGAAATGTCCTGGGACTGCGCGTCGTTCAGGGCGCGGGATTCCAGCCAATCCTTGGGGAGCGCCGGCTTCTTGGGCGAGCCGGCCCGGCCGCGGGGGCCTTCGGCGTCCACGCCCGGGTACGGCGAATCCAGGTCCAGCTGATTAAGGGTCTCCCGGAGGACCTCCAGGCTGGTCACGAGCGCCAGCTTGGTGCGGAGTTCGCTGCCCACCACGTAGCCCTTGAAGTACCAGGCGATGTGCTTGCGGATTTCACGCAGCGCTTTGCCCTCATCGCCGAAGGTTTCCACCATCAGCTCGGCGTGCCGGTAGACGCTCTCGGCCACTTTGCGGAGGTCAGGCTTGTGGCGGACATCGCTGCCTTCGAAGGCGGCCATCAGGTCGCCGAACAGCCAGGGCCGTCCCTGGCAGCCGCGGCCCACCACCACGCCGTCCACTCCGGTTTCCCGGACCATGCGGACCGCGTCCTCGGCGGACCAGATGTCACCGTTGCCCAGGACCGGAATATCGGGCAGGGCCTCGCGGAGCCGCGCGATCGCAGACCAGTCGGCCTGGCCGGAGTAGAACTGCGCAGCTGTCCTGCCGTGAAGTGCGACGGCGGCCACTCCGGCATCGCGGGCAATCCGGCCTGCGTCGAGGTACGTTAGGTGGTCATCGTCGATGCCCTTGCGCATTTTGATGGTGAGCGGGATGCCGCCCTTGGCCGCCTCTTTGACCGCGGTCTGGACGATTGCGGTGAACAGATCGATCTTCCAGGGCAGCGCCGAACCGCCGCCGCGCCGGGTCACTTTGGGAACGGGGCAGCCGAAGTTCAGGTCGATGTGGTCGGCCCGGTCCTCGTCCACCAGCATCCGGACAGCGGCGCCCACCGTCACGGGGTCCACTCCGTAGAGCTGGACGGAGCGGACTTTTTCGTCGTCGTCGTGCGAGATGATCCGCAGCGATTCGGGCGTGCGTTCCACGAGGGCGCGGGAGGTGACCATCTCCGCCACGTACAGGCCGCCGCCGTATTCACGGCACAGACGGCGGAAGGCGGAGTTGGTGATGCCCGCCATGGGAGCCAGGATCACGGGGGTGTCCACCGTGATCCTGCCCAGCTTCAGGGGCGGGAGTTCCAGCTTGGGGGCGGGAGGGGTTGCGGTAACAGTCACCTGTCCATTGTCGCAAAGGCGGGCAAATCGGCGGGAATCGGCCCGGGGCCGGCTCAGCCGCGGTCCCCGGGACCGCCCCGCGTACCGTTCCGGCCGCTCAACCGCGGTCCGCCCGGCGGCCCCGGCGGGTTTCCGGCACCGCGGCCGGGTCCGGATCTTCCCGCGTGCCCGCTTCCGCACCTGCCAGCGTTGCCCGCCGGGACCGGCGAGCCTCAGCTGCCGCTGCCAGCGCACCCGTATCTTCGACGTCGTCCGGGTTGATTCCCGGCGCCCGCCGTTCCAGCGTTTCGCCGGATCCGGCCGCAGCCGGGGCGACGGGCCGGATGCCCGTTGCCTTGACCACCAGCACCGCAATCAGGGTGGTCACCGGGATGGCGAGCACCAGCCCGATGGACCCGACGAGCGTGCGGATGACTTCCTCGGAAAGCTCCGCGCTGGTCAGCGTATCCCCCAGCGGCCGGTTGTAAAGCATCACAATGATGAGGATGGGAAGGGCTGCGCCGGCATAGGCGAACGCGATGGTGTACACCGTGGACGCGATATGATCGCGGCCGATCCGCATGGCCGAGGTGAACAGTTTCCGCGCGCCGGTGCCCGGCGCCAATTCATAGAGTTCCCAGACGGCGGACGATTGCGTGATGGTCACGTCATTCAAAACGCCCAGGCCCGAAATGATCAGTCCGCACAGGATCACACCGGAGATGGAGATATTGGCCGAGGTGTTGATCAGGGTAGTGGCATCGTGGCTGCCCACTCCAGCGAGGTTGGCGGCGTCAGTGGCCCAGGCAGCCAGCATCGCGGTGATGCCCAGCCCGAACATCGTGCCCAGCAGCGCGGTGGAGGTCCGGGCGGAGAAGCCGTGGGCAAAATAGAGGACTCCGATCATGATCACCGTGGACCCCACAAGGGCCAGCAGGATCGGGGATTTCCCCTCCACCAGGCCCGGCAGCATGAACCCTGCCAGGACAAAGTAGGCGCCCACCAGTCCCAGGAGTGCCCGCAGCCCGCGCCAGCGCGCCACAACGATCACCACCAGGGCGTAAAGAAGGGCCAGCACCACGATGGGCAGTGTCCGGACGAAGTCGACAAAAATGTAGGCCGGAGAGCCCTGCGAGGCCGCGGCACCCTGGGCGTTGGATAGGTTCAGGTACCTGATCTGGTCCCCGGGCTTCACCCCGTGGGACTTTGCCACTTCCGGGTTGATCACCACCTTGACCGGGCTGCCGCCCTGGTCGGGCTGGGTGGACGCGAACATGCACTCGGAACCCTGCGGAGCGGTCTGGCCGGTGGTATCCGAAGCCGGGCCGGAGGCTGCGGAACCCTGCATGCAGCTCTCTTCCACCACACTTTGGATCTTGCCGGTATCGAAGGTCACTCCCGGTGCCGCAGAGTACGGGCTGGCGAGCGAGATGCCTTCCTTGGACCCTGACGGCCACAGCATGGCCATGCCCGCCAGGGTCAGTAACGTCAGTGGCACCAGGACCGCGGCCAGGATGCGGTTCGCCTTCCGGCGGGCAGCAATCGCATCTGCAGTTGGCTCCGAATGACCTGTTGAAGCGTGGGAGTGACCGGATCCCATCAGCAGCTAATCCTCATACCTTGAACTCTACGTCCGGCACCTTAAGGTTGATAATTGGCACAAAGCGGGAGGGATCAACGCATGACGGACCGCAGCATCAAAGGCAACGCAGGCCACCCGCCGGCGGCAACCCGGGGCGCGCAGCAGGCGTCCCTTACGGTGCTGGAAGCTGCCGGACCCACCAGGGGCGTGGCGTTGGTGCTCCACGGCGGCAAAGCACACAGCTTTGAGCCCGTGGAAGCGCGGCAGCTGAGCCCCCTGCGGATGCTGCCCTTTGCGAAGCACCTGCACCGTGCGGGAAAGAACCACGGGCTGGCTGTCTGGTCGCTGCGGAACAGCGTGCGGGGCTGGAACGGCCAGGCCATGTCGGCGCTTCACGATGCCCGCTGGGCCCTCCGGCTGATCAGCGAACGGCACCCCGGTGTTCCCGTGTACCTGGTGGGCCACTCGATGGGCGGCCTCACCGCCGTCTGCGCCGCTGATCACCCGCAGGTCGAAGCCGTGGTGGCCTTGGCTCCGTGGCTCGGTCCGGAAACGCCCGCCGATCGGGTGGCCGGCCGCAAAGTCCTGATTGTCCACGGGACGGGAGACCGGATGACCAGCCCGGCGCAGTCCCTGAAATTTGCCCGCCGTGCCGGGGATAAAGCGGCTTCCATGCAGTACGTTTCGCTCAACGGCGCCGGCCACTTCATGATCCGGCGCGTCCGCCTGTGGCACACCCTGGCCACAGGATTTGTGATGAAGTCATTCGCCGAGCGCATCGGCTTCACCTATCCGGGGTCCGGTTCGCTGGACCGTATCCTGCCGGCCTCCGCCACCCAGGTCAGCCTGTGAGCCCTTTTCCCTGGCCGGACTTCGCCGCCTCGCTGCCCTGGACGGCGCTGGCGGTGGCTGCCGTGCTGGCAGTGACCTTCGCCGTCGCGGTCCGGCAGCACAGGCACTCGGTGATGGACGTGGCATGGGGGCCCGGGTTTGTGGCCGTGGCGGTGGTCTCCTGGTTCCTGTCAGCCGGGCATGGTGAGGATACCCGGCGTCTGCTGCTTGTGCTGCTGACGGCGGTGTGGGGGTTGCGGCTGGGAATCCATATCGGGTGGCGGGCCCGGGACGGGCATGAGGACCCCCGGTACCGGGAACTGCTGAAGACAGCGCCGGGGTCACGCGATGCCTACGCGCTGCGCCGGGTCTACCTGCCGCAGGGCATAGTGATGTACTTTGTGTCCCTGACGCTCCAGGTGGGGATGTTTGCCACCGGCCCGCTCGGGTGGGTGGCGGTCCTTGGTGTCCTGCTGTGGCTCACGGGTTTCGCGTTTGAGGCCGTGGGAGACTGGCAGCTGGCCCGGTTCAAGAAGGATCCGGCTCGGCGCGGAACCGTGCTCAACACCGGTTTGTGGCGCTACACCCGGCACCCGAACTACTTCGGCGACGCCGCCGTCTGGACGGGCCTTTTCCTCATGGCCGCAGATTCCTGGCCCGGCATCCTCACCATCCTGTCCCCCGCCCTGATGATCTGGACCCTCACGGCCAAGACCGGCAAGCCCCTCGCAGAAAAGGCCATGTCCTCCCGGCCCGGCTACCAGGAGTATGTGGAGACGACGTCCGGATTCCTGCCGTTGCCGCCCAGGCGGCGCAGGACCGGCGGTTCCTGAGCAGATCCCGCCCGCGGCTCCAGGCCCTTAACTGAGTAGCGCCAAGTGTCGTTTTGACGGTTCAAAACGACACTTGGCGCTACTTACTTTCGGGGAACGCTTAGTCTGAGACGACCAGCGTGTCGGCACCGCGCTGGTGCGCTTTTCCGGTTTCCAGCAAAGGTTCGACGGCGGCGCGCAACGCCGTCATCGAATCGTCCAGTTCCAGCATCACCGGGTGCTGATACGCGAGGAGCGCCAGGAGGTCGCGCACCGCGGCGGCCGCGTCGTCGGCGTCGAGCCGGGGGTCGTGGCCCACAAAAACGTCCGTCGGCTGGGTTTCCCCGGCCGGAGCGGCGGGGTCCCGGACCGGCTCGGCGTAGCTCACGGCGAAGGCGCGGATGCGGCCCTTTTTGCCGGGAGCAACACCGGCGCCGAAAGCGGACTCCGGCTCCGCCCGCAGCACAATGGCACCGTGGGCGCCGGTGAGGTCGTCCAGGAAGAGCTTCTGCACCTGCCCCACCGACAGCGTGCCCGGCGAATCCCAGCCGTGGATGGAGGTGTAGTAGCGGCCCACCACGTCCGTGAGCTCCACCGAACCGGTGGCGAGGTCCATTACGACGTCGGAGCCGGCGTTTTCGTCGTTCGCCAGGCTTCCGCCGCCGTTCTTTGCGGGGAAGACCGGCAGCTTGAGCGCGCCGGGCTCCACCACCACCAGCCGTGAGCGCTGGATGGGCCTCAGACCGAATTCCTCGGCGAATGCGGCCCCGGGGCTTCCGGGCTGTACCTTGCCGCGCAGCTTGAAGACGCCCGACGGCGCCTGCTCAACTTCCCGGCGCAGCATGGTCAGCAAGGTGGCACCGATGCCGGTGCGGCGGTGGTCCCGCGCCACTTCGATATAGGCCCACAGCCGTTCGGGGTGCAGGGATGCCTCGTAGACCACGCCTGCCCCCACGGGGATCCCGACGCCGTCGATAACGTCCTCAGCCACAATGCAGCGGCGCCACGGAGTACCGTCCGTCCCGGTGGAGGACACGGTGAGGGAGCCGCGGAACTGGCGCGCCTGTTCGGTCTCCGGACCTCCCCAGATCTCCAGCAGCGCCAGGTCGTCGCCCTCGCGCCATTCCCGGTATTCGATCGCCATAATCAGGCCCCGATCAGGCGGGCGGCCAGGTAGCCTTCCACCTTGTCCAGGGACACGCGTTCCTGGCTCATGGTGTCCCGCTCACGGATGGTCACGGCCTGGTCCTCGAGGGTGTCGAAGTCCACAGTGATGCAGAACGGCGTGCCGATCTCGTCCTGGCGGCGGTAGCGGCGGCCGATCGCGCCGGCGTCGTCGAAGTCGATGTTCCAGTTCTTGCGCAGCTGCGCGCCCAGGTCCTTGGCCTTCGGGGACAGGTCCTCGTTGCGGCTCAGCGGCAGCACTGCGGCCTTGACCGGGGCGAGCCGCGGGTCAAGCTTCAGGACGGTGCGGACATCGACGCCGCCCTTGGCGTTGGGTGCCTCGTCTTCGGTGTAGGCGTCCACGAGGAAGGCCATGAAGGACCGGGTCAGGCCCGCGGCCGGCTCGATGACGTAGGGGGTGTAGCGCTCGTTGGTGGCCTGGTTGAAGTAGCTCAGGTCCTGGCCGGATGCCTTGGAGTGCGTGGAGAGGTCAAAGTCCGTCCGGTTGGCGATGCCTTCCAGCTCGCCCCACTCGGAGCCCTGGAACCCGAAGCGGTATTCGATGTCCGTGGTGCCCTTGGAGTAGTGGCTGAGCTTCTCCAGGGGGTGTTCGAAGAAGCGCAGGTTCTCCGCACGGATGCCCAGCCCGGTGTACCAGGACATGCGCTCCTTCATCCAGTACTGGTGCCACTCTTCGTCCGTGCCGGGCTCAACGAAGAATTCCATTTCCATCTGTTCGAACTCGCGGGTGCGGAAGATGAAGTTGCCCGGGGTGATCTCGTTCCGGAAGGACTTGCCGATCTGGCCGATGCCGAAAGGGGGCTTCTTCCGGGAGGTGGTGAGCACGTTGCTGAAGTTCACAAAAATGCCCTGCGCCGTTTCAGGACGCAGATAGTGCAGCCCCTCTTCGCTCGCCACGGGGCCGAGGTAGGTCTTCAGAAGGCCGGAGAATTCCTGCGGTTCCGTCCATTGGCCCCGGGTGCCGCAGTTGGCGCAGGCAATGTCCTTCAGGCCGTTCTCGGCAGGGCGGCCCTTCTTTTCCTCGTATTCTTCCTCGAGGTGGTCGGCGCGGTAGCGCTTGTGGCAGGAAAGGCACTCCACCAGCGGATCGGAGAAGACGTCCACGTGGCCGGATGCTTCCCAGACCTGGCGGGGCAGGATGACCGAGGAGTCCAGGCCCACCACGTCTTCGCGGCCGCGGACCATGGACTGCCACCACTGGCGCTTGATGTTTTCCTTCAGCTCGGCACCCAGGGGCCCGTAATCCCAGGCCGAACGCGAACCGCCGTAGATCTCACCGGCCTGGAACACGAAGCCCCTCCGTTTGGAGAGGGAAATGACCTGGTCGAGGACGGACTTTGGTGCCATGGTGGAACTCCAATTCTACAGGGCCGCTGGGTGCGGTCCGCGTTATCTGGCCCCGATGCACGGAAGTGCAAGTCCCGCGGGGTGCGGGCCGGGGCGGGCGAAGGAAGCGGGTGCTGGAAGCAAGGTGCAGAGGACTGCGTGTCCTAGCCTACCGGCCGCTGCGGCGCGGTGGCGCGGTGGCGCGTCAGCGGCGGAATGCACCGCGGGGCCAGGGCAGGGTGGCCACCAGGATTGCGGCCAGCGTCAGGATGGTCCCCAGGATGGTGGGCAGCGCCACCACGGAGCCCGGGGCGGGGACCACAACGTCAAGGATCAGCGAACCCGCCAGCTGCCCCGCGATCATGCCCAGCCCGGTCACCAAAACGCCCAGCCCGCGGACCAGCACGGCAGCCAGCCCGATGAAGATACAGCCCATGGGCCCGCCAAGGTAGTACCACCACTCTCCGGGCAGCGGATTCCCGGCGCCCGCCACGGCGACTTTGATGCCCCACACAATCCAGAGGAGCAGGCCCCCGGCGATGAAGTTGACCAGGGTTGCCGCGATCGGCGTGCCGTAGTGCAGGGTTGCGGTCCCGTTCATGGCCTGCTGGAAACTCATCAGGAATCCCGCCGCCAGTGGCAGCATGAGCGGCAGCAGGAGCAGCCCGACGTCGGCGGCGTTGCCAAAGCGCGGGGACACGGCCCAGGCCACGGCAATGATGGTGAGCACACTTCCGATGATGCGCACGCCGGTGATGCCGCGCTTGCCGCCGGGGCCGATCCCGAGCCGGTCCACGAGCAGGCCGCTGAGGGTCTGTCCGGTGACGGTGGCCACGGTGAACAGGGCCACCCCGAGCAGGCCAACGGTTGTGGACTGGGCAAAGACGAAGAACGCGCCCACGCCGCCGGCGAGGACGTAGTACCGCGGAAAGCTGCGCTCCCTGAGGGCCGGGATAATCCGTGCCAGGCCGGCCCGGCCCCTGGGCAGCAGCAGCGCGATGATGGCGATCAGGATCAGGCCGGTGCTGAAGCTCACCACGGCCGCGGCGATGCCGTCACCCAAGCGGACGCCGAGGGCGCCGTTGATGCGGCCCTGGACGGGAATGGCCAGCCCGGCAGCGACTGCCAGGGGAAGGCCAACGAGCAGCGGCAGCCGTGGGGGGTGGGTCATTGAATTCACCTTACGTCAGGCATCATTGCTGTATGAGCAACCAGGACATCGAAGAGATCCCCATCCGTGACAGCATGATCCGGCTCGGCCAGCTCCTGAAGCTTGCCAGCCTGGTGGAAGACGGCGTGGAAGCGGCCGAGCTCATCAAAAGCGGACTTGTTAAGGTGAACGGCGAAATCGATGAACGCCGCGGCCGCCAACTGCACAACGGCGACACCGTCAACGTCAACGGCCGCACGGTCAGGATCGTCGCCCCGGAGGCCTGAAAAAGCTGTACCCCTACGGGGCGTTTACTTGTTCAGCACCTCGTGCGTCAGGAACTCGGAGACGTGGCCGATTTCCTGCTGGTTGATGCCGTGCCACATTCCCGTATACAGCACCTTGGTGAGCTTGACGTGGCCGCGGACCCAGCCCATGGTGTATTCGATCTTGTCCGGGGTGATCACCGGGTCCTGCTGGTCGCGGCCCCAGAACAGGGGGACGGTACCGTCAAGTTCGCTGTCCCGGAACGCAGGATCGCCGTCCGCATTGACCACAAACCCGGAAAGCCCGACGACGGCGGCGTAGTCCGCGGGCCGGTACCGGAGCAGCGTGGTGGCCATGGCCATTCCCATGGAGAAGCCGAGCAGCGTCACCGACGGGTGGTCGGCCTTGACGGAGTCGATCCAGTCCTGCACGTAGTCGGCGGCTTTCTTCACGGCGTCCAGGGAGTATTCGATGGTGTCCGTCAGCGGGAACCACATAAAACCGGGCCCGGTGGGCAGCGGCGCCCTAAGCGAGGCCACCACAAATTCCTCCGGCAGCATGTCCGCCAGGCTCAGGAGGTCCTGTTCGTTGGCGCCGTAGCCGTGAAGCAGGACCAGCAGCGGCCGTCCGGCGCGCTGGTCCTCGGGCCTGGACCATAGAACAACAGGGGCAGGAAATACTTGGGCTTCAGTCATGGTTTCCATTCTTACAGTTACCGAGGGGTAACTACCTACGTTGGCGTAGCTTGAGAACGAGAGGGCAGGATAGGACCGTGACTGACGCAAGAGCCATGCAGAACCTTCCCCCGGCGACACAAACCCACCCCTGGACCCGCTACGTGGCGATGGGTGACTCCTTTACCGAAGGCATCGGCGATCCCGAGCCAACAAGTCCCGGCGGGTACCGCGGCTGGGCGGACCGGGTGGCCGAGGAACTGGGCCGTGGCCAGGACGACTTCGCCTACGCCAACCTCGCCGTCCGGGGCAGGCTCCTGCAGCAAATCGTGGACCAGCAGCTGGCCGCGTGCCTTGCGCTCAAGCCGGACCTGGTCACACTTTCCGCCGGCGGCAACGACCTCATCCGGCCCGGCGGGGACCCTGACGCCATGGCCGAAAAGCTCGATTCCGTGGTCCAGATCCTCTCGATGGGCGGCGCCACGGTAGTGCTGTTCAACGGACCGGACACCGGGTCCTCGGTCCTCAGCCGGATCCGCAGCAAGGTGGCCATCTACAACGAGAACCTGAGGACCGTAGCCGCCCGTCATGATGCCGTCATCGCGGACATGTGGTCCCTGAAACAGCTCAACGACCCGCAAATGTGGGACGTGGACCGGCTGCACTTTTCGCCCCTGGGCCACCACACCATCGCCGCCATGGTGCTTGAGTCGCTTAATGTCAGCCACACCCTCGAACCGAGCATTCCGAAGCCGTTGCCGCCGCGGACCTGGCGCGAGGCCCGCAGCGGAGACCTCGTCTGGGCCCGCGAATACTTTGTCCCGTGGGTGGTCCGGCGGCTGCGTAACCGCTCCTCCGGGGATGGCATCACGGCAAAACGCCCGACGCCGGGACCCGTCTTCGGCCCGGGGGTTCCGCTGGGTTCCGGTGAAGGCCCGCTGGGCACCGCCACCGGGGCGCGCCGCTGAACCGGGGGCTTAAGCTGGAGGGACACATATGAGAGGCGCTACCCCGTGAACAGCTTGTTTTTCTGGATCATCATCCTGTCGTTCGTGGTGCCGATGGCGATGCGGATGTACCGGAAGTCCGTCAACAAACGAAACCAAGGGCAGGGCTTCTCCGGCGGCTACCCGGGGCAATATCCGGGCCAGTTTCCCGGTCCGCAAAGCCGGGAGCCCCGCGACGGCTACACACAGCAGGACTACATGAGTGGCGGCTACCGCGAGATCATGAGTTCGCAGCCCCTCCCGCCCGGCGAGCCGCTGCCGCCGATGCAGCCGGTCCCGCCCGCCAACCAGCAGTTCCCGCCGTATGGTCAGCAGTTCCCGCCGTATGGTCAGCCACAGGATTATGGCCAGCCCCAGCAGTTCGGCCGGCCCCAGGATTATGGTCAGCCGCAGCAGTACGGAGAGGCACCGAAGGCGCCGGCTGCCCCGGCGACTCCCCCGCCGCCGTCGGCCCCGCAGGGTTACCGCGCGCGTAAGCTCGCGGAACTGGACCAGCAGTACAGTAACGGCGAGCTGGCCATGGAGGACTACATGAAGCGCCGCTCCGACATCATGAACGGCTAATCCTGAAGGCCCGGACCGCTTAGGTCCCGGCCAGACCAGGAACGTGCCAGACCAGGAACGTGGCTAGACCAGGAACGTGCTCCGCAGCTGGCTGCCGAGCTGGCCTATCTCGGTCAGGAAGCCGTCGTGGCCGATGGGGGCTTCGATGACGTGCACGGCAACGTCCCCGGGCAGCGCTGCCGCCAGCTCGTGGGACTGGGACGGGAAGTAGAGACGGTCGCTGTCCACGGCAGCCACAAAGAACCTGGCGGTCGCCCGTCCCAGGGCCTCGTCCAGGGAACCCCGCCCGCGGGTGATATCGTGGCTCATCAGGGCATCGGTGATCGCGATGTAACTGTTCGCATCGAACCTGCTCACCAGCTTCCGGCCCTGGTGGTCCAGGTAGCTTTCCACCTGGTAGCGGCCGCGCTCCCCCAGCGCCGCGGCCTTGAACGGTGATTCGGGGACCTGCGCGGAGCGCCCGAACCGGCCGTCAAATTCCGCTGCGGAACGGTACGTGATGTGCGCAATGCGCCTTGCCAGGGCGAGGCCGTCCTCAGGGAGCGGGCCGCCGTAATAGTCGCCGTCGTTGAAGTTGACGTCCTGGCGGATGGCGAGGGTTTGGGCCTGGGCGAAGGCAATCTGTTCGGCCGTGCTCGCGGCCCCCACCGAGATGACGGCGCAGCGCTGCACCCGTTCCGGAAAAGTGACCGCCCATTCCAGGGCGCGGGCCCCGCCCATGGAGCCGCCCAGCACCGCAAACCAGCTATGGATGCCCAGCTGATCGGCCAGCCGGGCCTCGGCGGCCGTGGAATCCCGCAGGGTCACCAGCGGAAACCGGGACCCCCAGGGTTTTCCGTCCGGAGCGGCGGACGACGGGCCGGTGGAGCCGTAGCACCCGCCCACCATGTTGATGGACACCACAAAGAACCGGTCCGTGTCCACCGGCGCGCCCGGTCCGGCCAGCTGCTCCCACCAGCCGGGCTCGTCACTGTCGCCGCGGGTCACGTGGGTGCTTCCGGTCAGGGCGTGCTCGATCAGGACCGCGTTGGAGCGGTCCGCGTTCAGCGTGCCCCACGTTTCATAGGCCAGGGTGACGTCCGGCAGGTAACCGCCGGCTTCGAGCTCCAGGCCACCGATGTTTGCATAGCGGACCACGCCGTTTCCGGGAGCGGCCGTTCGGGAGATGGTGATCGTCATGGAATGGACCTCTTCTACGCGCTTGCCCGCCGTCAATTGACCGGCTGGCCAGGTCTTCACCCGGGGCACCCCACCACGGAAGAGGGTTGCCGGCCAGCAAGCCGGGGCTGTCGCTGGCACTCATGACCTGGTTCGAGTGTACGAAACAGCCCCGGCTAAGGCTAAGCGTGTGACCGGTTATGACTTCACGGATTGACTCGCGCGCCGGTTACTGCTGGCCGGCTGCCGCATCCGAAACGGGTCCGGTGGATTTGTCCGCCGCCTTGGCTGCCCGGAACCCGGCTTCGAGGTCGGCGATGATGTCATCGATGTGCTCGATGCCCACAGACAGACGGACCAGCCCCGGCGTGACACCGGCGATAGCCTGCTGCTCGGCCGAGAGCTGGCTGTGCGTGGTGGAAGCCGGGTGGATCACCAGCGAGCGGACGTCTCCGATGTTCGCCACGTGGGAGTGGAGTTCCAGCGCATCCACGAAGCGTTTGCCTGCCTCAGCCCCGCCTGCCAGGCTGAACCCGACCACGGCGCCGGTGCCCTTGGGACCGTATTTGAGTCCCCGCTGGTACCAGGGGCTGGACGGGAGGCCCGCGTAAGCCACCGATTCGACGTCGTCCCGCGCCTCGAGCCAGCGGGCCACCTCCACGGCGTTCGCCACATGCCGTTCCACCCTCAGGCTCAGGGTTTCCAGCCCCTGCGCAATAAGGAAGGCGTTGAACGGGGACACCGCGGAGCCCAGGTCGCGAAGCAGCTGGACCCGGGCCTTCAGGATGTAGGACAGGTTGGCGCCGAGCGCTCCGTCCGCACCAAGATCGCGGGCGTAAACCAGACCGTTGTAGGTGGGATCCGGGGTGTTGAATCCGGGGAACCGCTCCGGGTCCTTGCCGAAGTCAAAATTGCCTGAGTCCACAATCACCCCGGCGATGGCTGAGCCGTGGCCGCCCAGGTACTTGGTGGCGGAGTGAACCACAATATCAGCGCCCCACTCCAGCGGGCGGATCAGGTATGGCGTGGAGAGGGTGTTGTCCACGATCAGCGGCACACCCGCCTCATGTGCAGCCTTCGAGACCCCTTCAAGGTCCAGGACGTCCTGGCGCGGGTTGGAGACCACCTCCGCGAAGAACAGCTTGGTGTTCGGCTGCACGGCATCGCGCCACTGCTCCAGGTTGTCCGGGTCCGCCACAAACGTGACGGAGATGCCGAACTTCTTCAGGGTGTGCGCCAGCAGGTTATAGGTGCCGCCGTAAAGGCTCGGGCTGGCCACCACGTGGTCCCCGGCTTCGGCGATGTTCAGGATGGCAAAGGTTTCCGCCGCCTGTCCGGAGCTCAGCAGCAGGGCCCCGAGCCCTCCTTCCAAGCTGGCGATCCGCTGCTCCACGGCGTCCTGCGTGGGGTTGCCGATGCGGGTGTAGATCGGTGCCAGTTCTGCCAGGGCGAACCGGTTGGCGGCACTTTCGGCGCTGGGAAACACGAACGACGTCGTCTGGTAGATCGGCAGTGCGCGGGCGCCGGTGGCGCTGTCCGGCTCCTGTCCGGCGTGGATCTGGCGGGTTTCGAAAGACCATCCGTTCGACATTCGGGGCTCCTTTGACGAGGTGGGGCAGTGCTCGGTTGCGTTCAGCATAGGAAGACTTCCCAGCCGATAACAGGATTATGACGAAGGTGGTCGGATGGCCCACTCTTCAGCGTTCCGTTGAGGTTTGTGCCGAACGAAAGAAACCTGGAAAACCCAGTAAGGCAACCCTTAGCTGAGAGGCTCATCACAAAGTGCCAAGATGATGGCATGCGCATGGATCACGTCTCTTACGCCTGTGAACAAGATGGCCTGGCTGCCACCACCGAACGTATTTCGTCTGCCCTCGGCGTTGAAGCCGTGAAGGGTGGAGTTCATCCCCGGTTCGGAACCCGGAACATGATCATTCCCCTCGCAGGACACAAATACCTGGAAGTGGTGGAGGTCCTGAACCACCCTGCTTCGGACAAGGCTCCCTTTGGGCAGGCTGTCCGCGCCAGGTCCGAAGCCGGCGGCGGTTGGATGGGCTGGTGCGTCGAAGTGGACGACCTCGCCCCCTTCGAACAGCGCCTGGGCCGCGCCGCGGTCAACGGAAACCGCAAGTTCCCCGACGGCCGCGAGCTGATCTGGAAGCAGATCGGCATCCTGGGCCTCATCGCGGACCCGCAGGTTCCCTACATGCTCAAATGGGAAGGCGACCCGGCCCTCCACCCGTCCAACGCCTATGAAAGCAACGTCAAGATGAGCTGCCTGACCATTGCAGGCTCGGCCGAACGTGTGACTGAATGGCTGGGGGAACCCGTTGAGAAGCCGCTGGAGGACGTGGCGGTGGAGTGGGTTGCTCCGAAGGGAACGCCCGGAATCCTGTCCGTAACCTTTGAAACCGCCAAAGGCGCAGTCACTATCTGATCATCTCCACCCGGCTCATCTCCACCCGGCCGGTTTCCGGTCACCCGGGCAGTGCCGCCCGGAACAAATCTTCGGCCGCCATCAGCGGGTGCCAATGTCGCCACCCGCCGATGGCGGCCGAATCACTTTCAGCCCAGCCCCACGGCCCGGCCGAAGAGGCTGAAGCCCACGAAGGCGACGATGTCCAACAGTGCGTGTGCCACCACCAGCGGCATCACCCGTTTCGTCCTGGTGTAGAGCCAGCCGAAGACCAACCCCATGACCAGATTGCCAAAGAACGGTCCGAAGCCCTGGTAGAGGTGGTAGCTGCCCCGCAGCGTGGCACTGGTCATGATCGCCAGCGGAACGCTCCAGCCGAACTTGCCGAAGCGGTCCAGGAGGTACCCCACCACAATGACCTCCTCCACCACCGCATGCCGGAGCGCGGAGAGTATCAGGACGGGGATGGTCCACCAGTGGGCATCAAGCGCGCTGGGGATGATGGCCGTGGTGATGCCCAATGCCCGTCCGGCGGCGTAAAGCCCCAGCGACGGTATGCCAATGAGCGCCGCCAGCCCCAGGCCCTGGAGCAGGTCACGGCCGGGCCGGGCAAAGTTGAACCCCAATTTTTGGAAGGCCGAGCTCCCCTGCGCGCCCGTCCCCGTCCCCGCGCCCGCGCGCGCCTGCCGCTGGTCGGTAAGGAAGTAGAGGACAAGCAGCACGGGCACCAGGGCGAAGATGATGTCCAGCAGCTGGTAGGTGAGGTCAAAGTATTCGCGGGAACTCCGCGACTGGTTCAGGGTGGAAGTCCCTTCCGCCAGCGGTGCCCGCGACATTTTGTCCAGCAGTTGCACCACTGAATAAACGGCTGACTGGCCCAGGGAAAGCCCCAGCACAATCCAGACTTCATACCGCAACCGGCGGCGGGAGGGAACCAACATGGTTCCATCTTGCCTGCCGTAACTGGTTCTTTGCTGATTCCTGACAACCCGGCTCGCCGGACGCATCACGGTGCGAGAGCGTTCGTCAAAAACCCGCATTAAGTGAGAGAGCGTCCGGGGTGGGGACTTATGCTTGGGCCTTATGAGCGAGCCAGGGAAAATCATCATGATCCGGCACGGCCAGTCCGCGGCGAACGTGGATACCACCATTTACAACCGGATCCCGGACTATCGGATCCCGCTGACGCCCCTGGGCCTGGTCCAGGCCGCTGCGGCCGGTGAACGGATCCGCCGGGAACTGGATGGCCGGCAGGTCTGTGTCTACGTATCGCCCTATCTGCGGGCGTATCAGACCTTGGAGGCGCTGAACCTGGGCAACCTGACGGAGCGCGTGATCGAGGAGCCGAGACTGCGGGAACAGGACTGGGCCAATTTCCAGATCAGTGACGAGATTGAGGACCAGAAGGAACTGCGGAACGCCTACGGTCATTTCTTCTACCGCTTCCGCGAAGGTGAATCCGGCTCAGACGTCTACGACCGGATTTCATCCTTCATGGAGACCCTGCACCGGCACTGGTCCAAGCCCGACTATGCGCCGAATGCCCTGCTGGTGACCCATGGCCTGACCATGCGGTTGTTCTGCATGCGCTGGTTCCACTGGTCCGTGGAGTATTTCGAAAGCCTGAATAATCCCAACAACGCCGAGGTCCGGACTTTGGTGCGCACCGACCTTGGCAAGTATGAACTCGATTTCCCGTTCACCCAGTGGGTTGACCGCAGGGTGGACGAGACCGTCCTGGATGCGCCGACGGTGATGTACTAGCGTTGCCCGCCCGGGGCGACTATCACCTCGGTGCCTTTGGCTTCAAACGCCGCCTTATCCTCGGCGGAGATCCCCGCATCGGTGATCAACCGGCTGAACTCGTAACCGTCCATGGTGGCGAACGCCCGGACACCCACCTTGGAGGAGTCTGCCAGCACATAGGACACCCGGGCCCGGCTGGCGAGGAGTGCATTGACCGAGGCTTCGCCTTCGCCGGTGTTGGTTGGCCCCACCACGGGATCGATGCCGTTCACGCCAATGAAGGCAATGTCCAGGACCACCTTCTGCATGATGATGTCCGTATAGGGACCCACGAGCTCATACGACCGGGGGTTCAGGATGCCGCCGGTGACCATGACCTTGATGTTGGGACGGACCGCAAGCTGCGAGGCGATATTGATGGCGTTCGTGACCACCGTGAGCGTGGGCTGGTTGGCGGGAGCATTGAGGTCCTCGCGGGTTGCCAGGATCTGGGCCAGGGCGGTGCTGGTGGTGCCGCCGCAGAGCCCGATCACTGCGCCGGGCCAAATCAGGGCCGAGGCTGCCTGGGCGATCTGTTCCTTGGCCTCGGCATGATCGTCACGGTTGTAGCGCCCGGGCAGGTCATAGGCCAGTGCCCCGATGGTGGCTCCGCCCCTGGTCCGGGTCAGCAGCCGGCGGTTGGCCAGGCTGTCGAGGTCCCGCCGCGCCGTGGCCGGCGAGACGCCGAGCTGGGTGACGATTTCATCCACCTCCACCTGGCCGGTTTTTGCGAGGATGTCCAGGATGGCCGTCAAGCGGTCGGTGCGGGTCATGGGGCCTTTCAGCGTCAAACAATCACCCAAATGTGACGTTTGATGATCATATCAGAGAGGAACAATCACATAACGTCATTTCCGCCGGGCCTTTCACCCGGCCTTTGGGCGCCCGCGCGGGCCATCCGAACGTCGGGCTAGCGTGCCCGGACGCCGGCCCGCCACACGGCGTAGGTGAGCGGCATCCCCGGACGGTAGGCAAGATGCGTGGCGGACGGCGCGTTCAGCATATGCAGGTCCGCCCGATGCCCCACCGCGAGTGATCCCACCGCGCGTTCGCCGTCGGCGTCGTTCCCTGCCTCCCGGTGCAGCGCGAGAGCTCCACCGTAGGTAGCGGCGCGCACCGCCTCATGGACGCTGAGGCGCATCTGCAACACGGCAGTGGCCACACAGAACGCCATGGAACTCGTGTAGGAGGTACCGGGGTTGGCGTTCGAAGCCAGTGCCACCTGCACGCCGGCGTCCAGCAGCTCACGCCCGGGAGCCAGCGCCTGCCGGGTGGACAGGTCACACGCGGGCAGGCACGTGGCGACGGTCCCCCGCCGGCCTGAGCCGGTTTCCGGATCCCAGCCCGACCAGCTGTCCGCGAGCGCTGTAACGTCAGCGGGAGCCAGATAGTTCACATGGTCCACGCTCGCCGCCCCCAGCTCCGCTGCCAGCTGGACGCCCGGACCCACTCCCAGCTGGTTGCCGTGCACCCTGAGTCCGAGTCCGGCAGACCGGCAGGCCTCCAACACCCGGCGGGACTGTTCCGCGGTGAAGGCCCCCTCCTCGCAGAACACATCCGCCCAGCGGACGTAAGGACGGACGGCGTCCAGCATCGGCCCGCAGACCAGCTCGGTGTAAGCGTCGGCATCGGATCCGGCGGGGACCAGGTGCGCGCCGAGGAACGTCACCTCATCGGCCACGGTGGAGGCGATCCTCGCGCTGCGCGCCTCCTGCTCAACGTCCAGTCCGTAGCCGGTTTTGGTTTCCAGGTACGTGGTGCCCTGGGCGACGGCCTCCGCGACGCGGGCCAGCGCCAGCCTGGTGAGGTCGAAGTCAGTGGTCCGTCGCGTGGCCTCCACCGTCACCGCGATGCCACCCGCGGAATAGGATTCACCGGCCATCCGCGCTTCAAACTCCGCGGTCCGGTCCCCCGCGAAGACCAGGTGGGTGTGGGAATCCACCCAGCCCGGAAGGACGGCGCGGCCGCCCGCGTCCACGGAGTCGTCGGCCGCCGGCGCAGCAGCAGCCGCACCAAGCCAGGCGATCCGCTCCCCCTCGATCACCATCGCGGCGTTTTTCAGGACCTTGTGCTCCAGGTCCTGGGTCATCAGCTCGGCAATGTTGGTGATCAGGGTGCTCATGCAACCATTCTTCAGCGCCGGATGGACCAGCGCGTGGCGGCCAGCGCCTCCGCTGTCCGGGATTCCGGACCGGCTCCGGCACCCGACCCTGGTGCGGCGTCCGGCCCGGCGCCTTGCCCGGCCAGAATCTGGGCGGCCGCCAGTTCCGCCATTGCCGAGGACGTCTGGAAGCCGTACCCGCTCTGGCCCGCGAGCCAATAGAACCCGGGGGCCTCGGCGTCGAACCCTGCCACGGGAATGCCGTCCGCCGCCTCGGTCCGGAGCCCCGTCCACGCACTCCGCACGCCGCTGATCCCAAGCGTGGTCACCTGGTTGAGCTTCGCAACCAGCTGTTCCACATCACCCGGCCGCGGCTGTGCGTCCTCGGGGCCGCTGGGGACCGCTTCCGACGGCGAGATCAGCACGCCTTGACCCTCGCGCCGGAAGTAGAACGACTGATCCGCTGCCGCCACCATGGGGCTGTGCTCGGGAAGGGGGCGTTCGACGTCGACAATCGCCGCGGTGCGCCGGTACGGCTGCAGCCCCAGCTTCTCCACCCCGCTGATCACCGCGACCTCGTCAGCCCAGGCGCCGGCAGCGTTCACCATGACAGCAGCTTCGAAAGCTTCCTGACCGGCGCCGATTTGCCATCCCGAGCCCAGCCGCTGGGCGGAATGCACGCGGGCACCGGTCATTATGTGCGCCCCGGCTGCTTCGGCCCGCGCCCGGTGGTCTGCAAGCAGGGCAGGGGCATCGCAGCCGAACGATCCGGAGTCCAGGCCGGCAGCAGTGAAGGAATCCGGCACCAGGACGGGGCACAGCTCCATCGCCTCGGCGTGGGTGATGGGTTTCATCTGGCCGCTGCCCTCTGCCAGCACGGATTCCTCGGTGCCGATGAGCATAAAGCTGCGCGGCGACAGAACCGGACGGGGCAGTTCCGCGTCCCGGGCCGCCATCAGCTGGAGCGTCCGGCGGGTCAATTCCTGCACCACCGCGGGGCCGTAGCTGGGGATCAGCTGGCGGGCCGAACGGGAGGAGGTGTGGTACCCCAGCTCCTGTTCCGCTTCCACCAGGGCAACAGTGCATTTGCCGGCGAGGGCGGACACCAGGGAGAGACCGGCGATACCGCCGCCAACTATGAGGACATCGTAATGGGCTGACATGGCTCCATCTAACCATTACTGCTCCGTTAGCGGCAGGGACGGTTTATCCCACGACAGCCGCACGGCTGGCGACGAAGGCACCCACGCACGCTTCGACGTCGTCCGCTGAATGCGAAGCCGAGAGCTGGACGCGGATGCGGGCGGCACCACGGGGAACCACCGGGAAGCTGAACGCCGTAACGAAAACGCCGTGTTGGAGCATCTGGTCCGCCACCTTGGCTGCCATCACGGCATCGCCGAACATGACCGGGACAATGGCGTGTTCGCCGGCCAGGAGATCGAAGCCCTCTTCGGTCATCCGGCGCCGGAACAGGGCCGCATTCCCGAACAGCCGGGTCCGCAGTTCACCCGAGCTTTCCACCAGGTCCAGCGCTTTGATGGTGGCGGCAACGATGGCGGGGGCGAGCGAGTTGGAGAACAGGTACGGCCGGGCCTTCTGGCGCAGCATGGCCACCACTTCGCTTCGTCCGGACACGTAGCCGCCGGACGCGCCACCGAGCGCCTTGCCGAACGTTCCGGTGTAGATGTCCACCCGGTGCGACACGCCCGCGTGCTCCGGGGTTCCGGCGCCGGTGGCACCCATGAAACCGACGGCGTGGGAATCGTCCACCATCACCAGGGCGTCGTACTTGTCGGCGAGGTCGCAGATGGCTTCGAGGGGCGCGAGGTAGCCGTCCATGGAGAACACGCCGTCGGTGACGATGATCTTGCGGCGGGCGGGCGTCTCCTGCGTGGTGGCCTCAATGAGCCTGGCCTCGAGGTCCGCCATGTCCTGATTGGCGTAGCGGAACCGCTGGGCCTTGCAGAGCCGGATGCCGTCGATGATCGAGGCGTGGTTCAGGGCGTCGGAGATGACGGCGTCTTCCGGTCCGAAGAGGGATTCGAAGACGCCGCCGTTGGCATCAAAGCAGCTGGAGAACAGGATGGTGTCCTCGGTGCCCAGGAATGCGGAGACCCTGGCCTCCAGTTCCAGGTGCAGGTCCTGGGTGCCGCAGATGAAGCGCACGCTGGCCATGCCGAAGCCGCGGGTGTCCATGGCCTCCTTTGCCGCGGCAATGATGTCCGGGTGATCGGCCAGGCCCAGGTAGTTGTTGGCACAGAAGTTCAGGACGGCGGTGCCGGGCTGGCCAATCTGCCCGGCGGTCACGTGGCTGGACTGCGGAGAATTGATGCTGCGTTCGGTCTTGAAGAGCCCGGCGGTCCGGATCTCGTCCAGTTCGGCCTGGAGCTGGTCTTTGATGGCGGTGTACATGATGCTCCTTAGAGTTCTGTCCAGTCGAGGACAACTTTTCCGCCGACGCCGGCGCGGGCAATCTCAAAGCCTTTTTCCCAGTCACGGGCCGGAAGCCGGTCCGTGACGACTGCCGAGATGGCAGCGTGCAGAACCGGATTGGAGGACAGCATCGCGCTCATGGCGTACCAGGTCTCGTACATTTCCCGGCCATAGATGCCCTTGAGGGTCAGCATGTGCGTGACCACCTTGCCCCAGTCGATGGTGATGTCCTGGCTGGGCAGCCCCAGCATGGCAATACGGCCGCCGTGGTTCATGTTGTCGATCATCTCAGGCAGCGCCGTGGGGTGGCCGGACATTTCCATGCCGATGTCGAACCCTTCACGCATGCCCAGCTCACGCTGGGCGTCGCGCACGCGGGTGGTGGAGACGTCGATGGCGAGGTCCACGCCGAGCTGCCGGGCCAGGTCCAGCCGGGGCTGCGAGACGTCGGTGATGGCGATCTTGCGCGCTCCGGCGTGGCGGGCAACGGCGATGGCCATGAGCCCGATGGGGCCCGCCCCCGTGATGAGCACGTCTTCTCCCACCAACGGGAAGCTGAGGGCGGTGTGCACGGCGTTGCCGAACGGATCAAAGATCGCACCCAGTTCCGGGGTGACGGAGGGATCATGGTGGACCCAGACGTTGGTCTCGGGGATGACCACGTATTCGGCGAAGGCGCCGTCCCGCTGCACGCCCACGCTGACCGTGTGGATGCACATCTGCCGGCGGCCCGCCCGGCAGTTGCGGCAGATGCCGCACACCACATGGCCCTCGCCGGACACCCGGTCACCCACCTTGACGTCCCGGACGTCCCCGCCCGTCTCCACCACTTCGCCGTAGAACTCGTGGCCGGCGATCAGCGGCGCGTTGATCATCCCCTGCGCCCAGGAATCCCAGGACTGGATGTGCAGGTCCGTGCCGCAGATGCCGGTGGTCATGACCCGGATCTTGACGTCATCGGGACCGGCCGCGGGCTCCGGGCGGTCGACCAGCTCGAACCCTGCGTGGGCGCCGGACTTGAAGAGGGCCTTCATGGGCTTCCTGACTGTTGGCGGGCGCCCCGCTTCTGCGCGGCGGAAATCCTCCCTTCATTAGAGCCACTCCAAAGCATTAGCACAAGCAGTATTTTCTCAATCGACGATGAAGGATTCACTAACGCTTAGACTGGCGGAATGGAAATACACCAGCTGGAGATCCTTCGTGAACTCGGCGCCCTGGGCAGCGTGAAGGCCGTGGCGGAAACCCTTATGGTGACACCTTCCGCCGTCTCCCAGCAGCTGTCCCTGCTCCAGCGCGGTGTGGAGGTGCCGCTCACGCGGAAAGAGGGCCGGAACCTGGTGCTCACCGAGGCCGGTCAGGTGCTCGCGGACGCGGGCGCCGCCGTCGTCAGCGCCATGGCTGATGCCCGCACCGCGATCGGCGCCTATCACGGCTCGCCGGTGGCGCCGGTGACACTCAGCGGCTTCCACAGCGCGGGCCAGGCCTTGTTTGCCCCGCTGGCGCGGCTGCTGGACGCCCCCGGCAAGCCCCTGGTCCAGCTTTCCGACGAGGACGTGGCGCAGCAGGACTTCCCCGGGCTGACCGCACGTTATGACCTGGTGCTGGCGCACCGGATGGACCACAGTCCGCGCTGGCCCCGGGAGCGGGTGGCCGTCATTCCGCTGGCGCACGAACCGCTGGATGTCGCCCTCCCGGCGGACCACCGCCTCGCCGGGCAGCAGACGGTCACAGCGGCCGACGTCGTGGGCGAACCATGGGTGACCAGCCACACCGGGTACTCCCCCGCGGATGTCCTGTCCGCCGTCGCGGCCGTCTCCAGCAGGGAACTGAACATCGTCCACCGGATCAACGACTACTCCACGGTGGCGGCGCTGGTGGCCGCGGGCGGCGTGGTGGGCCTGCTGCCGCGGCACACGGCCCGGCCGGTGCTCAATCCGGGTATTGTGCTGCGGCCGCTGGAGGGGATCAGCACGCGGCGGCGGATCGACATCCTGGCGCGGCCGGAGAACCTGAAGCGCCGGTCGGTGGTGATGGTGTGCGAGGCCCTGCAGGCGATCATGACCGGGCTGGTGGAGCAGGACTGACGGCGCGCGTTCCTGCCCCCAAGTAGGTAGCGCTATGTGTCGTTTTGAGGGCGCAAAACGACACATAGCGCTACCTACTTGGGCCGGGGATCAGCTTTTACTGGTGGTTGCTTTGCGGCCGTTGGCGTGGCCCTTGCCATGGCCTTTGCCCAAACCAAGCCCTTTGTCCGCACCGGCCGGCGCACCCTTGACGATCCCCGCTGCCGTGGCCCGGTCCCCGTTCTTCACGCCCGAGATCCGCACGGCGTCACCGGCGGCGATATCCGCGATAGTCCCGGCTGTGGGCTGGAGCTTTTTGCCGTCCGCGCCCTTGGCCGGCGATCCGTCGGCGGCAGGCGAAGGGAACGTGGTGATTTGTGTTTCTGCGTTGACCGCGTAGTTCTGAGTGAAACCGTCTTCGCTCTTGACCGTCACCGATGTGGAGCTGACGGAGTCCACGGTGCCCCGTTGGGTCAGCTGCGTTTCAAAGGTCCCGTCAGCTTTCTTCACCACGCTTTCGCCGTGCAGCTGCTGGGGGCGCTGGGACTTGTGGGCTTTACCGGGCTGTCCCGGTGCCGCTCCCGGCGCGGATCCGGGCGCCTTTCCCGGCGCGGATCCGGAGGCCGACGGTGTCGGTGTTGGTGACGGGCTTGGCGAGTCACCGGCGGACCAGGCAATCGCCGTGCCCGCACCGGTCAACGCCAAAGCGACCATGCCGGCCAACATTGCCTTACGCAGCCGCATGGGCTCCCGGACTGACATGACGCACCTCCGCAGCACCGCAGGGCAGCGGCGCCCTGGGCCTTCAGTGTAAGACGGGCAGGCACCGCTGCGCACGAGTAGTGGGCAACCTCCGGGAAGTGAGTACTTAACGCCCAACTGGGTAGCGCTAAGTGCCGTTATGAGGGTTCAAAACGACACTTGGCGCTACCCAGTTGGGTTAATCGCGGGTGCTTAGCCCTCCACGCCCAGTTTTTCCAGGATCAGCTCCCGGACACGGGCGGCATCGGCCTGGCCGCGGGTGGCCTTCATGACGCCGCCGACGATCGCACCGATGGCCTGGAGCTTGCCGCCGCGGATCTTGTCCGCGACGTCCGGCTGCGCCGCCAGGGCGGCGTCGATGGCTTCCAGCAGGGGGCCGTCGTCGGAAACCACGGCCAGGCCGCGCTTTTCGACGATTTCCGCCGGGGTGCCTTCGCCGGCGAGGACGCCGTCCAGGACCTCGGTGGCCATCTTGTTGTTGATCTTGCCGTCTTCCACCAGCTTGTTCAGCTCCACGATGGTGGCCGGCTGGACACCCAGCTGGCCGGGATCGACGTCTGCGTTCTTGGCCCGGCCCACGATCTCGCCCATCCACCACTTGCGGGCAACAGTTGCCGAGGCACCTGCGGCAATGGTTTCCTCGATCTCGTCCATGACGCCGGCGTTGACAACGTCGCGGAATTCGAGGTCCGAGTAGCCCCAGTCAGCCTGCAGGCGCTTGCGGCGCGCGGCGGGCGGCTCGGGCAGGGTGGCCCGGAGTTCCTCCACCCACTCACGGGATGCGACGATCGGAACCAGGTCCGGCTCCGGGAAGTAGCGGTAGTCGTCAGCGTCGGACTTGGCCCGGCCCGACGTCGTCGTACGCGTGTCCTCATGCCAGTGGCGCGTCTCCTGGATGACCGGCTCGCCGGAGTCCAGGACGGCGGCGTGCCGCTGGATCTCGTAGCGGACGGCGTGTTCGACGGCGCGCAGCGAGTTGACGTTCTTCGTCTCGGAGCGGATGCCGAAGCGTTCGCGGCCGTGCGGGCGGAGCGAGACGTTGGCGTCGCAGCGCACGTTGCCGCGTTCCATCTTCGCGTCGGACACGCCAAGGTTCTTGACGATCTCGCGGACCGCGGCGACGTACGCCTTGGCCAGTTCCGGGGCCCGGCTGCCGGCGCCTTCGATCGGCTTGGTGACGATCTCCACCAGCGGCACACCCGAGCGGTTGTAGTCCACCAGCGAGAAGTCGGCACCCTGGATGCGGCCGGCCGAACCACCCATGTGCGTGAGCTTGCCGGCATCCTCTTCCATGTGGGCCCGCTCGATGTCCACGCGGAAGATGGTGCCGTCCGAAAGCTCAATGTCCAGGTAGCCGTCGTACGCGATGGGGTCTTCGTACTGGGACGTCTGGAAGTTTTTCGGGGTGTCCGGGTAGAAGTACTGCTTCCGGGCGAAGGTGCAGGACTCAGCGATCTTGCAGTTGAGGGCCAGGCCGATCTTGATGGAGGACTCGATCGCGGTCTTGTTCACCACCGGCAGGACGCCGGGCATGCCCAGGTCCACTTCGTTGACGTTGGTGTTCGGCTCGTCTCCGAAGTCGTTCGGAGCGGATGAGAACATCTTGGTCTTGGTGTTCAGCTCCACGTGAACCTCGAACCCCAGCACGGGATCGTACTTCTCCATGGCCTCTTCGAAGCTCAGGGTTGCGTCAGTGCTCATTATTTTGCCTCCTGGGTTTCGATGGAAGGGGCCAGCTCGGGAGCCTGCGCCAGCAGCGGGCCGCCCCACTTCGCTTCCAGCAGCGATTCGAGCACGGCACCCACCCGGTAGAGGCGGGCGTCCTGGCGGGCCGGGGCCAGGAGCTGGATGCCGACGGGCAGTCCGTCCTCATCAGCCAGGCCGCCGGGCAGGGTCAGCCCCGGTACGCCGGCGAGGTTGGCGGGGATGGTGGCGACGTCGTTGAGGTACATCGCCAGCGGATCGTTGAGCTTCTCGCCGAGCTTGAACGCCGTGGTGGGGGCGGTGGGCGAAATCAGGACATCCGCCTGGGCGAACGCGGCGTCAAAGTCCCGCTGCACCAGCGTGCGGACCTTCTGGGCCGAGCCGTAGTACGCGTCGTAGTAACCGGCGCTCAGGGCGTAGGTGCCCAGGATGATGCGGCGCTTGACCTCGTCGCCAAAGCCGGCGGCGCGGGTGGCTCCCATCACTCGTTCGATGGTCATGGGGCCGTCCTCGGGGAGAACGCGCAGGCCGTAACGGACGCCGTCGAACTTTGCGAGGTTGGAGGAAGCCTCCGACGGCATGATCAGGTAGTAGGCGCCGAGGGCGTACTGGAAGTTGGGGCAGGAGACCTCAACGATTTCCGCTCCCGCTTCCTTGAGCAGTTCCAGGGAATCGTTGAAACGGTTCTCCACGCCGGGCTGGAAGCCCTCTCCGTGGAGCTCCTTGATGATGCCGATCCGCAGGCCGTCCACGTTGCCCACGCGGGCAGCTGCCACGAGGTCATCCAAGGGATCGGGCAGGGAGGTGGAATCGAACGGGTCGTGCCCGCCGATGACCTGGTGCAGGAGCGCGGAGTCCAGCACGGTGCGGGAGACCGGACCGATCTGGTCCAGGGAGGAGGCCATCGCAATGGCGCCGTAGCGGGAGACGCTGCCGTAAGTGGGCTTGACGCCTACGGTGCCCGTCACGGCGCCGGGCTGGCGGATGGAACCGCCGGTGTCCGTGCCGAGGGCCAGCGGTGCTTCGAAAGCGGCGACGGCGGCTGCCGAACCGCCGCCGGAACCGCCCGGGATCCGGTCCAGGTCCCAAGGGTTGCGGGTGGGGCCGTAGGCGGAGTGCTCCGTGGAGGACCCCATGGCGAACTCGTCAAGGTTGGTCTTGCCCAGGATGGGCATTTTGGCGGCGCGGAGCCGCTTGACCACGGTGGCGTCGTACGGGCTGTACCAGCCCTCAAGGATCTTGGAGCCGGCCGTGGTGGGCTGGCCGATGGTGACGATGAGGTCCTTGACGGCGATCGGCACGCCTGCGAGTTCGTGGAGTTCCCCGGCTGCGGCGCCGCCGGCAGCGCGGATGGCATCCACTTCGGCGGCGACGGCGAGCGCCTCTTCGGTGTTGACGTGGAGGAACGCGTTCACGCCCCGTTCGCCGCCGTCGACAGCTGCAATCCGGTCAAGGAATGCCTGCGTGACCTCCACAGAAGTGACCTCGCCGGCGCGGAGCTTCTCCGCCAACTGGGCGGCGGAGAGGCGGATAAGTTGGTTGTTGTCAGTCATGTTCTATGCCTCATCCAGGATTGCCGGGACCTTGAAACGGTTCTCGTCCGAGTCCGGGGCTCCCGAGAGTGCCTGCTCCGCCGTGAGTGTATGGCCCACAACGTCCTCGCGGAAGACGTTGGTCAGCGGGATCGGGTGGGAGGTTGCCGGGACGTCATCACCGGCGGCTTCGCTCACGGACTTCACTGAATCAACGATGACGGCGAGTTCGCCGGCCATCCTGTCCAGCTCTTCAGCACTCATCTCGATGTGAGCGAGTTGCGCGAGGTGCGCAACGTCGTCACGGTTGATCGCAGCCATGGATCTCCCCTGCAAGTTCGAATTGTTTTCCGATCCAGTCTAGTGGGGAAACGTCAGTGCCCGTCTGACGACCCCCAGCGGGCGTCAGACGGGCACCTCGGTGCCGTGGTCCCGGTCACGGGGACCGGCCACAGGCAGCATAAGACTAACCGATACCGATAGCCCCGGTCAGCATTGCCATTGCCAACATGACCAGGCAAACCACGGCGGCGCGCCAAAGCACCTTTTTGTGGTGGTCGCCCAGGTCAACTTTGGCAAGCGAGACCAGGAGCAGGATGGCCGGAACCAGCGGGCTCTGCATGTGGAACGGCTGCCCGGTGATGGAGGCGCGGGCCATCTCGGCGCCGCTGATGCCGTAGTGCGCAGCCGTCTCGCTGAGGACCGGAAGCACGCCGAAGTAGAACGCGTCATTGCTCATGAAGAACGTCATGGGGATGCTGAGGAGGCCGGTGATGACGGCCATGAGCGGGCCCATGCTGGACGGGATGATCTGCACCAGCCAGGCGGACATGGCCTCAACCATGCCCGTGCCCTTCAGGACGCCGGTCAGGACTGCGGCAGCCATGACCATGCTGACTACGGCAACGATGGAGGGAGCGTGCGCCACGACCTGTGCAGCCTGGTCCTTGACGTGCGGGAAGTTCACCAGCAAGGCGATGGCCGAGCCCACCATAAAGACGTAGGGCAGCGGGATGATGTTGGCCACGAGGACCACCATCACAGCCACCGTCAGGGCCAGGTTGAACCAGAACAGCTTGGGGCGAAGGGTGGTGCGGTTGGGGTCCAGGGCCGTGCCGGCCATGCCGGTGTCGCTGTCCGCCGTGAGTTCGGTGCGTTCCAGCAGGGCCACACCACCGGTGTGCGCTGCACCGCCGACGGCGGGGCCTCCCGTTGCGGGAACAGGCGCGGGACCGCGGCCGGAGCCACCGTTGCCGGAGCCACCGTTGCCGGAACCATTCCGGACAGAACCATTCCGGAAGCTGCCGCTGCCGCCTGCAGATGTGCCGCCGTCGAACTCTTCAGCGGTAAAGGGTTCCGCCGAGGACGGCACTCCCCAGATTTCCGGCGCGGTGGCGCGGAGGCGGTTGCGCTCCTGCAGTCCAAGAACCCAGGCGAACACCAGTACCACGGCGAGGCCGGCGATGAGCGACGGGATCATGGGGACGAAGACGTCATTGACGTCGATCTTCAGGGCGCTGGCGGCGCGGGCGGTGGGGCCGCCCCACGGCACGATGTTCATGGTGCCGTTGGCCAGGCCGGCCACGACGGTGAGGACCACGGGGCTCATCTTCAGCCGGAGGTAGATCGGCAACATGGCGGCGGTGGTGAGGATGAACGTGGTGGACCCGTCGCCGTCCAGGGAGACTGCCGCGGCCAGCAATGCGGTGCCCAGGACGACCTTGGCGGGGTCGTTGCCAAGCTTGCGCAGGATGAAGCGGACCAGCGGGTCAAAGAGCCCCACATCGATCATCAGGCCGAAGTAGATAATGGCGAACATCAGCAGGGCGGCAGTTGAGGTCATGGACTTCATTGAGTCCATGACCATGTCGCCAAGGCCGAGCCCGGCGCCTGCGAACAGGCCAAAAACGGTGGGGACGATGATGAGCGCCAGCACTGGCGTCAGCTTCTTCGTCATGATCAGCACCATGAATACCGCGATCATTGCGAATCCAAGTAATACCAGCACGGCCGGCTCCTTCATTGTGAACAGCGGCACAGCGGTGTGACGCGTGCTACAGACTGTAGGGTGGCGGCCGTCACGGCTGTGGCTTTGGCTCAATTGATTGGCATACTGCTTATTCCAAGCATTTTGCGCATTCTGCTCACGCACGAAAGGAGGACCATGCCGCGTCCCTGGCGCACGCCGCCGATCCGGTTTTCCACCCAGACGCTGTTCCTGCAGCTCGGCGTGGTCCTGCTGGTGGTACTCCTGAGCACGGCCGTCCACGCCTGGCTGACCTACGACAGGGTGGGTCGCGAAGCCGAAAACCAGGCCCTGACCCTGGCCCGGGCGGTGGCCGCCGACCCCTCCGTGCAGGCCAATGTGCTGGCCATCAGCGAGCGCGAGGGCACTCCCCCGCCGGCCGATCTCCGCGCCGGGCCGCTGATGGCTGCCGCCGAGGCGACGCGGATCCGGACCGGCGCGCTGTTTGTGGTCATCACTGACGAAACCGGCCTGCGCCTGGCCCATCCCGATCCGGCGCGGCTGGGTGAAAAGGTCAGCACGGACCCCACCGAGGCACTGGGCGGCCAGGAAATCACCACCCGCAACACCGGTACCCTGGGCCCGTCGGCAGGTGCGAAGGTACCCGTCTATGCACCCGGCACCGGCACCGTGGTGGGCGAGGTCAGCGTGGGCTACTCCATGGAAACCGTCGGGCAGAGCCTGGAACGGGACATCGGACCTGTCGCCTTGACCGCTGCCGGCGCGCTGCTGGCGGGCGTGCTCGCCTCGTTCCTGCTGCGGCACCGGCTGCGGCGCCTCACCATGGGCCTGGAACCAGAGGAAATCAGCACCCTGGTCCACGACCAGGTGGCTGTCCTGCAGGGGGTGGACGACGGCGTCATCGGCGTGGCCGCCGACGGCAGGATCAGCGTGTTCAACGCAGCCGCACAGCGCCTCCTGGACCTGCCGGACCTGGCGGGGACTCCGTGGGCCGATGCACCCGTGCCGGCCCAGCTCAAAGCCCTCACCAGGGCAGATGCCGGCGAGGCCGAGGCCATCGAGCTCGTGGCCGGTGGACGTGTCCTGGTGGCGAGTGCCCGCAAGGCGCTGCACCGCAAGGAGGACCTGGGCTGGGTGGTGATGCTCCGGGACCGTACGGAACTGCAGCAGCTCACCCGGCAGCTCGACGCCGTGGGCACCATGTCCACGGCCCTGCGCGCCCAGCGCCACGAGTTCGCCAACCAGCTGCATACCATCGCCGGCCTGATGAGCATCGGGCAGCACCAGCAGGCCCGCGAGTACCTGGCCGGACTCGCCGCCACCGGGCCGTTGAAGTTCCCGGTGGACCAGGCCGAACTGCTCCAGGACCCCTACCTTCAGGCGTTTGTGGGGGCCAAGGGCGTGGAAGCGGACGAACGCGGAGTGACACTGCGGATCGGACCCGAAACCCTCGTCCGGGGTCAGGTCACCGAGCCGCAGGACGTGACCACCGTGCTGGGCAACCTGATCGACAATGCGGTTGAGGCCGCCGTCGCCGGTTCCGCCACTGACCGGTGGGTGGAGGTGGAGGTGCTGGACGAACCGCACGACGACGGCGGCACCCTCCTCATCGTTGTCGCCGACTCCGGCGACGGGCTGGCATCCGGGACGGACGGCGAGATCGTCTTCGCGGAAGGCTATACGACGGCGATGCGGGCGATCCGGCCGGGCGGTGGGGGTTTGGACAAAGTTGGTCTGGACAAAGTTGGTCTGGACGGAGGCGGCCGCCGTGGTGGAGGTCAAGGCCTTGGCTTGGCCTTGGCGCGGAAGCTCGCCAGGCGCCGTGGCGGGGACATCCGAATCCTGGAAACCGGCATGCCGGGTGGCCCCGGAGCTGTGTTCATGGCCTCCCTGCCAGGCACAACCGCCGGAGCTAAACCGGACATCGCTGACAGACCAACTAACGGGGCCAATGACGGAACTCTTTCCGGGACTGCGGGCTCCGGGACTGCCGGTTCCGGGACTGCGGACCATATCTACGCTTCAGAAAAGGATGACCATGCCTGAGGATTTCAGGGTGCTGATCGTGGACGACGACTTCCACGTGGCCAAGCTCCACGCCGCCTACGTCGACTCTGTGGCGGGGTTTATGGCCCTGGCGCCGGTAGGAACTGCGTCGCTGGCGCTCCAGGCGATCCATAGCCTCCGGCCCGACCTGGTGCTGTTGGACGTCTACCTGCCGGACGCATCGGGCCTGGACCTGCTGCAGCAGCTGGATGTGGACACGATCATTCTCAGTGCCGCCTCGGACGCTGCATCAATTCGCCGGGCTTTTCGCCGCGGCGCCCTAGGGTACTTGCTGAAGCCCTTTACGTCCGAATCGCTCTCGCAGCAGCTGCGTTCCTACGCCCGGTACCGCAGACTGCTCGGAGCGCCCGGGTCTGTGGACCAGGGCGCTGTGGAGCGGGCCAAGAGGGCGCTGATTCCGGGCGACGTGACACCGTCTGCCAAGCCGCGGTCCGCCACCGAGGCGGCGGTCCTGGAATCTTTAGCTGCCGGGGAGCAGTACTCGGCGGCCGAGGTGGCCACTCGGGTTGGCGTCTCCCGGGCCACCGCCCAGCGATACCTGTCCTCGCTGGCAGACGACGGCGCCGTAGATATCCAGCTCCGCTACGGGACCACCGGCCGGCCCGAGCACCGTTACGGGCTGCCTGCGCAGTAGCCAGTCAGGGCAGGAGGGCAGCGGCCAGTTAGCTGGGCACCAACGTGTCATCCTGCCGACTGTCGCTGGCGTTAATGAGGTCCGCCAGCGGGGTGGTTCCCAATCGGGGTGTTCGGAGACACGCCTCAGCCTGCCAACGAGCCAAATCACGCGCAGGAATTAGCGCCGGAGCAGCCCGTCAACAGCGCGAAGGCTGTACTTCTATGTGGATAACCGCTTTACTCGGCGCTCTTCTGGGCGACAAGTTCGATCTCGACCAGCATCTTCGGATCCAGGAACGGCAGGACATGCACCAGGGACAGGGTTGGGCGGATCCCGCCGAACACTTCGCCGTGGGCACGGCCGGCCTCTTCCCATTTGCTGATATCCGTCAGGTAGAGCTTGGACTGCACCACGTCATCGAAGCTGAAGCCCGCATCCTTCAGGACCGTGCCGAGCTTCTGGAGAATGAACCGGGTCTGGGTATAAAAGTCCTCGCCGACAACCCCGTCGTCACCGCTGGCTGCTGTGGCCGAGATGTAAAGGGTATTGTCCACCTGGACGGCCCGGGAGTAGCCGAGGGTCTGTTCCCAGACGGAGCCAGTGCCGAATGTTTTGCGCATGGTGGGCCTTTCGGTGCCGAAAAATGAGTCGGCACCACTGTAGGTCGGCTAAAGGTCGAGCCGATAAACCAACAGCTTTATGTCGGTGCCCGGAATCAACCAGTCCCGCTCCGGCACCCGCCGGAAGCCCGTCTTCCTGTACAGCCCGTGTGCGCTCTCCCACGTCCTGCCGGTGGTCAGGGCGACCCCGCTGATACCGTCCAGGCCTCGGGCGTGCTCCACGATGGCCTCCACCATCGCCTGCCCCGCGCCGCTGCGCTGCACGGCAGGGTCCACCACGAGCATCCGGAACTCCAGCTCGTCCCCGAGTGCAATGTCGGCGTACGGTTCCCCGGCCAGCGCCAGTGTCACGGATCCCACTACCTGCCGGTCCCGCTCGGCCACCCAAATGGTGGCCTTCGCTGCCCGCGCTGCCACGTCCTGGATCTGCTGCATGTACGGGTGGTCCGCGTTGTCGAAATGACCCGCTGCCAGGTACGAATCCACGGTTATCCGGGCGATGGCGGAAAAGTCTGCCTCAACGGCTGGACGAATGGTTATTTGCGAATGCACTTGACAATGTTAGTGCCGGTGAGGGGTCAGAGTGGAAACTTCCCGGCCAGCTCCAACGTTCCGGCGCAGGTCCAGGCCGCAAGCCTGTCCGCGTCGCTGGGCCCGCCGTCAAGCGGGCTGTCCAGGCGCGGACGCCGCACCCAGCAGCCGGCTTCCTCTGCGATCAGGGCCCCGGCTGAGTAGTCGTGTTCGTTCAGCCCGCGTTCTCCATAGGCGTCGTGGGTGCCGTCCGCCACGAGGCAAAGGTCCAGGGCCGCTGAACCCAGCCGCCTGACGTCCGCGAATCCCTCCATCAGCTCACCCAGCAGGGCGGCCTGTTCGGTGCGGACTGCCGGATCGTAGCTGAATCCGGTGGCCAGGATCTGGCCGGCCCGGCCGGCCACCGGCCCTTGGAGGGAGGTGACCCGGCCGCCCTCTTCCAGCCACGCGCCGTGGCCGCGGGCGGCATAGTAGATACGGCCAAGCGCCGGAGCGTTCACCACGCCGGCCAGCCATACGCCGTCGGAATCTGCGACTGCCACGGAAGTGGCGTAGTAGACGATGTTGCGGATGAAGTTAGTGGTGCCGTCCAGCGGGTCAATGGACCAGCGGTACCCGCTGGGCGCGGACGGCCGGGTGGTCCCGTGCTCCTCCCCCGTGACGATGTCCCGGGGCCGGGCAGCGGCGATCTCCTGCCGGACAGCATTTTCCGCGGCAACATCGAAAGCGGTGACCCAATCCCCGGCGTCCCCCTTATTGCTGACGTCCAGCGCCTCACCATTGCGCGTGGCGAGGACCTCGGCTCCGGCGGCGGCAGCCTTCCTGGCCACGGCCAGCAGTTCCAAGGCGAAGTCGGGGTGGTTCATTCTGTTGCCTCCAGGGATTCGGATGTGGCGTCGTCTGCCGTTGCGGTGTCAGCGGCGTTCTCAGGCGCGGCGGCAGGACCGTTCTCCAGAAGTTCCCGGAAACCGTCCTCATCCAACACGGGAATGCCGAGTTGCTCGGCCTTGTCCAGCTTGGTGCCGGCGTTCTCGCCCGCAACGACGTAGCTGGTGTTTTTAGAGACTGAGCCCGCTGCTTTGCCGCCGCGGGTGAGGATCGCTTCCTTCGCCTCATCCCGGCTGAAGTCAGGCAGCGAGCCCGTGACGACAATGGTCAGCCCTTCAAGGGTCCGGGGTGTTGATTCGTCGCGTTCGTCCTCCATCCGGACGCCGGCCGCGGCCCAGCGGTCGAGGATCTCCAGGTGCCAGTCCTCGGCAAACCATTCCTTGAGCGCGGCAGCAATGGTGGGGCCCACACCGTCCACATGGGCCAGGTCTTCCTCGGAAGCGGTGCGGATGGCATCCATGCTGCCAAAGGCGGTGGCCAGTGCACGCGAAGCCCGGGGCCCGACGTGGCGGATGGACAATGCCACCAGTACCCGCCACAACGGCTGGCTCTTGGCCTTTTCAAGCTCCTTGAACAGCTTCTCCGTCGTGGCGGTGGGCTTCGATGGGGATTTCGCAGTGCCCTTACTGAAGAAGTACGGGACCAGTTCAAACTCGCCGGTAGGCACCCCCTTGGACCGTTTTTCCCGCCGGATCCGGACATTCGCGAGGTCCTCGGGCTTGAGGTCGAACAGGGCGGCCTCGGAAACGAGCGGCGGGATTTCCGGCTCGGCAGGCTGGGTGAGTGCGATGGCGGCTTCCCACCCGAGGGCCTCGATATCGAACCCGCCGCGGCCGGCCAGGTGGAAGACGCGTTCGCGGAGCTGGGCGGGGCAGGACCTGGCGTTGGGGCAGCGGATGTCCACGTCCCCCTCCTTGCCCGGGGCGAGGGGGGTTCCGCAGGACGGGCATTCGGTGGGCATCACGAAGTCACGGACCGGCGGGTCCTGCTGGTCGCGCAGGGCCAGCACGGGGCCAACGATCTCCGGGATGACGTCGCCGGCCTTGCGCAGCACCACAATGTCGCCGATTTTCACACCCTTGGCCTTGACCACGTCCTGGTTGTGCAGGGTGGCCATCCCCACCGTGGATCCCGCGACTTTGACGGGCTCCATCACGCCGTACGGTGTCACGCGCCCGGTGCGTCCCACGTTCACCGCGATGTCCAGCAGCTTGGTATGGACTTCCTCCGGCGGGTACTTGTACGCAACGGCCCACCGCGGCACACGGGTGGTGTAGCCGAGGGCGCGCTGGGTGGCGAGGTCGTCCACCTTGACCACAATGCCGTCGATTTCGTGCATCAGGCTGTGCCGTTTGTCGCCGTAGCGTTTGATGAACTCCAGCACTTCCTGCAGGCTGCCCAGAACCTCAAAGTACGGGCTGACGGGCAGGCCCCACTTCGCCAGCAGGGCGTAGGTCTCCGACTGGGTGGCGGTCTCCAGACCGTCGCGCGCCCCAAGTCCGTGGACAAACATCCGCAGCGGCCTTTTCGCTGTTTCCGCCGGGTCCTTCTGCCGGAGGGATCCGGCAGCGGCGTTCCGGGGGTTGGCCAGCGGGGCCTTACCAGCCTCAATCAGCGCCTCATTGAACTCTGCAAAGGCCTTGGACGGGATGAATACCTCGCCGCGCACTTCCATCTCGGGCGGGAAACCGGCACCGGTCAGTTCCTGCGGGATTTCCTTGATGGTCAGCACGTTGTGGGTGATGTCTTCCCCTGTGGTCCCGTCACCGCGGGTCGCGGCGCGGACCAGTTTGCCGTCGCGGTACAGCAGGTTCACGGCGAGGCCATCGATCTTGAGTTCCGTCAGCCAGGCAGGCCTGGCGGTGTCACCGAGTTTGACGATGCTGGCCTCGGCCTTGGTGATCCAGGCCTCCAGTTCCTCCAGGGAAAAGACATCTTCGAGGCTGTACATGCGTTGCAGGTGTTCGACGGCGGCGAACGCGGCGGAGACTTCGCCGCCCACTTCCTGCGTCGGGGAGTCATTGGCGACGAGTTCGGGATGCAGGGCCTCGATCTCCTCCAGCCGAAGGAACAGTGCGTCGAACTCGGCGTCCGAGACCAGGGGTTCGTCCTCCTGGTAATAGGCGAAGCGGTACTTCCTGACCAGGTCAACCAGCTTCTCGTACTCTTCGCGGACTGATCCGGAAGGGACGGCTTCCGGTTCGGTCACATTCTCGTTGTTGGCGGCTGTAGCCTCTGCGGGGCCGGTTGCTGTGCTCACAGACCTATCTTGCCCTACAGCGCTGACACTTGCCTTGTGGCCGGACACGCGACGGGGCCCGGACGGTTCGTCCGGGCCCCGTGCAGGCAAAGCGGGTTTAGCGGGAAGCCTGATCCTGCTCATTGGCGTTCCTGGTGGCCTTCTGGCCGGCATCCTTGAGCGCCTGGATGACCTGGTTCAGCGCACTCGTGTGCGTCCCGGACCACTCGCCGCGGAAGTGGTCCGCGTCCGGGCCCTTCCACACGGTGCTGTCCAGCAGCCGGGTCAGGTTGCTCCGCTCCTGCTCGATCGTGGAAGCACCGGCCTGCAGCTTCGTGCCAAGAGTCCTGAGCTGCTCTACATCTGCGCCCCAAATAGCCATCAGTTTCTCCTCATAAAGTCATTGGATCCGATCCGGATCGGCATCCCCAGCGGCCCCCGGCTCATCCGGAAGATCCATTGCCCCCAACCTATCCCGGCCCCCAAACCCCGTCGATGGGCACCGCTGCCCATGCAGCCCTCACCACGGGAGTTCCTCCCGGGACAGCACACGAAGGCAAAGCGTCAGTGCGAGGAGAGCCGGTTCCGTCCCCACCAGGCGAACGCCAGCCCGGCGATTCCCACCAGCAGCACGCCCGCCATGATGGGCAGCAGCCCGGCGTTCCCGAACAGTCCGGGGCCATCATTCCGGGACACTGCGGCCGCCTGCGTAGGTTTGGCCGACTTGGTGACCGGTGTGTTCCAGTTGGATTCAACGGACGGACTTGCGGAAGTGGCGGAGGGTGGGATTGCGCTGATGGTGGCCTCCGGCGTCGGGGTTTCCTGCTCCGGAGAAGCCATGGGCTCCGGGGCGACCGGGGTAACCGGAGCGGGAGCGGGCGCAACCGGGACGGCGGGGACCGGCGGGGCCGGTGGAGGCGGCGGGATGGTGGGAGCGGGGGTGGGGGTGGGAGTTGCCGACGGAGGAACGGTGGGCTTCCCGGTGCCGGGAGAAGTTGGCTGGGGCTTCTGGTCGGCGGGAAGAAGCCCGCAGACCACCGCGCAGCCGGTGTCGCCGTTGTCGGCCTGAGCGGGAGCAGCCGCCGCCCAGCTGAGCGTAAGTACCAGCACCGCCATCACCGCGACGACGCCGCGCGGCACGGAAGAACATCGGATCATGGTTACCTTTGCGGTTGGCGCGCGGCACCCCTCCGCGGCGAACTAGTGTTGCCGGTAGTCTTCTACACCGCACCGGGGCCCGCAAATCCAAGGATCGGTTGGCGTCCGGTGCGGGCCGAGCTCAGTCCCTGTTTTCCGGTGGCAGGGCGATCTGGAGTTTGCGTGCCTTGCCCCGCCCCACAATGTAACCGCGGCCGGGGATGAACTGCGGGCTCACCCGGCCCAGCGACGTGCTGAGCAGGCTGTCGCCTTCGATGTCACCGGGGTTCATCAGCAGCCCGCGCCGACCGGACTTGAACGGCTGCGCCAGGGACCAGGCGGAGGACCACGTTGACGTCTCGGATTCGCCGATGACCCACTGGTCGGCCTTGATGGACGCTGTCACGAGCTGTGAAACGCCCGATTCCGCCACCGTGTCCGTGAACTCGGTCAGACCCTCGATGAAGATGGCCACCTTGCCCGGGTTTCCACTGGCATGTTCCATCAGGTCTTCCACAATTTCGGACAGGTCATCGGCGCCCACCACGGAACGGTTCCACAGCGGCAGTGACGCCACGGCGGACCGGCGCGAGCCGATGTACACCAGTTCCGTATCGGGGTTGGACCGGCGCAGCGCATAAGCCAGGCTGACCAGGGCCACGGTGCGTCCTGAGCCCGGAGGTCCGGCCAGGAGCAGCGAACCCTTCGCCATGATTTCGGCGGGCTGCAGCGTTTCGTCGTCGACACCGATGACCGGGAGGTCCGGGCTGCCGGCGGGCAGGAGGTCCAGGTCCACCTGTTCGGGCAGCCGCTGGATCTTTGGTGCCTGGTCCAGTCCCTGGCGCAGCATTGCCTGGCTGAGCTTGTGGACTTCGCGTGCCTGGAGTGCCAGGTTGGAGTTCCCGCCGAGGACGGCCAGCTGCACCTCGAGGCCGCCCAGCAGCCCGCGGCCCGGCGGCGAGGAGGAACTGAGTACATCCCTGGGTACATCCATCGAAAGGTAGTCGTCTTCGGAGGACAGCCGGAGCACCAGGCGGCGCTGGATTGAGGCCAGCAGCGATGCGGGCACGGAGTTGGGCCGGTCAGCGGTAACAACAAGGTGGATTCCGAGGGGGCGGCCGTCGGTGGCCAGCTGGAGGAAAATGTCCCACAGCGCGGACAGTTTGCTGTACTCATAGGTCTCGCGGAACGCGGACATGCCGTCAACCAGGACGAAAATGCGCTTCTCGTCCGGGCGCTCCGCCAGTGTCCGGTATTCAACGATGGTGGACGCCCGGACATCGGCGTAGCGCGCGGACCGTTCGTCGGCGATGTCCCGGAGCAGCCGCAGCAGGCGGCCTACGCGCTCCACGTCGTCGCCGTCGAGGATTTCACCCACGTGCGGCAGTTCGTCGAGCATCTTCAGCCCGGAGGAGCCACAGTCAATCCCGTAAATGTGGACGGGACCGCCCCGGGGCGTGACGGCGGCGGCGATGGCGATCCCCCGCAAAGCCGCGGATTTGCCGGAGCCGCCCGTGCCGTAAATGGCCATGTTGCCGTCTTTGTCCGGTTCGTAAAACACCGTGGGCTGTTCCTGGCGGGCGGGATCGTCCGCCACACCCAGCAGCAGCCGCTCGTCGGTCCGCGGATTCGGCAGCTTGGAGAAGTCGTAGGTGGTGGCCAGCTCGTCCAGCCACGGCTTGCGCGGCGGCCGGATGGCCAGTGACTCGGCCGCGCGGACAATGTTGGCGGTCATCCTGGCGATGTCGTTGGGTCCGGCCGGAGCTTCCACCACGGGTTTCGCGGGAGCGGGTGCCTCCCAGGTGGGCCCGGACCCGAAGGCCATCTCCACGATGTCGATCTGGGGGCGCTGGGGTTTATCCGTGGTCCAGCCCCCGGCGTAGCCGGTCTGGAAGCCCTGGATGCGGCCGGGTCCGGTTTTGGCCGCACCGCGTCCCGGGATGGAGGGGTCGAAGTAGGCTGCTTCCGGCACGCCGAGGATGTCCGTGGCATCGTCTTCATCGGCCATGCGCAGGGCCACCCGGAGGTTGGTGTTGGCGCGCAGGCTTTCCTTGATGACCCCGGCAGGACGCTGCGTGGCCAGGATGAGGTGCAGGCCCAGGGACCGGCCGCGGGCGGCCACGTCCACCACGCCGTCAACGAATTCGGGCACTTCGGTGGCCAGCGCCGCGAACTCGTCAACGATGATGACCAGGTACGGCGGGGCATCGGGATCGGCTTCGCGCTGGAGGGCCAGGAGGTCCTTGGCTTTCTTCCGGTTCAGCAGGTGTTCCCGGTAGTGCAGCTCGGCCCGCAGCGAGGTCAGGGCGCGGCGGACCAGGTGCTGGGAGAGGTCGGTGACCAGGCCAACTGTGTGGGGCAGGTTCAGGCAGTCGGCGAACGCAGCCCCGCCCTTGTAGTCCACGAAGAGGAAGCTGACCCGGTCCGGGCTGTAGGCCGCTGCCATGCCCATGACCCAGGATTGCAGGAATTCGGACTTGCCGGCACCGGTGGTGCCTCCCACGAGGGCGTGCGGGCCCTCGTTCTTCAGGTCCAGGTACAGGGGTTCGATGCCCTTGGAACCCACCAGGGCGCGGAGGGTTCCGTTGTCCTTGCGGTTGGGCACGGCAGAGGCATGGACCGAGTTGTTTTCTTCCCAGCGCTCAGCCACGGCCTGCGGGTTGTCCAGGAAATCCTTGCCGATCAGGGTGGCATAGGACACCGCGCGCGGCAGGTCCGAGTCGTCCGTGACGGGTTTGCCGACGTCCACCACCGGCGCCAGCATCCGGGCGAGCTGGGCGGCAAGTTCGGCGTCGAGGCTTTCGCAGCTGACCGGATAGGTGTGCCGGCCCAGCCGGACCTGGCCGGTGGTGGTGCCGTTCCCGCCGTCGACCACCATGAAGTCACGGCAGGCGGCCGGGAGCGCCTGGATGTCCGTGGCCACCCACATCACGTGGACGCCGGAGTCCGGCCCGCGTTCGGCGAGCCGGGTCAGCCTGCCGCGGTCCACCGGGGCGTCGTCCTCAACGATGACCAGGACCGCAGGAAGCACCGGCGCCGGGAGTTCGTGTTTGGCCGGGTCAATCAGTCCCCTGGCGTCCGGAGCCGGGAGCTGGGCCAGCGCCTCCCGGGCATCGAGCAGGTCCTCCAGCCGGGCCAGCAGCGAGGACCCGCTGGCGGAACCCGCGGCCAGGTGGTCACCGGAGAGGGGGCTGTGGCCGGAGCCCACGTGCGGCAGCCACTGCAGCCAGTCCCAGCGCTGGCGTGACTGGGCGGAGGTGATGGCTGTAACCACGGCTTCAGCAGGTGAGTGCAGTCCGACGAACTGGAGGACCATGCCGCGGGCAACGTCGTCCACCAGGCCGCGTGCGCCGGCCATGCCGAAGGCCCCTGACGTGCGCAGCTGGGAGACTACCGGTACGCCTTCGATGTCCCGGAACTGCTTGAGGCAGCCCTGGATTTCGCGCATGTATTCAGCTTCGGTGTCGTTGCTGCTGGGTTCCTCGAACACAATGCGCGAGGGACTGGTGCCCAGCCCGAACCGCAGCCCCAGGAACCCGAGGTGCTCCGGGCGGTGGGTCCACAGCAGCGGGCCCAGTTTGTAGATGGCGTCCACGGTGTCGCTCACCGAGGGCGCTTCCTGCAGCCGGACTGCCCGTTCCACGTGCTGCAGCTCGGTGATGTCCTGCCGGAAGGCGGCCATGGACCCGCGGAACTGCTTGAGCTGCTCCTTCTGCTGGCGCCTGGACTGCATCTTGTGGTCCACGTAGTGGCCCACAATGAACAGCGGCATCATCATCATGAAGATCACCGAGAGCATGTTCCGGGTGACCGCAAACATCACGCCACCCAGCAGGAGCGGCGCCATCAGCATGATGTACGGGAACGCCTGATGGTCCGGCCTTTTGGGCCCGGCCGGGGGCACGCGCTTGGGCGCGTCGAAGCGAGGAACAACCCGCGGCGAGCGGTTGAAATCGACAAGGGGCGACGTCGGCGCTGCCGCATGGTTATGTCCCAGCGGCACCACTGTCACGGTGGTCTCCCCCAGCGTGACAGTGTCCGAGGAATTAAGCGTTGCCCGGGTCACGGGGAGGCCGTCCATGAGCAGGCCGTTGGCGGAGTTGGTGTCCACGATTTCCACGCCCTCGCCCACGGTGATGCGGGCGTGTCGCTTGGAGGTCAGCGGGTCCGAAAGCCGGATGTCAACGTCCCGGTCCCGGCCGATGTAGCTGGTGCCGGAGGGCAGCGAAAACTCCTGCCCGACGTCGGGCCCTGAGAGGATCCGCAACGTTGCCGCAGCGGGCCCGCGATTGGCCCCGGGAGCGTTGAAGTTCTCGCTGACCTCAGCCAGCGAGATCACGGAGCCCGGCCGCAGCCCCGACTCGAGGAGGTTGTCGGTCCGGGTGAGGATGTTGCCCCGGATTCCGCCGCCCACAAAGGCCTCGTCGATGCGCAGGGAAAGGTTGTCCGGCGCCGGGGATCCTTTCCGCTCGGGGTCCGCCACCCACAGTTGCGTGGCGATGTCCGCCACGGTGGCGAGTCCGTCCACCGTGACGGCCAGGTCCTTGGTTTCAGCCGGGTCCCGGCGGAGTGTCAGCCGGATCCTCATCCTTCGTCCACGCCTCTCATCTTTTCCAAAAGGTACAGATCCTCGACGGTCACCAGGTGGGTGGTGACGGCGTGTTCGACGAGCCGGGCACGCCGGTTGGTGGCCAGTTTCCCGCCGCCGCCGCGGAGGCCCGCAACGCCTACCCGGTCGAGCTTGTCGCAGACGTTGTCCAGTTTGCGGTTGAACCGGGTCAGCGCCCAGCCCAGGGTCCTGGCAGCCGCCGCCGACGACGGGATGGCGCTGAAACCTGTTCCTTCGCGCCGCAGCATGGGCTCGGCCAGTGCCACGATGAGCGCCTTCTGTGAGTCGGTGAAAACGACGGGGCCGATGGTGGTGTCGCCGTTGCTGTCGTCTTCCCGGGCCTGCTGTCGGAAGGCCGGCGTTTTCAGGTGCACCGCAAACTCGTAGGTGGTGGGGCCGGCCGTGAAAATGATGTTCGTGTGGCTGAAGACGAGCGGGATGCGGGCGCCCGGGGACAGCCACGCCTGCATGCCGCCGGAACCGTCCGCAACGGTGGCTGACAGCATCCGGCCCACGTTGCTGAGCCACCAGATGCCGTCGTAGCGGGCCACCTGCAGGAACTGGCGGTGCAGGTACGGGTTGTCGTCCACCTCAAGATCGCCCTCCCGGCCGATATTGAAGATTTCCTCATCGGACGGTTCGTACCATTCACCACAGAAATCTATTGCTAGATCCCCCATTTTCCGTGCCTCCTCGTTGGGCAAAACGCGTGCTTTTGGTCAGGTTCGCTGGCTATTTCGTGTAGCAGGTTCCTGAGGGTCCCTCCATGGGGGACGCGGTTCCGTCCGACCTGACAATCATGACGTCAATGCAGGTGATGTTGCGTCCCGGCGCCGGCTGGACCTCGGCGCGGGTGCCCTTCGCCACCTGGTACGGCCCCGGTTCCCGGGTCACGAAGTCCGTGAGGCGCCACTTGTAGGTGTCGCCGTCCTTCGGCTGCGGGTTTGTCCAGGTAAAGACAATCCTGCCGTTGGGGCCCATCACACCGTCGAGGCCGGTGACATCAGGGACCGTCCCGCTGTCCAGGGCATCCGCGGGCGGCTTGCTGATTTGGCCGGTTTCCGCCACTTTCGGTTCCGGTGCGGAGGATGCCAGCACTATGCCCACCACGATGGCCAGAATCAGGACCGTCCCGCCGGCGAACGCAAGCCACAGGTTCCGTTTGCCGTGGTCCGGGGCAAGCTCCGGGGCGGTTTGCGGCGCGGCCACGGGCCGGCTGATGGTGGCGTCGAGCTCCGGTTCTGCGCGGGCGCCCCTGGTGCCCGCCGGCTGCCCCGTCTGCTGTGCCGTTTGCGGTGCTGTTTGCTGTCCCGTTTGCGCTGGGAGCAGCCCCGGCCGTTGGACCGTGGCGTCCGGCACTGAGCCGTAGTCGGCGGCCGGCGCGCTGCCGCGGAGCATCGTGGCGTGGGCCCACTCCCCTTCGGGAAAGCCCGACGGCGGGCAACCGGCCTCGGTCCCCTGGGGCCGGGTGCGTGCCGGGAAAGTCGGGGCGCTGCCGGTCCGCTCGGGATCGATGGCAGCAACGCTCCTCACCCGGGTCTCCTCGAAACCGTCGTCCGGGTGGCTGTCCTCAGCTGACTCTTCGAGCACTTCAAAGGGCGTGACCGAGAGGTTCAGTTCGGCCTGGATCCGTTGCAGGGCCAGGGCGAAGGCGTGGGCCGAGGAGTACCTGGAGGCGGCAGGTTTGGCCATGGCCGTGGCGAGCGCGCGTTCCAGCGATTCGGGCACGTCCGCCCGGCCCAGGCGGGGCAGCTGCGAGTTGGTGATGCGGGAGATCAGTTCACGCTGGGAGTTGTCGGTTCCGGGCATCACGAACGGCGACCTGCCGGCCAGCAGGGTGTACAGGGTGGCGCCCAACGCCCACACGTCCACCATCACGCCGTCGACGGGGCCGTCGGTGAACTGTTCCGGCGGCGACCACGGGATGGACATCCCGGCGTCGTCATCGGTGTCGCCACCCAGGGTGCCCGAGATGCCGAAGTCCGTCAGGGCGGGCCGGTTGTAATCGGTCACCAGGATGTTGGCGGGTTTGATGTCCCGGTGGGCGATGCCGGCGCGGTGGGCGGTCTCCACGGCGGAGGCCACCTGGATGCCGACGGCGAGCACCTCGTCAACGCTGAAGCGCTGGCGGCGGTAGCGGACATCCAGGCTGGGCCTGGAGCAGTACTCCATGGCCAGGTAGGAGTGCCCGGCCGCGGTCACCTCCGCCTCGTAAATCGTCACGATGTACGGGTGGGAGGAGAGCTGGGCCATCAGGTTGGCCTCCGACTCGAAGCGGCGCCGGGCGCCCTCGGTCTTCAGGTCCGAGAGGAGAACCTTGACGGCCACCTTCCGCCGTGGGCGGTCCTGTTCATAGAGGTAGACGTCGGAGAACCCGCCGGAGCCGAGCAGGCTGATATACGTAAACCCCGGGATGTGGGGCGGCGGCGCAACGGGCCGTTTGGAACTCAAAGAATCTCCTCAAAACGCAGTGAGATGTCGTCGCCCAGTTCCGCAATGTCGCCGTCGAGCAGGATGGCCATCTCGTTCTGGGCCAGGCGGCGCGGCTGTTGACCCTCGCGGACCAGGACCGTGCCGTTGGTGGCTTTCAGGTCGCACAGCATCACGTGCCAGCCCTCGAGCCGGACTTCAACGTGGGAACGCGAAATGTCGCCGCCGGGGCTGGCAACCTGGACCAGCCGGGGCATCACGCCGCCCTGCACGCGGGAAACGGACGGCTGCCGGCCGATCACCAGTGACTGGTCCAGGTCCACGAGTTCACCCGTGGACACGCGCATCCGTCCCAGCCGTGGCCGGGCAACCTGGATGGCGTCCGGCGGCAGCGGTGAACCGCACACGGCACACTGGGCGTGGGTGGGCGGGTTGGCATGGCCGCTGCCGCAGACCAGGGCCAGGACCAGGGGGCCTGCCCCGGGGACAGGTTCCTCCGGGGCAGCGGGTGCATTCGTGGCCGCCAGGTCGCTCTTCATGATGGTCTGGCCGTCATGGTCCCCGTCGAACCCGCCGGGATCTGCGGCCGGGTCGGTGGCGGGAGCTGTGGTGGGAACAGGGGCGGGGGCCGGTGCCGCTGCGGGGGCGGGCGCCGGGGCCGGGGTGAACGATGGCGGGGCCTGGGCGGCAGGCACGCTGCCCGCTCCGGTGCGCCACGGGACCGAATCAATGAGTCCGCCGCCGACGCCGGGGGCAGCGATCTCAGCCGGACGGGGTGCGGCGGGTACAGGGAGGTCCGGAATTTCCGGCCGGGCGCCAGGTTCAGGTGTTGTTGCCAGGGCCGGGCCGGCGTCGGGTTCCTCAGGCTCGTCGCGTACCGCGGCGTCCTCGATGCGGCGGATCACGGTCTTTTCCCACAGATGGTCGTACGTGCCGGTCAGGTCGTGGGCCGGCATCTGGTCGCCTGTGGCAGCAGGTTCGACGTCCGGTGAAGGTTCTGCCTGAGCCCCCTGCCCGGGCTCGGCTGCCTCCGCGGCGTCGTGGGAGTCGTCGTCCATGAGCCCCAGTACTGTCTCCGCCGAGACCTCCGGTGCAGCTGCGTCTGCGCCCTGCGCAATGTCGGGCTCCAGTGCTGCAATGGGCTGAAGCGCAGCGGCAGGCTCGTGTGCCATGGTTCCCTGCACCACGACGTCCTGCGCTTCGATGTCCTGCGCTTCAGCCGGGGCATCCGTCACTGCCACGGTCAGCGACTGCAGCAGGACCACGCCTTCAATGAGCGGCAGGTGTGGCCCGGGCCCATTGCCGCCGCCCACGGTCAGCCGGCACCACTCGGGCAGGTCGAAGCGCCGCTCGCTCCAGGTGGTGACATCCCGTCCATTCAGCTCCACAGGGCCGCCGGGCAGCTGCACCGTCAGGTCCAGGTCACCGCGGAGGAACACCCGCAGCGCGTCACGGAAATCCACGATGCCAAAGGACGGCATCCTGGCCAGGGAAACCCCGAAGCTGCTGGTGACCGCATGAAGGACTTCATGCACTTCCGGAGCCTCCCCCAGCAGGTCCCAGATGGACTGGACGAGCGCCGGCGGGGTCTCCGGCCCCAGGAGGACAACGGTGCGCGAACGAAGGACGCCCAGCCAGGTGCCTGCTGTGTACTTGGCAGTGGCCATCCTAGAGCTCCCCGGTTCCGTCTTCGTCAGCAGCCCGGCCGGCGTCAACAATCCCTGCCCGCGGCAGCGTCACTTCCTCTTCCGCCGCAGCGGCGGGCCGCGGCGCAGTGGTGGCGATGCCGGCGTCGTTCATCACGTTCTTGGCGTCAACCACGATCACGGTGACGTTATCCCGGCCGCCATTGCGAAGCGCGGCCTGGATCAGGGCGTCAACGGCATCCTGGGGGTGGGCTACGGTGCTGAGGATCCGGAAGATGTGATCGTCCGTCAGCTCACCGGTGAGGCCGTCCGAGCAGATCAGGATCCGGTCGCCTTCTTCGACCGGCAGCAGCCAGTAGTCCGCTTCCGTCTCGTCGCCGGTCCCCAGGGCCCGGGTCACCACGTGGCGGCGGGGATGGACGGTGGCCTGCTCGGGTGTGATTTCACCGGCGTCCACAAGTTCCTGGACCTCGGAGTGGTCCACGCTGATCCGGTCGAAATTCCCTTGGCTCAGCCGGTACGTCCGGGAATCGCCAATGTTCAGGACCAGCCAGTACGGCATCCCCATCTGCTCCACCACAACGGCACCCGTCAGGGTGGTTCCCGCGCGGGCGCCGGTGGCTTCCCGGATGGAGTTGTCGGCCCGGATCAGGTACTGCTGGAGCACCGCGGCCGTGACGGTGCGCTCTCCGGTGGCCAGCTGCGGCATGGCCGCCAGCGCCCGGACGCACATGCCGCTGGCGATCTCCCCGGCTTCGTGTCCACCCATGCCGTCCGCCACGGCAAAGACCGGGTCCGAGGCGATGAAGGAGTCTTCGTTGAGCTCCCGGCGCAGTCCGCGATCGGTGCCGTAGCCGTAGCTCAGGCTAAGCCCGGATCCTTCTTCTGCGTGGGGGGAAACACTGGCGGGCTGAGGGTTCATGCCTGTCCTAGGTGGAAGGAGCGGTCACCAAAGTGGACAGTGGATCCCGGGCTGACGAATGCGGGCACGCCCGGCTGCAGGGGCGTGCGCCGGCCATCCGGAGTGGTGACCGCGCTGCCGTTGGTGGAGTTGCGGTCCGTCACCCAAATGCCCGCGCCGTCGGTGAGCAGGTGGAGGTGTGTTTTGGAAATCGAACGGCCGGGGTCGGTGACGGCCAGGAGCTGGGCCTGCTGCTCCCCGGCGTGGCCCACGGGGTTGCGCCCCACCAGGACGTTGCGGTCCAGCTGGAAGTCCCGGCCGTCGTCGAGCTTGATCCGCAGCACGGCGACCGGGACGGCCAGGGCCGCTCCTCCGCGCATCTGCGTGCGGTCCACGTCGTCGTCGGGATGCGCTGCGTCGGGATGTGCTGCGTCGGGGGCGGGAACCGGCAGGGTAGGCGCCGCCGGCACCGGGGGGTGGAACGACGCTGCAGCAGCCGGCGGGGAGAACGACGGCGGCGCAGCGGGCGGGGAGAACGACGGCGGCGCATACGTCTGCGCCGCAGGCCGGGGCTGTGCCGGAGCTGGCTGTGCGGCGGCTGGCTGCGCGGCGGCTGGCTGTGCGGGGGCGGAGGGTGCAGCGTACTGTGCGGCGGGGGCCGGCCGGGCCACCGGAGAGGCCACCGGCTGCACGGGCGGCAGGTCCAGGGGCGCGAAGCTGTACGGGCCCTGCATTCCCCCCGACGTGATGGGGTTGCGGCCCGTGTTGACGTCGAAGACCAGGGTTTTGGCCGCTAAATCATGCCAGCCGCGGAGCCTGCCATTGGCGTCCCACGTGTTGGAAACCACCACCAGGACAGCCCATGCCGCAGCAATCAGAACCAGCGGTCCCAGGATGAACAGCGCGGGGTCGAACCATTTGAAAATGACGATCAGCACGGCGGCGAGGAGCGTCAGGATGATCCCGGCGCCCGTCACCAGGCCGCGCAGGAAAACTGCGCCCGTGCCGGGGGCGTAGCCGTCCTGGTCGGCACTGCGGATACCCATGGCCTTGTTGCCGATGGTGGCTCCGGACCGGGCCTCCATGCCCGCGAGGACCACCAGGTACACCACGGTCAGCCCCAGGCCAATGCTGCCGAACAGGACCAGCGAACTGGTGTCATAGATGATGAATCCGCCGCTTTGGGTCCGGGTGATGCCCGCGAAGCCGATGGCGAAAGTCACCACCAGGACCGCGACAGGTGCCAGCCAGTCCAGTACTGCGGCGCCAAGCCTTTTGCCGGCCGTGGCTGGAACCAGTTCAAGAGTGGCTGCCATTCCCGTTCCTCCCCCTGGAGCCGTTTGTACTACCGGGATAGTACCGGGAATCTGCGCTGCATGCGGGGCGGCGCTTTCCATCGAGGCCCGCTGGGCAGGGTCCACGTTGCGTCCGCTGCGGGCCGACCTGTTGGGCAGCGGGGCACCGCAGGAGGTGCAGAACGTGGCACCGCCGCGGATCAGTTGCCGGCACCGCTGGCACCGCTCGGGCTCGGTTGTCATGAGTCAGTAGGGTTCTTCCTGCCAGGGTTCCGCAGAACGGCGGTCTCATCAGTCGGACGCGCCAATCGACCCAAGCCTAACCGCGCACTACGCAGCTTCAGGGCAGCGCGGCCGTCGGCCAGCAGGGACCGGGGCGAGAACCGGGCCCGCTGGCGGCGCCAGAAGCCGACGGTGCCGCTGATCTCCTTCAGGGACCCGTCCACGATGACCCAATACTCCCGGACCTCTTCCTCGGTGGGCTGGCCGGCCCCGAAGATGGAGGCATCCGCCCGGTTCGCCAGCAGGGTGGTTCTCTGTCCGGAGGCGGGGAACGCGTCCGCCACCACCGCCGCGCTTTCGCGCCGGGTGGAACGGGGATCGATTCCGGCGCCCATGTCCGTAGCCAGGCTCAGGACCTCGTTCCAGCCCCCGCCGACCCGCTGCGCAGGGTGCCCTTCGGTGAAACGCGCCTTCCGGCGTCGTGATTTGAGGAACGCGATCAGCAGCAGCGGCAGCGCGAGGACAGCGAGCGGGATCAGCGCCATGCCCAGGGCACCCAGCAGGGCGCCCCAGAACAGCCACGGGTTGTTTTTCTTCTCGTCCGCGTCAAGCGCATCCGGCGAGGAGTCCGTGGGCAGGTCCACCGGCTCCTGCGGCGGGGGCGGCGGCTGCAGCACCTGCGGCTTCGGCTTGGACTTGTTTTCCGGGTCAGGCGGGATGGGGATGTTGTCCTTGGGCGGGGTGGGGTCGAAGCTGACCCAGCCCACGCGGTCGAAGGCAACTTCCACCCAGGCGTGCACGTCCTTGCCCGTGATCCTGACTTCACCGGCGCCGTTCTCGGGGCTGGTGGGCTCGGGGTAGAAACCCATGACCACGCGGGAGGGGATGCCCAGGTGCCGGAGCATCAGGGACATGGACACGGCGTACTGTTCGTCGTCGCCGAGCATCTGCTTGGCGGTCAGCAGGTTCCTGATGCGCGACGAACTGTGGCCGGAGACGCTCGGCAGCTGGCCCTCGGTGACCAGCCCGTTGCTGAACGCCCCGGTCTTCTGGAAATGCGCTTCGATCTGCCGGACGCGGTCAATCGGGGTGGGGGCATCGGCGGAGAGGTCATTGGCCTGGGAGCCAACCACCGGCGGGACCTCGAGGGCATCCGGGAGGGTGACCTTCGCGAAGTCGTACTGCGTCAGCTGGCCGTGCTCGAGCTTCACGGGATCCGAAACCTGCACGCTGTAGGAATCCCCCTGGGACAGGCCCTGGGTGGTGACGGCGGTGTCCGTGCCCGCGTTGAAGTACAGGCCGGAGGCAGCGGCTGACGCGCTCTGGTTGAAACTGAGGCCGGTGGTCTTCCGGCCGCCCGGGACAAAGTAGCCCTGGTAGCCCTCGATGGCGATGTCCATGGCGTAGTCGCGGGTGGGCACCACGCTGGACGTGTCCGCCAGGGTGTTGATGGACTTGGTGTCGCCGACCTTACTGAAGCTGCCGGAGCCGTTCGGGTCCATGGTGTAGTTGGTGCCGTTGAAGGCATCCAGGGCGCCCAGCCGGACCCTGCCGTCCTTGGGAAGCCCCTTGACTACAAAGAGTGTGTCATCCTTCCGGTCTTTGACGAAGGTCCGGAAACTTGCCAGCGGCGTGACGTAGTCCTTGGGATCGAACGGCGGAACCACAACGTTGCGCAGGACCTTGCGGTCGCTGCTACCGGTGACCAGTGGCGCCGCCACCGCCGTGATGGCCACGCTGGCTGCGATGACGGCGGCGGCAGTCCCGAGCCTGCGCAGCTTTGCCCGCTGAGCCGCGGCAGCGTCTGCCTGCGGGCTGTTCACTGAGACCTTCCGGGTATCACTGCGGCGCAGCGCGTCGCGGCGGAACGTGGCCCAGGCAATAGCGACGACGGTCAGTCCAATGCCGCGCTCAACTGTCAGGAAGGCGGCGTTGGTGCTGAAGGCAATGCCGGTCACAAAGAGCGCAAGCACCGGGAGCAACGGCCAGTACGGGCTTTTCAGGCGCCAGGTCAGCAGGCCGGCAACAAGCGCCGTGAGCAGCGAACTCAGGAACGGGACAATCAGTACCCCGCCGGCGGATCCCACCGGAACGCCCACCGTGAGCATGTCCTTCCAGGCGAACACCACACCCAGCAGCAGCGTACGCAGCGAGTCGAGGCTGGGAAGGAACCCCGCGATGGCGGCGTCCGGCACAGCGAGGACCGTCCCGAAAAGCAGGTAGGCGCCCAGCGCGAGGGCTGTGGTGATCAGCAGGCCCAGGCGAAGGTGCGCGTTGAGGGCTGCAATGCCCAGGCCCAGGACGATGCCGCCGAACCCGGAGATCAGGTAGTAGGGATCGCCGCCGAAGCTGAGGCTGAACCCCAGGACGCCGAGCCCGAGCAGCACGGCGAGGGCGCCGGCGTCGAGCATGAAGTGCCAGACGGGCTGGCCGTCGGCGAAGGCGGACTCATGCCGCCGCGGGGAGGTCCGGGGCCGGAGATCAGACGCGGTGCTCATGCGGCTGCCTTTCTGAGGACGATGGCGAGGTCGGCGAGGTCACCGAGCGTCAGCACCGTCAGGTCGGCAATGTTGGCGCGGCCCGGGGCTGCCCCGACCTGGAGGCGCACCGCCAGGCTCCGCACTCCCGGCGGCACGGACGCAGCCGCCGAGCGGAGCTGTGACGGTGTCACATTGCTGCCCACCACAAAAAACACCACCGAAGCGTTGGGTACCGTGTCGGCCAGCGTCCGGGCGAGGTCGACGGCGGTGCGGCGCATGGGTGCCCCGACGATCCGTGTCATGTCATCCAGCAGGTTCCGGCCAGTTTCGCAGCGAAGCGGGCCCTTCTGGGTCAGGACGTCAAGTTCGCGCTGCTCGCGGATGGCCTGCCGCCCGATTGATGCGGCCGCCGAGATGGCCATTTCGAATTCCTGCTCGGAGGCGTATTCGTCCGTGTTGATGGACAGCGAGATGGCCAGGTGGGCGCGCCGGGTTTCCTCGAACTGGCGCACCATGAGCTTGTTGGTCCGGGCGGTGGTCTTCCAGTGGATGTGCCGGCGGTCATCCCCCGGGACGTAGTCGCGCAGCGCGTGGAAGGACACATCGGCGCTGGACAGGTCAGTGGTGGGCATGCCTTCGAGGTCGCGGATGAAGCCGGCGGCGGAACCGGCCAGGGCCACGGTCCTGGGGTGGACGAAGAGGTCTTCCGGCTCGGTCCACATGACCTGGCGTCGGAGCAGGTGCAGCGGGTCTGCCCGGACGGACCGAACGGGTCCCACCACGATGACGGCGCGCCGGGCCGTGGGGATGGTGAACAGGTCCTCATGTACTTGCTGCGGTTTCATCCGGGGCAGGTGGAAGACGGCGGTGGCGTTGCCCACCGGCAGTTCCAGGGCGGCTGGCAGCAGCGGACGCGTGGACGTGTTGGAGACGGCGATGCTTCCCACCGCACTGTCCCCCACAGCCACCCGCGTGCGGGCCAGGTCCAGGATCACGCCGTACGAGGACCGGCCCAGGACGAATCCGATGGCGATGAGGAAGAGGACAAACGCCGCGATGGCAGCGGCCTTCGCTTCCTGCCACCCGAACGCCTGGCCAGCAGTCCACAGCAGGATGGCGCCGGCCAGCACGGACCAGCCCAGGACGCTGACCACAGAGAGCACAGGCCACGCGTAGCGCAGCCACAGGCCCCGGATCTTTTCCCATGCCGGAGCGAGGGCAAGGGCCGCGGTGCCGCTGGCCTCGGCCCAGACGGACGCCGGGTGCAGCCTGGTGGCTTTGCCGTTCCGGTGGAAGGGTTCCCGGAGGCGTTCAGCAAGCCGGATCAACGGAGTGCCGCTGGACATAGAGGTACCTTTGTTCGCGCTGGAGGATGGTCGTCAGGAGCTCCCGCGGGCGTCAGACGGTGGCGCGCTGCTGCGGCGCCGCGACGTCGGCCAGCACCCGGGCCAGGACAGCCTCCGCCGTAGCCCCGGCGAACTCCGCTTCCGGGTCCATCACGAAGCGGTGGGTCCAGACCACTGTTGCCAGGTCCTTGACGTCGTCCGGGAGGACAAAGTTGCGTCCCTGGCCCGCAGCCCAGACCTTGGCCGCCCGCACCATGGCGATGGCCCCGCGCACGGAGACCCCCAAGCGACTCTCGGGCGCGTTGCGGGTCTCCTCGCAGAGCCGGGAAATGTATTCCAGGACAGCCGTGTCCACGTGGACGGTGGCCGCGAGGTCAGCCATGTCGGCGACGGCCTGCGTGGTGATGACCGCGGTGATTTCCTTGGAACGGTCTTTGAGGTTGGAGCCGCCCAGCAGCCTGACCGTGGACGCGTGGTCCGGGTACCCGATGGACGTCTTCATCAGGAAGCGGTCCAGTTGGGCCTCCGGCAGGCGGTAGGTGCCGGCCTGCTCGATCGGGTTCTGCGTGGCCATCACCATAAACGGCCGGCCGGCCTCATAGGTTACGCCGTCCACGGTGACCCGGGATTCTTCCATGACTTCCAGCAGCGCCGACTGGGTCTTGGGCGAGGCACGGTTGATTTCATCGGCCAGGACGATGTTGTTGAAGATCGGGCCCTTGTGGAACTCAAACTTCTGCGTCTTCTGGTCGTAGATGGTCACACCGGTGACGTCCGAGGGCAGGAGGTCCGGGGTGAACTGGATGCGGTTGTTCGAGCCCTGCACGGTGGCGGCCATTGCCCTGGCCAGCATGGTCTTGCCTGTGCCGGGGGCATCCTCAAACAGGATGTGCCCCTCGGACAGCATGGCGGTGAACGTCAGCCGGATGACGTGTTCCTTGCCCAGCACCGCCTGCCCCACGTTGGCAACGAGCTTGTCAAAAGTGCCTGCAAACCATTCGGCCTGCTCGGTGGTCATGGTCATGAAAGGGGTTCCTTCTCTTGTGCTGCTGGAGTTGTGGCGGGCCAACCCTGGCGGGCCGTGACGGTCTCTTGCTTAGCGCTTCGGCATGCCGCTGGGCGGGTTGCCGGGGTGGTTGGTGGTATCGCTGCGGACATAGTTTCCTGACGCGGCACCACTGGTCAGGTGGTACCAGATGCCGGAGGGGTTTTCGTTTGTCTTGTACCAAACCACGTAGAAGTCCGAATTTGCCGGCTGGTTCGCGGGCATCCACTTGCCGCCGCCGACACAGGAGGACGGGTTGCCTTGCCGGAAGCTGTCGGTGCCGTAGCCCGGTTCGGTGCAGCTGCGTACCGGCGTGGCCGTGACGGACCACGACGTCGGGACCGGCGGTGGCGGTGCGGCACCGCTGCGCGAGGTGTCACTGCCGATCCGGCCGGGCTGGTTTGCGCTGACCGCGCGGACTTCCAGCTTGTGGGTCTCGCTGAAGCCGACGCTCTTCGAGAACGACCGCTGGTCCGTGTTGACCCAGCCGCCGCCGTCCAGGCTGTACTGGTAGCCGGTTACGGGACGTCCGTTACCGCTCGGCGCGTTCCAGCTCCAGGAAACAGTCTTGTCCCCGACCCCGCTGCTGTTGCTGCCGTTCACGGTGGGAGCGAACGCGAGTCCGTAGGGGTTGACGCTGTTTGACGGCGGGCTGGCGTCCCCGGCCGTTGTGCTGCGGGATGAAACGGCCCAGACCACAACGGCGGTATCGGTGCCGTTGGCTGCCGCTACCACTGCTCCCCCGGCCGTGATGTCGCCGCTGCCGCCACCCGACGTCAGCCGGTACTTGTACGTGATCTCGCTTGAAGTTGACCCGTTGCGCTGGGCATCGGTCAGCGGGGTGAACCGGACATCGATCTTTCCGCCGTCCGCGTTGGTGCCGACGAGGGTGGCCGACGGCGCTCCCACCATGGCGGGCTTCCCCACGGCACGCACGGCCGCTGATTGTGCGCTGGTCCCGGAGGTCCCCGCCTTGTTGGTGGCGGATACGGTGAAGGTGTAGCCCGACTCGGAGTTGTCCACCGTGACGTTCTGGGCGGTGCCGGCGACCTGTTGGGATGCGACTGCGGCCCCGCCCTTCAGGGTGGTCAGGGTGTAGGAGGACACAGCGTCACCGTTGTTGTTCGGAGCCGTCCAGGACACTTTCAGCTGGCTCTGGGTCCCAACCGACGGGGCCGCCGTCGCCGAGGGTGCAGCCGGAGTCGCCGGCACACCGGCGGGCACTTCGGCGGCGGAGTAGGCGCTCCACTCGGACGGTTCCTTGGCGTCATTCCGGGCCAGGACACGCACCTTGTAGGACACGCCGTTCTGGAGCCCCTTCCAGACGTAGCTGACAGCGGTGAGGTTCTGGATCTGGGCGTTCTGACCGGCAGGGGCAGGTGAGATTTCCAGATCGTAGGACTTGACCGGGGATCCCTTGCTGGCCGGAGCAACCCAGTTCACTGCGAGCTGCTTGTCGCCGAACGTGAGGGTTGGCGCGAGGGGCGTGTCCGGCTTGACGTCGGGCCGGACCTCCGCCGAGGCGGGCGACCGGTCGGACTCGCCGAACTCGTTGGTGGCCGTGACCTCGAAGGAGTACTTGGTGTTGTTGACCAGGCCGGTGAGCGTGCAGGTGTTCGCCGGGCAGTCCTGCCTGAAGCCGGCGCCGTAAACCGTGTATTTGGTGATCGGTGAGCCGCGGTCGGCCGGCGCGGACCAGTTCAGCAGGGCTGTCTGATCCCCCACGCTCTGGGCCTGCGGGGTGGTGGGGGCCAGCGGCTTGTCCTTGACGGTAAGCCGGATCCGGGCCGTGGCCTGACGGGACGCTTCCTGCGTCTTGTCGGCCACCGTGTAGGAGACCACCATGGACCCGCTGAATCCCGGCGCGGGCGTGACGGTGACGGCGTCGCCGGCTACCTCTACATTGCCGCTGCCGGTTTCGGCCGTAGCGGCAACGATCTTCAGCGCCTGTTCGGGGAAGGGGTTGGAGTCGTTGGCGAGGACCCTGACGGTCACCGGCTTGCCGGCTGCTGCATTCGGTTCGAGGTCGTCATTGGCTACCGGCTTCGGCCGGTTGGAAGCGATGACGGCCAGCTGGTAAGTAGCGGTCGCTTCCAGTCCCCGCGGATCGGTCGCCTTGACCTGCACGGCTCCCGCGGTGCCGGTGGCCGTGGATCCGTCCACGGAGGCCTTGAGGATCTTGCCGTCCATGCGCGCGTTGAAGCTGGCGGGGCTGGCGCCCACCAGTTCGTACTTCATGTTGTCCAGGTCGTTACGGTCCGGGTCCGAGGTCAGCCGGCTCAGGTCCAGGTCGGCAGACTCCCCCTTGGGAACCTCAATTGTGGCGCCCAGGAGTTCGGGCGGGTTGTTGCGGTTCGGGTCCGGCAACACCCTGGTGCGGATGCTCAGGGTGGACTTCAGGCCGGCCGGATCGTCAACGGCGGTGCCGTCGGTCACTTCGAAGCTCAGGGAGCCCGGGCCAACGTAGTCCGCGCCGGCGGTGTACTTCAGTGAGGTGCCGTCACCGGCCACGGGATTGCTGCCGTCCGAGCCGATGAGCTTGATGCGGTCCGTCTGGGTCAGGCGGGGCGACCGGCCTTCACGGACCTTCACCCACTCCTTCAGGTCAACGTTCACGGACTGGCCCGAGACCACCTCGATGACCTCGTCCTTGGCCAGGGTGGGGACCTGCTGCCCCAGTCCCGGCACCCAGATGATCGCGGTGGACTTCTGCCCGTCCACATCCTCAACGGTGTAGGGAATGAGCTGGGGAGCCTCAGTGAGCTCCACAATCATGGTGCCGTCGGCCCCGGGACGCGCGGTCCCGGCCTCGGTGCTGATCTTGAGGTTCTCGCCCACGCCGTCGGGGTCTTCATCATTTTTCAGGACGGGGACGTCAACGGCGGTCTTTCCCATGGCCTGGGCTGATGTCACCCGGTCGTCACGGGCAATGGGCGCCTTCAGGGGCACCTCGTTGTCCACCACCACGCGGATGGTGGCCTGGGCCTGGGCTCCCCTGTCATCGGCAATGGTGTAGCGGACGTTGACCGTGCCGGCGGCGCCGGGGGCCAGCAGGATGATGCGTCCGCTGGTCTTGCTGACGGTGGCCTGGAGGGCAGGGTCAGCCTCAATTCCGTCGGAGAGGATACGGATCAGGTCACCGTCGGGATCGGTGTCGTTGCCGGTGGCGTCGACGGCGATCTGGCGTCCGGGCCGGACCTTCACCTCATCATCCACCGGGGTGGGGTTCTGGTTTGTCTCGCCCCGCGGGGCGATGCCCACCGTCACGGTGCCGGTGTTGACGGCGCCCTGGCGGTCCACCACCTTGTAGCGGAACGTGTCCGTTCCGGCGCCGTCTCCGGCCGCGGTGAAGTCAATGAAGTTGCTCCCCACGGTGGCGGTTCCCATGGCGGGGGTGCTGTCGATGCCGGTCAGCTGGACGGAGTCGCCGTCGGGATCAATCCCGTCCAGCGGCACGGGGATCCGCACTGTCCCGGCCGCCACGACGCGGGCCGTGAGGTTCCGCGGCTGTGGCCGTGAGTTTTGGGCGCCTTCCAGCGGAAGGATGTGGATAGTGACGGCGGCGGCGCTCTTCTGCCCCTGCGGGTCCACGGCGTTGTAGATGGCACGGACCGTTTTGGGCTGGGGACCGGCGATTAAGCGGACAGTGTTTTCCGAGACGAAGCTCCTGCCGTCTGCTTCATCAACGGGCTGCGGCAGGACGGGGTCAACGGTCAGTTGCTGGCCCTGCGGGTGCGTGTCGTTGTCCAGGACCGGGATGGTGACGACGTCGTTGACGCGGACGTTCACTTCGTCCGGTTTCGGCTGGGGTGCTTCGACGACGGCGGGAGCCGGAACCGGGACCACCGAGACGCTGCCGGTGGCTGACTTGCGGCCGTTGGACATGGTGTATTCGAAGAGGAACGGATCCTTGGTGCCCAGGACGTCGGTGATGCGCAGGACGCTGTGGTCGATCACGCTGACCGAGGCGGTGCTGTTGTCCGGCAGTTTTACGGACTGCAGCACCAGGACCCCGCCCGACGGGTCCGAGTCGTTGGCCAGCGGGTCCAGCAGGACGCTGCCGCCGGTGGGCATGAGGGCCACATCATGCACGGCGACGGGATCGCCGGCGTCCTTGCCGGACTCGACGTCGACACGGATCAGCCCCTGGCTGCTCTGCGGACCGTTGCTGGCGATGTACGTCAGGTAGACCGGGCCGGGGGTGGTGCTGCGGAACGTGAAGGTGCCGCCGTCGGTGACGGGGCCCAGTTCGGCGGGACCGTTTGCTTCAACCTGCGCCAGGCGGAGGGCGCCGCCGTTGGGGTCGGCGTCGTTCTTCAGGGGCGCGATCACCAGGTCCTGGCCCACCACGGCCGTGACATGATCGGCGTTGACCACCGGCGCCAGCGCGCCGGGCGGCTGGACGTTCACCACCACCTTGCCGGTGACCGTGGCCCGGCCGTCCCAGATGGTGACTTCAACGTTTTTCTTGCCCGCTGTGGCGCCGGAGTCCTGGAACGTCAGCAAGCCGTCGCGGCGGACCTTCACCTGGTCCTTGTCGTTGTCAGCCTTGGCATCCATCAGGACGAGGTCGTCGCCGTCCGGGTCGATCCAGTCGGTGAGGATGTTCTGGCTGACTGATTTGCCCTGTTCCACGAGCATGGTGGTGGCGTCACCTCCGCGCTTGAACATGGGGGGTTTGTTGTCGGCGGGTCCCACGACATTGAGCGTGACCCGGCCGGCGGCGGAAAGCCCCCGGCCGTCGGACGCATTGTAGCTGAACGTTTCGGTGCCGGGCCGGGCGTCGGCGGGGACGGAGATCTGGAACGCGGTGCCGCCGTAGATGCTCTGCAGCGTCCCGGCCTTGGGTCCTGCCTCGCCGACGGCGGCGGTCAGGACGTCGCCGTCGGGGTCGGAGTCGTTGTCCAGGACGCTGAGGATGGTGGTCCGGCCCGGACGGACTCCGACGGCGTCGGGTTTGGTTTCCGGCGGCCGGTTCGGCTTGGTGCGGTCCGGCAGGATGTTGATGGTGTTGTTGTCCGCCGATTCCTGATCCTGGTCATCGGACTGGTTCTTGGGCGGCACAACGTCGTCCCAGTTGTTGACCAGCTGCATGTTCTGGTTCACGAGCCACACGTTCCCGGAGTTCACATCGTTCAGGACCACCAGGTCCCGGTTCACCCGGAAAACATACGACGGCGATGCACTCGCCTTCGGCACCGCCACCTTCTTGTCATCGGCATCATTGATGCAGTCACGCACATACTTGTTCGCCCCCGACCACGCCGCATGCACGCACCCGCCCAACTGCACGGGCGCGGCAGGTACGCCCTCGCCGTCGAACGTCACCGTCCTGGCGGTGGAACCGTCCAGCGGCTGCTTCAGCAGCGCTTTCCGCGTCGAGATCGCCACAAAGTCACCCGCCGGACCGCCCTGCTGCAGCTTCGCATCCCGCGCGTTATCCAGCTGGAGCCGCTTCCCGCCGGGCAGAAACAGGTTCCCCGCCGCAGCATCCAAGACCACCGGTTTATCCCCCACCACCGTGATCTGCAGATCACCCGCACCCTTAAGTTCACCCCAGGTGGTTGAATCCGAGGCCACGACTTCGCCGTTGGCGTCCACGGTGGTGACGGTGACCGCTCCGGATTTGGGATCCGCCGAGTACACCCGGTCATCGGCGCCGACCGCGGACACCAGGCCTTCGGAACCGACCATCACAGGTTCGGTCGCCTCCTGGTCGAAACCATTGACCGTGGAGGGTGAGAGGGCCCAAACCTTGCCGGCGGCTGGATCCGTCACGGCCATCACACGGGCACCAAAGCTGACGTCCGCGGAGCCCGGCAACTGCTTGTCCCCGCCCAGGCGCATGTTTGCCGGAGAAACCTGGTTCAGCGTGGAACCCGTCTCATCGTCAACAAAAACATCCCCCGCGCTCTGCAGGACGTCGAAGGTGGTACTGGCAGGGGTCACTGCACCATCAAGCACCCGCGACGGATAATTCAGCCGGCCGACAGCGTTCTTGGACTTGCTGACCACCCACACTCCGCCGTCGTTCAACTCCACCTCAGTGGTCTTGAACCCCGGATAGATGATCGCACCGGCAACCAGTACGGCACCGGCAGCAGCCAAGGCCGCCCCGGAGACCACCTTGTTGCGCCGCCCTTTGAGACCAAACTTCCCCAGCAGAGTTCTCACAGTTTTTCTATTCCCCTGAAATGTGTGGCGGCCCCCCGGCCGAACCGTCCAGAGAGCCCCTGCAGGGCCCGCCGTTCCCGCGTTAGCCTACCGAAGCAGGGCCGGGGGCCGCGATGGGTAGCGCTCCCCTGTGTTGTGGACGCGGGCGCCCACAAGGTCCGACTATAGCGTGATACGCCAACAACTGGATAAACCCGCAGGTCAGCGGCCGGGCAGCATTTTCCTAGTCGACGACCAGGCCTTTGCCTTCGCCCCGGGCCAGCAGCACGGGGTGGATTTCGCCGAAGCCCCGCACGTTTTCGGCCGGCTGCGGAACCAGGACAAAACGTTCATCATCTTCCAGCGCCGAAGCCGTCATGGAGTCGATCAGCACCGTCCCCGGGTCGGCAAGGGTGGTGAGCCGGGCAGCCAGGTTCACCGTGGGCCCGTAAATGTCGCCGAGCCGGGACAGGATCCGGCCCCAGACCATGGCCACCCTCGCCTCGGGAAGGATCTCGTCCTCGGTGAACGCGCGGGCCAGCGCCAGCGAGATTTCGGCCCCGGCAGCCGGCGTCTCCGCGATGTAAAGGACTTCGTCGCCGACGGTCTTGACCAGCCGGCCACCGCCGACCGAGATGATCTCCGCGCATTTGTTCTCGAAGCGCTGCACCAGGCGGGCCAGCGTCTTCTCGTTCATCCTGCGGGAAAGGCTGGTGTATGACACCAGGTCAGCGAAACCGACAGCGCGGGCCAGCGGCAGCGGCGCATCGTCTTCGTCACCCTCGCGGCCCTCTTCGCTCGCCTGCAGGCCTGCCTCCGCGCGCACAGCCAGCCGCTGGACGCCGGCATTGAGCTGCCGCCGCCACGAGTAGACCAGCATGTGCTCCAGCGCGTCGAGCAGCGACGGGAGCTCGTTGACCAGGCGTTTGCGGGCCACCGCATCCGTAACACCCTGCTCGTGGACCATGTCCTCCACCAGGGCCTCGATCTGCCACACCACCATCCGGTCAGTCATCTGGCCGATGGCACGGGTTACGGAAATCGCGGCCTCTTCGGTCAGGACCCCGGCACGGACCAGGTCAACCACCGTGGACAGCGCGGCCTGGTCCCGTTCGGTGAACGCGACGTCGTCGTCACCGAAGTTCGGGAAGCCAAGAGCACGCCAAAGCTTCCGCGCAGACAACAGCGACAACCCTGCCCCGGCAGCAACCTCACGGCGACGCAGCTTGCGTTCGCCGCCCAGCAGCGTGGCCTCGAGCGCTTTGGCGGCCAGCCGTTCAGCAGACAGGGTGCCTGTGGGCGGGTGGGCACTTTCGGCCGGGCGGGGTTCGGCCGGGCGGGCACTTTCGGGCGCGCGGGCCGGCAGGGCCTGCGGGTCCTGCTGGTCCTCATCGTTCATTGTGTCCACCTTCTCTCATCTCCCACGGCCATCTGTCGTCTGTCAATCCGTCGTCCGCATAGTCCGGCAATTCATCGGCCGCCGGATCCCTGCCTGCAGGCAACTCGGCGACGGCATCCAAAACGAAATCCCGGAACCGTGCCGCTTCAGGGACATCCTGGAGGGTCACCACGCTTTGGTACCCGGTTTCCAAGGATATATTCCCGGAATGCAATATGCGCTGCAGCACCGACTGGTGAACGGTCACGTTGCGGACGGAGCCGAGATTAACCTGCTCGTCGCGGCGCCGCATCATGCCGTAGCGGGCAACAATCCGCCGGCTGGTGAGCACGTACCTGGTTCCCTGCCAGCGAAGCAGCCGCGGCAGGCAATATGCCAACCATATCCATGCGGCGGCCAGGACGCATGCCAGCACGATCCACGGCGCCCAGTCCGCGGAAAAGGCCGGCATCAGCCGGGCGGCCTCACCCCGCAGGGTCCAGGCACTGGCGAAGGCAGCGGCTGCAGGCGCGGCAATGAAGGCTGCGGCCGGGCCGGCCAGCTTCCTCGGCTGAGGACGCGTGATGGTAATAACCTGCTCGCCCGGGACCAGGCCTTTACGCATAACCGCCTTCGGGGTCCTGACCGGGCGGGGTCCAGGGCCGCAGGTGGACCACGTCACCGGCAGTCACAACATGTTCACGTTTGTCCCGGTCCACCACAAGGAGGGAACCGTATTCATCCAGCCGGGTGGCGTGGCCGATGATCTCGTGGTCCCCAGGCAGTTGCGCGCGCACCTGCCTGCCCAGGGTGACCATCACGGATTCCACGCGTTTGTGGAGGGAGGGCCCGCCTGCCAGCCCGGCGGTGGGGTCGCCGTCGGCATTGCAAAAACTGCGGTACAGCCGGGCAAAGTTCGCCAGGTAGCTCTTGAGCAGCAGGGTCCGGTCGGTGGTGAGGGGCTGCTCGAGCGCCACGGAGGTGGCGGTGGGCACTGGCAGTTCCGCTTCGGTCAAGGTCACGTTGAGGCCGGTTCCCAGGACCACCGCCGGCACGGAACCGTCCCCCATGGGGCCCATTTGCGCCAGGATCCCGGCAACCTTGCGGCCGCGGACCAGGACATCATTGGGCCATTTGAGTTCAGCAGGGATACCGGCCGTCTCCAGCAGCGTCTCCCGCAGAGCCAGCGCCGCCAGCAGCGATAGCCAGGAATACGTATCGGTGGGCAGAGGCCTGCCCTCGGCATTCACGGGGCGCAGCACGATGGAAACGGACACCGAGCTCAAGGGTGGCGCTTCCCAGCTCCGGTCCAGCCTGCCCCTGGCTGCTGTCTGGTACTCGGCCGTCAGCACTGAGAAGTCGGGCCAATCTTTCGGTTCGACGCTCACTGCCCGCAGAAGGTCGGCGTTGGTGGACCCGGTGGAGTCCACCACCAGCAATTTCGCGATGCCGGTGGCGGCCAGGAAATCCGGGTCCGCCAGGGCCCCGCGGTTCAACGGACTTCCCGGGGTATGTGAGTCAGCCATGGTTGAATCCTATCGACTCACGCACCCGCGGCGGCTGTTCCGGCCGGACATGACCCCGGACATGACCCCGGGCAGGTGGCACCGGAACGCGGTCTTAGAGGAAGATGTCCGGTACGAGCTGTTCCTCTGCCGCTCCGAGGCTGTAGGGCCTGAAATCGGTGATCCCGGCGGCCGCGAGCACCTGCTCATCCGTGTAGAAGTTTCCGCTGGGGACGCCTGCCCCGGCGGGTGAAGGCCCGGCCAGGTTGCCGCCGGTCAGGATCGCGTGGGCGGCGTCAGCCATGATCTGGGGCCCGCGTGCAGCGTGGACCATCGCCTCGCCGCCGGGCATGTTCCGGATGGCTGCGGTGTCGATCAGCGTGCAGGGCCAGAGGGAGTTGACTGCGATCCCGTCCGCCTTGAGTTCCTCTGCGAGGCCCAGCGTGGTCAGGCTCATGCCGTATTTTGCCATGGTGTAGGCGAGGTGCCGGCCGGCCCACTTAGGGTCCAGGTTCAGCGGCGGGGAGAGGGTGAGAATGTGGGCGCGGTCTGATTTGCGCAGCGCCGGCAGCGCCAGCTTGGACAGCAGGAACGTCCCGCGGACGTTGATGTCCTGCATCAGGTCATAGCGCTTCATGTCCACGGTGTCCGTCGTGGACAGATCGATGGCGGAGGCGTTGTTCAGGACTATGTCGATGCCGCCGAAACGTTCGACGGCGGCCGCTACGGCGCCTGCCACATCCTCGTCGCGGCGCACATCTCCCACCACGGCAAGCGCCTGGCCGCCGGCCGCCTCGATCTGTTCGGCAGCAGTGTGGACGGTGCCCGCCAGTGTGGCATGGGGCCGGCCCGTTTTGGCGAGCAGGACAATATTGGCGCCGTCCCGGGCCGCCCGGGTGGCGATGGCCAGGCCGATCCCGCGGCTGCCGCCGGACATCAGGATGGTGCGGCCCCGAAGGGAACCAGTGGCACGGTACGGCGAGGCGGAAGCGGACCTTGCGTCGTTGCTGGAAGTCATGGGCCTACTGTAGTCCACATATGTTACTGGTCAGTAACATATGTCTTGGTGGGCGGATGTGCCACAAAATTGTAGGGTTTCTACAGCCGTCCCCCGCAAATGCGTCATTAGACTAGCCAGCAGGGTTCGTCCTTTGTGCGGAAGCTACTTAATCCCGTCATGCGACCTGCCCGCCAGCAGCGAGACGCAGCACCCATTTGTTACAGCACCAATCTGCTACAGAGCCGGAGACACTTGATGAGCCACGACCTGACCACGACAGCGGGAAAAATCGCCGACTTCCGCGACCGCCAGGCCCGTGCAGAGCAGCCGTCCGGCCCCGAAGCCATCGAAAAGCAGCATGCCCGCGGCAAGAACACTGCCCGCGAGCGCATCGACCTGCTCCTCGACGAAGGCTCCTTTGTGGAGCTGGACGCGCTGGCAGTCCACCGCTCCACGGCCTTCGGCATGGAAAAGAAGAAGCCGCTCGGCGACGGCCTGGTCTCGGGCTACGGCACGGTGGACGGGCGGCCGGTGGCCGTCTACAGCCAGGATTTTTCCGTCTACGGCGGATCCCTCAGCCAGGTCAACGGGGAAAAGATCGTCAAGGTCCAGGAGTTCGCGCTGCGTAACGGCTGCCCCGTGGTGGGCATCCTGGACGGCGGCGGCGCCCGCATCCAGGAAGGCGTGGCGTCCCTCGCCATGTTCGCTGACATCTTCCGCAACAACGTTCACGCCTCCGGCGTAGTCCCCCAGATCTCCCTCATCATGGGACCCTCCGCCGGCGGTGCCGCTTATTCCCCCGCCCTCACCGACTACGTGGTCATGGTGGACAAGACCTCGCACATGTTCATCACCGGGCCGGACGTCATCAAGACCGTCACCGGCGAGGATGTGGACATGGAAACCCTCGGGGGCGCCCGGCAGCACAATGCCACCACCGGCACCTCCGCCTACCTTGCCTCCGACGAGGCCGACGCGATCGGGTTCGTCCGGGAACTGCTGGACTTCCTGCCCTCCAACAACCTTGCCGAGGCGCCGGTGCTGGAGCACCAGCAGGAGCTGGAGCTCGACGCCGAGGACCTCGCTCTGGACGCCCTCGTGCCGGATTCTGCGAACCAGCCCTACGACATGCGCACCGTCATCGAGCAGATCCTTGACGACGGGCATTTCCTGGAGATGCAGTCCCTGTATGCGCCCAACGTGATCATCGGCTACGGCCGGGTTGAAGGACACACGGTGGGGATCGTTGCCAACCAGCCGCTGCAGTTTGCCGGCACGCTGGATATTGCCGCCTCCGAGAAAGCTGCCCGCTTCGTCCGGAACTGCGACGCGTTCAACATTCCCATCATCACCCTGGTCGATGTTCCGGGCTTCCTGCCCGGCAAGGACCAGGAGTTCCAGGGCATCATCCGCCGCGGCGCCAAACTGCTGTACGCCTACGCCGAAGCCACCGTCCCCAAGCTGACCGTCATCACGCGCAAGGCCTACGGCGGAGCGTACATCGTGATGGGCTCCAAGAAGCTCGGCGCGGACCTCAACCTCGCCTGGCCCACCGCCCAGATTGGCGTGATGGGCGCCCAGGGCGCCGTGAACATCCTCTACCGCCGCGAACTGGCCGCGGTCGCGGAGAACGGCGGAGACGTGGAAGCACGCCGCGCCGAAGTGATCCGGCAGTACGAAGAAGAGCTGCTGAACCCGTATCAGGCGGCCGAGCTTGGCTACGTGGACGCAGTCATCGCCCCGTCCGAGACCAGGATCCACATCATCCGGGGCCTGCGCGCCCTCCGTGACAAGCGCGCCAGCCTGCCCGCCAAGAAGCACGGGAACATCCCGCTGTGACCCCCAACGTTGCCCCGGGCGAAATCCCGGCTGCCGAAATCTCCGCCGCCGAAAACCCCGCCGCCGAGACGGCCGCGCCGCTGTTCTCCGTGGTCAAGGGCCAGCCCTCAGCCGAGGAGCTCGCGGCGCTCACCGCCGTCGTGCTTTCGCTGGGCGTCACGGACGCACCGGAGGCCGGGAAGCCGACACTCCGGCACTGGGTGCGCCGGCAGCAGCTGCGACTCGCCCCCACCCCGGGTCCCGGCGCCTGGCGGCGGAGCCAGGGATAAGCTCGTGGGGTGACTACCGAAGCCCCGCCCGCTGTCCGGCCGCATTCCGCCATCGATGCTGTGGCGGACGCCTACACCGATGCGCTCATCCGGTTGAACCCGTCCTTTGCCACCGAACTCGGCCTGCCCGGACACGAGACCGAGTACCCGGACTTCTCCCCCGCCGGCATCGCCGCATTCGCGGCGGAGGCCCGGGACGCACTGGAAGCCCTTGACGGGTTGGTGCCGCAGGACGACGTGGACGCCATCACCCTGGACGCCATGCGTGAGCGGCTGGGGCTCCAGCTCGAAATCCACGGGACGGGCTGGGACGAGGCGAACCTGAACAACATCGCCTCGCCCGCGCAGGATATCCGGGCCATCTTTGACCTGATGCCCACCGACACGGACGCCCAGTGGGAGCATCTCGCCGGCCGCGCCCTGAACGTTCCGGCCGCCCTGGCCGGCTACATCGAATCCCTGCGCCACGCCAGGGACGCCGGGAAGGTGGCTGCAGCCCGCCAGGTGTCCAGCGTCATCGAACAGGCCACCAAACACGCCGCCGACGACGGCTTCTTCGCGAAGCTTGCCGCCGGGGCACGGACTGCCGGCGGTCCCCTCGACCCCTCCGTCCAGGAGAAGCTCGACGCCGGTGCTGCCGCGGCGCGCCGTGCCTACCGGCAACTCGCCGACTTCCTCGGGACCGAACTGCTGCCCGTGGCGCCGGCGAAGGATGCCGTGGGCCGGGAACGCTACGCACTGGCCTCGCGCTCCTTCCTCGGCGCCGCCGTCGACCTCGAAGAGACGTACGCGTGGGGAGTCCACGAACTGGACCGGCTGATCACCGAGCAGGAGAAGGTCGCGGCCATCATCAAGCCCGGCGCCGGCATCGACGAGGCGAAGGAGGCCCTCAACACCGACCCCGCACGTCAGCTCCGGGGAACCGACGCCCTCCAGGCGTGGATGCAGGAACTCTCCGACAAGGCCATTACCGACCTCGCCGGGGTGCACTTCGAGATCCCGGACGTTATGAAGAAGCTCGAGTGCCTGATTGCCCCCACGGACGAGGGCGGCATTTACTACACCGGCCCCTCCGAGGACTTCAGCCGGCCCGGCCGGATGTGGTGGTCCGTGCCGGCCGGCGAGGACACCTTCACCACCTGGGCAGAAACCACCACGGTGTTCCACGAGGGCGTCCCCGGCCATCACCTCCAGGTGGCCACTGCCACCTACCGGCGGGAGCTGCTCAACAAATGGCGCCGGAGTGTCTGCTGGACCTCCGGACACGGTGAAGGGTGGGCGCTCTACGCCGAAAAGCTGATGCAGGAACTCGGCTACCTGTCCGATCCCGGCGATCACATGGGCATGCTGGACATGCAGCGGATGCGCGCGGCCCGTGTGGTGTTCGACATCGGCGTCCACCTGGAGCTCGAAGTCCCCGAACGGTGGGGCACCGGCACGTGGACCCCGGACAAGGGCTACGAATTCCTCACCCAAAACCTTGCCATCAGCGAAGGCCAGCTCAACTTCGAGTTCACCCGTTACCTCGGCTGGCCGGGCCAGGCCCCGTCCTACAAAGTGGGCCAGCGCCTCTGGGAACAGATCCGCGCCGATCTCGAGGCCCGGCCGGGCTTCGAGCTCAAGGCCTTCCACACCAAGGCACTGAACATCGGCTCGGTCGGTCTGGACACGCTGCGGCGGGCTCTGCTTAAGTAGGTGCGCGCCCGACCGGGAGGGCCGACACCCTCGGCGCGCTGCTCGTTCCTCGCTTTGACGCGCGCTGCCGGGTGCCTCCCCTCCCTGTCCCGCGGGTGAGACTTGCCACAGCGCCGCCGGGAATAACTTCATAATGAGCTAGCATACCGCAGGAAATCCGGGTTTTCCGGGGCCGGGACTGACATGTGACGGCGTAACATTTCTCAACATCTGTTCGTCATGATAAGAACCCCGGCCCTAGCGTGTTCTGGTGAGCACTCAAACCCGCACCCCCGAATCCGCAGGAAAGACCGGCTTCCAGCTGCCCAAGTGGGCCGGCTCGTTCGGTTTCCAGATCATCGCCGCCCTCATCGTGGGCCTGGGCCTCGGCCTGCTGGCCAAGTACACAGGCAGCACCAAGGAGGCCCCCAACGGCCTGGGCGGGACGCTGCAGACCATCGGCTCAAGCTACATCTCGCTGCTGCAGACCGCGGTGGTCCCGTTGATCTTCACTGCTGTGGTCAGTTCCATCTCCAACCTGCGCCAGGTTTCCAACGCCGCCAAGCTGGCCTGGCACACCCTGCTCTGGTTCGCCATCACATCGCTGATCGCCGTCCTGATCGGCATTGGCCTGGGCGTCCTCCTGCAGCCGGGGGCCAACACCGGCATCACCCAGGAAGCCAAGTACGCCGGCAAAACCGGTGACTGGTGGTCCTTCCTGATCGGCCTGTTCCCCAAGAACTTCATGGGCCTCGGCGCCAGCTCCACCGTGACCGAAAGCGCCAACGCCGCCACCACGGTCAGCACCGCCGTCAGCTTCAACGTGCTCCAGATCCTGGTGATCGCCATCGCCGTCGGCGTGGCCGCCCTCAAAGTGGGCAAGGCCGCCGAGCCGTTCCTGAACCTCAACGCGTCCGCGCTGGCCGTCATCCAGAAAGTCCTCTGGTGGATCATCCGGATCGCCCCCATCGGCACCGTGGGCCTGATCGGCAACGCGGTGGCAGTCTACGGCTGGGACACCATCGGCGCGCTCGGCAAGTTCACCTTTGCCATCTATGTGGGCCTGGCCCTGGTGATGTTCGTGGTGTACCCGGTCCTGGTCCGTACCCACGGGCTCTCCGTCAAGCAGTACTTCTCCGGTGTCTGGCCGGCAGTGCAGCTGGCCTTCGTCTCACGGTCCTCCATCGGCACCCTGCCGCTCACCCAGCGCGTCACCGAGCGCAACCTGGGCGTTCCGCGTGCGTATGCCGCCTTCGCCGTGCCCCTGGGCGCCACCACCAAGATGGATGGCTGCGCCGCGATCTACCCGGCCATCTCCGCCATCTTCGTGGCCCAGTTCTTCGGCATCCAGCTCGACTTCACCCAGTACCTGCTCATCGCCCTGGTTTCGGTCCTCGGTTCCGCAGCGACGGCCGGCACCACCGGCGCCGTGGTGATGCTCACCCTGACGCTCTCCACGCTGGGACTGCCGTTGGCCGGCGTCGGCCTGCTGCTGGCCGTCGATCCGATCCTGGACATGGGCCGCACTGCACTGAACGTGGCCGGCCAGGCGCTGGTCCCCGCCATCGTGTCCAAGCGCCAGGGCATCCTGGACGAGACGCTCTACAACGCGCCCCGCAACGGCAACCCGTTCGCTGACGACACCCCCTCCGACGCCGGCGCCGCCACCGCGGATCCTTCGGCCGCAACCCTGGCTGCTGACCGGTCCGACGCCGAGAGGCAACTGGCTGAGGCGAAGGCCTGACACCGGCCGGAGTCCGCCGCTAAGGGAAGTCCCCGGGAACTGCACAGTTCCCGGGGACTTCTTTCGTTATTGTGTGCGGCTGCCTGCGCCGCAGGTTAGCGCCCGCCCCCTCCAATGACTCCGTTCTGCACTGCCTTGGTGACAGCGTCCGCCTCGGCCTGGGTGAGCTTGCCGTCCGTCACGGCCTTGTCCAGGCGGGTCTTCAGCTCCGCGGCATGTTCCGTTTGTTCAGCGGCGCGCAACTCCTCCAGCGCGGCCGTGACCTTCGCATCGTCAATGCCCAGCGACGCTGCGAGCGACTTGGCAAGCTCGGCCTGCATCGCTGAGGGATCGGGCCGGGTTCCGTCAGCCGGCATACCCTTCTCCGTGCCGGCGGCGGGCTTGTTGGCGTCACGGAATGCCTTCAGGGCATCCGTCAGCTTGGTCTGGTCCACCCCGAGCTTCGTGGCCAGTTCAGCGGCATGGTCACCGCCCAGGCCAAAGCCGCCGTGACCGCCATGGCCACCCCGTCCACCTTGGCCGTCAGCCGGAGCCGTGCTGGTGCCGGCGTCCGCGGAAGTGCTGGAGCTGGGGGTGGGAGTGGGCGTTGTGGTTGCAGAGGCCATCCCGGCAACCCCGATTCCGGCTCCAAGAGCGAGGGCCGTGGCCGTCAGGCCCAGCGTGATTCTCCGAGTTCGTGCCATTTTGTTTCTCCTGCATCTGCCGTCCGCGGACGGCTGGGTTATGTTCTCCCTGGCGGGACTCCCCCAGTCTCCGGCCGCAAACTCTGGAGCAGCTGTTGGGAACCTTTCATCTTCCTGTGAATGAATTTGCGCGGCGTGCAAACTTGCACGTAGTGTAATTTTGTGACCGAAACCCTTTCACGGCGCGAACTCAACAAGGCCGCCACCCGCCAGGCCATCACCGATGCCGCCTTGACGCTTTTGCGCCGGCACGGTCCGGGAAACTTCACCGTGGAGGACATTGCGGAGATGGCGGGAATCTCCCGGCGGACCTTCTTCAACTACTTCGGCGGCATTGAGGCGGCGCTGGCCTCGGTGACGCACGGCTTCCTGGACAGCGCCCTGCAGCAATTCCGGCAGCGCCCCGCCGATGAGCCCATCCTCGAATCAGCGCGCGCGGCCCTCATGCAGCTGGCGGACCCGATGACCGTGGCACCCCTGGCCGAGCTGTTCACCCTGACCCAGGAGAACGCGCTCCTTTCCCGCTCAGAACTTGAGGCCTGGGATCACTGCACCGAGCAGATCATCAGCGCGGCACGGGAACGCTTCGCGGCAACTCCCGGTGCCGCCGTCGATGAGCTCTACCTGCGCGCCCTGGCCGGTGCCGTTATCTCCTGCGGCAAGGCGGCCATGGACGTCTGGTTCTCCCAGCGCGGCGCGGACCTGTCGCCTGCTTCCCTTGCCGTCCTCCGCCAGCTGCTGATTGACGCGATGGGCCACCTGGGCTCCGGCTTCGGCAGTCCTGCCGCCTCCGCTCCAACTACACCTACCCTCCTCAAAGAACGGCTCTGACATGGCCCTGCTGCTTTATCGCCTCGGCAAGTTCTCCTACCGCCACCGCTGGCTGGTCATCTCACTGTGGCTCGCGGCGCTGGTGGCCGTGGGCGGCTCCGCTGCCGCCTTCCACGGCACACTCTCCAACAACTTCCAGATTCCGGGCACCGAGACCCAGCGCATCGCGGACAAGTTGAAGCAGGAACTCCCCGCTGCCTCGGGCGGCTCCGCGAGCATCGTCTTCGAAGCCCCTGCAGGCGGCTTCACGGACCAAAGCCGCGCAGCAGTCACGGCTGCCCTCGCCAAACTCGGTGACCTCCCTGACGTCAAGGCCACCACGGACCCCTTCGCCACCCAGGCGCAGCTGGACCAGGCCGGGCAGGCCATCACCGATGGCGGGCAGCAACTTGCCACAGGCCAGGCGCAGCTGGACGCCTCACGCGCCCAGCTCGACGCCGGCGCAGCGCAGCTGAGCGCTGCGGAGCAGCAGCTGAAGGCGGCCGGGGCTCCCGCTGCCCTGATCGAGGCCCAGCTGGGACAGCAGAAAGCCGCGCTGGCGCAAGGCCAGGAACAGCTTGCCGCCGGCACCAAGGAACTCGACGCCGCCAAGGCGAAACTGGAACTCGGCAAGCGGCAGGCAGAGGCCTCACAGGGAATCCGCTTTGTCTCGGCGGACGGCCAGGCCGCAGTGGCCCAGGTCCAGTTCACCACCGCCATCAACGCCCTCACCCCCGCTGTCCGCCAGCAGGTGCAGGACATCGCGCATGAAACGTCGGCCGCCGGCGTCACCGCCCTGGCCAGCAAGGAAATCACCGAGGACATTTCCGAGCTGTTCGGCACCGCGGAAATCATTGGCATCGGCGTCGCGGCCCTGGTGCTGATCCTGATGCTTGGCACCCTGATCGCCGCCGGACTGCCGCTGCTGATGGCCATCATCGGCGTCGCCGTCGGCGTGGGCATCACCTTCGCCCTCTCGGGAGCGTTCAGCATGAGCTCCATCTCGCCCATGCTGGCCCTCATGCTTGGCCTGGCCGTGGGCATCGACTACTCCCTCTTCATCGTCAACCGGCACCGGACCCAGCTGCTCACCGGCATGGATCCCGAAGAGTCGGTGGCCCGCGCCACCGGAACCTCCGGCAATGCCGTGCTGTTTGCCGGGCTGACCGTCATCATCGCGCTGGCCGCCCTGGTGGTACCGGGCCTGCCCTTCCTGAGCGTCATGGGCCTGGCGGCAGCCGGAACCGTGGCCGTGGCCGTCCTGGTGGCCCTCTCGCTCACCCCGGCCATGCTCTCCCTGATCGGGCGGCGCATCATTTCCCGGCGGGCCTGGGCCAAAGCCGAAGCGCACAACGCCGAGGCAGGCCACGAGGCGGCCGACCAGGCCAAGGACGAGGCCAGGAGCAACCGCGGCTGGGGCGCCCTGGTCACCAGGCACCCCATCGTGGCGCTCGTCGCCGGCGTCCTCCTGCTGGGCACCCTGGCCCTGCCGGCCGCGCAGCTCCAGCTCGCCCTGCCCGACGGCGGCTCCGAACCGGTGGACTCCGAGGCCTACCAGGCCTACGACGTGACCGCCCGCAGCTTCGGCGAAGGCGTCACCGGCCCCATCGTGGTGGTCGGGGAATTCCCGGCCAACCTGGACGCCACCCAGGCCCAAAAGCTGCAGTACGACGTCGCCGACCGGATCCGCGGCGTGGACAATGTGGTGGCGGCCGTTCCGGTGGCGTTGAGCGAGGACCGCCGGACCGCCGTCTTCCAGGTCATCCCCCGGGAGGGTCCGGCCAAGGCCGGTACCGTGCAGGTGGTCAGTGAGCTCCGCGAACGCGGTGCACAGATCCAGGCCGAGACCGGAGTGGCCATCGGACTGACCGGCCAGACCGCCGGCAACATCGACGTCTCCACGAAACTTGGCGACGCCCTGCCGCCCTACCTGGCGATCGTCGTCGGACTTTCCCTGCTTCTGCTGCTGCTGGTGTTCCGCTCCATCGTGGTTCCCCTGCTGGCAACCGGCGGTTTCCTGCTCTCGCTCGCCGCCGCGTTCGGACTCGTGGTGGCCGTCTACCAGTGGGGCTGGCTGGGAACCGTGTTCGACGTCGCGAATCCCGGCGCCGTGCTGAGCTTCCTGCCGATCATCCTGATCGGTGTGCTGTTCGGCCTTGCCATGGACTACCAGGTGTTCATCGCCTCGGGCATGCGTGAGTCCTACATGCATGGCGCCCCGGCCAAAAAAGCGGTCCGGATCGGCTTTAGCCACGCCGGCGCCGTGGTGACGGCCGCCGCCATCATCATGGTCAGTGTGTTCGCCGGGTTCATCTTCAGCCACCTGACCATGGTCCGGCCCCTCGGTTTTGCCATGGCCTTCGGCGTGCTGCTTGACGCCTTTGTGGTCCGGATGACCATTGTGCCGGCCGTGATGTACCTGCTCGGCGAAAAGACCTGGTGGCTGCCCAAGTGGCTGGACCGGATCCTGCCGGACGTGGACGTGGAGGGCGCCCAGCTCGAACGCCGGGAAGCCGGGACGCAGCGGCTTGCGGAGCCGGTCCACTAGGCTGAATACGTGACCCGATTGATCCTGGCCTCCCAGTCCCCTGCCCGCACGAAACTCCTTGCCGACGCCGGGATTCAGCACTCTGTGCTGGTCTCGGACGTGGATGAGGACGCCGTCCAGGCCCGCTACGGCGTTACTGATCCGCACGATACCGCCCTGCTGCTTGCGCGGGCCAAGGCCGAGGCCGTGGCCGCGCTGCCGGAGGCGGAGGGCGCGCTGGTCATCGGCTGCGACTCGGTGTTCGAGTTCGACGGCGAGGCGCACGGCAAGCCGTACACCGCCGACGTCGCCCGTGCGCGGATGCTCCGGATGAGCGGGAACAGCGGGGTGCTGCACACCGGCCACTGGCTGGTGGACTGCCGCGCGGTTGCCGCCGGCAGCGGGGATGAAACGTCCGACGACGGCGGGGCGGCGCCGGGATCCGGCGCCACCCTCGGGGCGGTCACCTCCGCAGAGGTCCACTTCACGGACATGGAACCGGCGGAAATCGATGCCTACATCGCCACCGGTGAGCCGCTGCACTGCGCCGGTTCGTTCACCATTGACGGCTTCGGCGGGGCGTTTATCCGGAAGGTGGACGGGGACCCGCACACCGTCGTCGGACTTTCCATTTCGACGCTGCGGGCCTTGCTGGGTCAGGCACAGGTGCGCATCACCGATCTGTGGTCCGCGGAATAATTCGGCAAAATTCGGGGCGGCTTTGTAGGGACCCTACAAAGCCGCCCCCGTTTACGCGCGGAATCCGCAAGTAATATCGGCGGAACCCTCAAAATCGCGCTAGGCTCCCTGAAGGAAAGAAGGAGACGCCTTGTCAGCAATTTTGGAGCAGTCCGCAAGTCCCGTGCAGTCGAACCTCACCAAGGTGCTGATCGCCAACCGCGGCGAAATCGCAGTGCGGATCATCCGCGCGGCACGTGATGAAGGCATTGCCTCCGTGGCTGTCTACGCCGATCCGGACCGGGACGCCCTGCATGTCCGGCTCGCCGACGAGGCCTATTCCCTGGGCGGCACCACGGCTGCCGAGTCCTACCTGGTGATGGACAAAATCATCGACGTTGCCCGCCAGTCCGGCGCCGACGCCATCCACCCGGGCTACGGGTTCCTCGCCGAAAACGCGCAGTTCGCTGCCAAGGTCATCGAGGCCGGCATCACCTGGATCGGACCGGGCCCGGACGCCATCTCGGCCCTCGGAGACAAGGTCCAGGCCCGGCACATCGCCGAGAAGGTGGGCGCCCCCCAGGTTCCCGGCACCGCCGACCCTGTGCAGTCGGCCGAGGAAATCCTTGAGTTTGTGGACAAGTTCGGCCTGCCGGTGGCCATCAAGGCTGCCTTCGGCGGCGGCGGCCGCGGCATCAAAGTGGCCCGCACCCGCGAGGAAATCCCGGAACTGTTCGAGTCCGCGGTCCGCGAAGCCACCGCAGCCTTCGGCCGCGGCGAGTGCTTCATAGAACGCTTCCTGGACGCACCGCGCCACGTGGAAACCCAGTGCCTCGCCGACGCCCACGGCAACGTGGTGGTCATCTCCACCCGCGATTGCTCCCTGCAGCGCCGCAACCAGAAGCTCGTGGAAGAGGCTCCGGCCCCGTTCCTCACCGAGGAGCAGAACCGCCGGCTGTACGAATCATCCAAGGCCATTCTGAAGGAAGCCGGCTACCTCGGGGCAGGCACCTGCGAATTCCTGGTGGGCCAGGACGGCACCATCTCGTTCCTGGAGGTCAACACCCGCCTGCAGGTGGAGCACTGTGTCTCCGAAGAGGTCACCGGCATCGACCTGGTGCGCGAGCAGTTCCGCCTGGCCCGCGGCGAGGAACTGGGCTACGGAGACCCCGAAGTCCGCGGCCATTCCATCGAGTTCCGTATTACCGGCGAGGACCCGGGCCGGAACTTCATGCCCGCTCCGGGAACCATCACGGCCCTGAAGAACCCCACCGGCCCCGGCATCCGGATTGATTCCGGTGTGGAGCAGGGCGACATCATCAGCGGCAACTTCGACTCCATGCTCTCCAAGCTGATCGTCACCGGCGCCACCCGCGCCCAGGCTCTGCAGCGCTCACGCCGGGCCCTGGAGGAGATGGTGGTGGAAGGCATCCCCACCGTTATCCCCTTCGACCTGGCCGTGGTCACCAACCCGGACTTCGCTCCCGCCGAGGGCCCCTTCAAGATCCACACCCGCTGGATCGAAACCGAATTCGTCAATGATCTTCCCGCCTGGTCCCAGGACGGAACGCCAGCGCCCGAGGACGCCGGGGAACGCCAGCGCGTGGTGGTTGAGGTCGGCGGCAAGCGCCTCGAAGTGGTTCTGCCGGCCTCCCTCGGATCGCTCGGCACGGGCACCGTCGCGAAGGCCGGCAAGTCCAAGAAACGCCTCCGCTCAGGCGGGGCGGCAGCGGCAGCCACCGGCGATTCACTGACCTCCCCGATGCAGGGCACCATCGTCAAGGTGGCTGTGGCCAACGGCGACGTGGTGGTCGAAGGCGATCTGATTGTTGTGCTGGAAGCCATGAAGATGGAACAGCCCCTGACCGCACACCGTTCCGGGACCATCACGGGCCTGGGCGCCGCCGCCGGTGAAACGATCGCGGCGGGCGCCGTCATCGCCACCATCGAAGACTAGACGCGACCGAGGCACCCCATGCTTGCACCCAGTTTCGAAGAAGAAGTTGCCCGCTACCACCTCGCCGTTCCGGAGATCACCCGCGGCAACCCCGGGCCGGTCAAGGACCTGTATTCACGGCTCGACGACGTCACCCTGGCTAATCCTTTCGGCGGCATTGCCCGTGGCTGGGCGCAGGTCGAGGCACGCCTGGACCAGGCCTCCCGGCAGTTCCAGGACGGCGAGATGCTGGGCTTCGACACCATCACGTCCTACACCGCAAGGGACACCGCGTACCTGGTGGAGACCGAACACTTCCGGGCCCGCCTGGAGAGTGCCCCGCTCACCGAGGAGTTCGCGCTCCGGGTGACCAGTGTTTTCCGCCGCGAAGAAGGGTACTGGAAGCTGGTCCACCGGCACGCCGACCCGGCCGCACGCCCGCAGTCCCGGCGTTCCCTCGCCCAGCCCGCGGGTGAGCCCGCCGGCCACTGACAGCACCGTCCATCCCAACTGGGTAGCGCTATCTGTCGTTATGAGGGCCCAAAACGTCAGTTAGTGCTACTTACTTGGGGGTGGGGCGTGCTCTGGCGCTCAGCCGGGGGCCGCGGGCAGACTTAGCCTGTGAAGCCTTTCCTGCTCCTGGCCTCCCGGGCCGAAGATGCCGCCGCCGAGGACGAATACGCCGCGTACCTGCGTTACGGCGGACTGGCGCCTGAACAGCTCCACCGCATCCGGCTTGAGGCCGGTCCCCTGCCGGAGCTGGACCTGGCGGCATACTCCGGCGTGATTGTGGGCGGCAGCCCGTTCACGTCCAGCGATCCGGCCCATCAGAAAAGCGCCATCCAGCATCGCGTGGAGCGGGAGCTGGCCGGGCTGCTTGACCGGATCGTGGACCAGGACTTTCCGTTCCTCGGTGCGTGCTACGGGGTGGGGACGCTGGGAGCGCATCAGGGCGCGGTGATCGACAGGACGTTCGGCGAATCGCTGGGCGGCGTGGAGATCGAGCTGACGGACGCCGGCCTCGCGGATCCGGTGCTGCGCGGCATGCCGGCCAGGTTCACGGCCTTCACCGGCCACAAGGAGGCCTGCACCAGGCTCCCACCGCACGCGGTGCTGCTTGCGTCCTCCCAGGCCTGCCCGGTCCAGATGTTCCGGATCAAAGAGAATCTGTACGCCACCCAGTTCCATCCCGAACTGGACGTCCGGGGCCTGGTCACCCGGATCGACATCTACCGCCATGCGGGTTACTTTCCGCCGGAGTCCGCGGAGGACCTGATGGTGGCGGCCCAACACTTCACGGTGACCGAGCCCATGACCATCCTGAAGAACTTCGTCGCCCGCTACGCAAGCTGAGCCCGCCGGCGCGGGGTGGCGCCGCCGTCGTACGGTTCCCGCCCTGTTGGCCGCCCCGGGCACAGAAATGCCCGGCGCGCTTCCCGGAATGTCGGGGAGGCGCCGGGCAGTTCTGTCAGCAACCGGGCTGTGCGGAGCGGTCTCCGAAGCGTCAGGCCACGTTGTTCTCATAGTCGAGGTCGCGGGTTTCCTTGCTGACGAACAGCGCGAAGAGCGTCAGCACGGACATCACGGTGAGGTAGACGCCCACCAGCACGGGGCTGCCCTTGGCCAGTTCCCACAGCCAGACGGCGATGAACGGCGCCACGGCAGCACCAAGGATGCTTGAGACGTTATAGCTGATGGCCGAGCCCGTGTACCGCACGTTGGTGGGGAACAGTTCCGGCAGGATCGCCCCCATGGGCCCGAAGGTGAGGCCCATCAGGGAGAAGCCCAGGATCAGCAGGGCCATGGTGCCCACAAAGCCGCCGCTGAACAGCGGGACCCACAGCAGCCCGAAGACAAAGATGCCGGCAGTCACTGACAGCAGCATCTTGCGGCGGCCGTACTTTTCGGCGAGCGGCCCTGACACCAGGGTGAAGATGCCGAAGAACACGACGCCGGCAATCAGCATCCAGAGGAAGTCGTTGCGGGAGTAGCCGAGGCCGGGAACGAACGCGGCGGCTGCTGCCTCGGTCATCGGCTTGCCGGCCTTCTCGGCTGCGGCCTTGGCGGAATCCAGGGTGGCGGCGCGCGTGCCGTAGGTCAGGGTGAAGGTGGTCATCAGGTAGAAGAGCACGTAGGTGGCGAGCATGATGAAGGTGCCCAGGATCAGCGGACGCCAGCTGGTCTTGAAGACGCGGGCCAGGGGCAGCTTGGCCACCTCTTTGGATTCGAGCACCTTGGTGAAGGCCGGGGTCTCGATCAGTTTGAGGCGGACCCAGAGGCCGATGATGACCATCACGGCGCTGAGCAGGAACGGCACCCGCCAGCCCCAGTCCATGAAGGCCTGCGGAGACAGGGTGTAGCTGGCAACCAGGAAGATCACGTTCGCAATGATGAAGCCGATGGGTGCACCCAGCTGCGGGAACGTGCCGTAAATGGCGCGCTTGTTGGCGGGTGCGTTCTCGGTGGCCAGCAGCGCAGCGCCGCTCCACTCGCCGCCGAGGGCGAGGCCCTGGAAGAACCGCATCACAACCAGGAGGGCCGGAGCCCAGAATTCCCAGCCGTCCACCTTGGCCGTGGGCAGGCAGCCGATCAGGAAGGTGGCGATGCCCATGGTCAGCAGCGAGGCCACCAGGGTGCCCTTGCGGCCGAACTTGTCACCGAAGTGGCCAAACACAATGGACCCCAGCGGACGGGCCACGAACGCCACACCGAATACCGCGAAGGAGCTCAGGAGCTGGGTGGTCTCGTTCTGGTTGGGGAAGAACAGTGCCGGGAACACCAGCACGGCGGCGGTGGCGTAGACGTAGAAGTCGTAGAACTCCACGGTGGTGCCGATCAGGCTGGCCACGATCACGCGCCCGCGCGAATTCACAGCCTTGGCCGAGCCTGGCTCCGCGGTGGTTGGGTTGGATGACATTTGAACACCTTCACAAAAAACGGCCTGGCGTGGTGCGGCCAGGCCTGCAGTAGTTAGAGTTCAATATTAGTTCCCGCAGTCCATTGAATGGACAAGCATTCCAACATATGGACATGTGGGCTTCGTCTCACCTGCTGGTCCCCGTTCCCGCCTCACACCTCTTTGCGGAGGCGGATAGGCAAATGTCACAGCGCGTTAACACCGCACGACCGTCCGCGAAATGCGCCGTCCTTAGCGTGGAAGAACAACATTCCCCAAGGAGGCACGCCCGTGACTGCTGACCGCACCGCAGATATCCCCACTACCCGCACCGCAGCCGCCCCGGCTCTGGACTTCCTTCCCGGCCGCTGGATCGCCAACTGGGACGCCGAAAACAAAGAGCAGTGGGAGGCCACCGGACGCACCATTGCCCGGCGCAACCTGAACTGGTCCATCTTCGCCGAGTTCCTCGGTTTTGTGGTCTGGCAGCTCTGGTCCATCGTGGTGGTCCAACTTCCGGCAGCAGGCTTCACCTTCACCACGTCCGAAATCTTCTGGCTGATCTCGATGCCCAGCCTCGTCGGGGCCACGCTCCGGATCCCCTATACGTTTATGGTTCCCCGCTTCGGCGGACGCAACTGGACCATCGTGTCCGCCCTGTTGCTCCTGATCCCCGCCATCGGCCTGGGACTCTGCGTCGCCAACCCGGGGACCCCGTTCGGGGTGATGCTCCTGGTGGCTGCCCTGGCCGGTTTCGGCGGTGGAAACTTCGCCAGCTCCATGGCCAACATCACGTTCTTCTACCCGGCCCGTGAAAAGGGCTGGGCGCTGGGCCTGAACGCCGCCGGCGGCAACATGGGTGCCGCCGTCGCCCAGCTCGCCGTGCCCATCGTCATCACCCTGCTGGCCGCCGGGACGGTCAACCTGCCGCTGGCCGGCTGGATGTGGGTCCCGTTCATCCTCCTGGCCGCGTACGGCGCCTTCAAGTACATGAACAACCTCACCAGCGCCAAGGGTGACGTGGCCGGTTCGGTCGCCGCGCTGAAGGAACCGCACCTGTGGATCATGGCCCTGCTGTACATCGGCACCTTCGGTTCGTTCATCGGATTTGCCGGCGTCTTCCCGAAACTCATTAAGGACTACTTCCCGGCCTTCTCCTCCATCGGCGTCGGCACCGTGGCACTCTCCCTGGCCTTCCTCGGCCCGCTGGTCGGTTCCCTGGCCCGTCCCTACGGCGGCCGGATGGCTGACCGGATGGGCGGCGCCCGGATGACCGTGGCCGCGTTCGCTTCCATGGCCGTTATTACCCTGACCATGATCTGGACCCTGCCGCTGAAGAACTTCTGGCTCTTCCTGGTCCTGTTCCTGATGCTCTTCACCGCCAGCGGCTTCGGAAACGGCGCCACCTACCGCATGATCCCGGTCATCTTCGCCACCTCCAGCCGCGCCGCCCGGAACGGCGCCGACCCGGTGGCCACCCAGCGGCTCGCTTCGTCGGCCCTCGGGCTCATCTCGGCCATCGGCGCCTATGGCGGGTTCGTGATCCCGCAGGTGCTGAACGCCTCCAACACAGCCAGCGGCTCCTACACCCCGGCGTTCTACGGATTCGTCGGCGCCTACGTCCTGATGCTGGCTGTCTGCTGGTTCTGCTACATCCGCAACGCCAACCGAAATGCGATGGGACACGTCTAGCATGACCAACAGCGCCGACACGCACTGCCCTTACTGCGCCCTGCAGTGCGCCATGACGCTCACGTCACCCGTCAGCCCGGCCCCGGCTTCCGAGCCGGGACCGGGCGCGGCGCCCGTGGCCGTGCCCGTGCCCGTGGCTGTGGCCCTGCCCGTGCCCCTGCCCGCCGAGACTCCTGCGCCGGCCACCGCGGATGCCCCCCTGCTGGAGGTGGCCGGACGCGACTTCCCCACCAACCGCGGGGGCCTGTGCCGGAAGGGCTGGACCTCTGCCACGCTCCTGAACCACCCCGGACGCGTCACCGAACCGCTCCTCAAGGGCGCCGACGGCATCCACCGCCCCATCGGCTGGGACCAGGCCCTGGCACTGGTCACCACCGCGGTCAAGGACACCCAGGCACGCTACGGAAGGGACGCCGTCGGCGTTTTCGGCGGTGGCGGCCTCACCAACGAGAAGGCCTACATGCTGGGCAAGTTCGCACGGCTGGCCCTTGGTACCTCGCGCATCGACTACAACGGCCGGTTCTGCATGTCCTCGGCAGCGGCGGCCGGAATGCGGGCGTTCGGCGTTGACCGCGGATTGCCCTTCCCCCTCGCGGATCTGGACAACGCCAGCACCATCCTGATCCTGGGCTCCAACGTCGCCGAAACCATGCCGCCGTTTGTGCAGCACCTCCAGGGCGCCCGCAATGCCGGCGGGCTGATTGTGGTGGATCCCCGCCGGTCAGCCACGGCAAAGTTCACGGCCGACGGCGGCGGCCTGCACCTGCAGCCCCTGCCGGGCACCGATCTCACCCTCCTGCTGGGCCTCGCGCACGTGATCATCCACGAAAGCCTCGCCGACCAGGACTTCATCGCGGCACGCACCACCGGCTACGACGCCGTGGTCCGCAGCGTCAACGCCTTCTGGCCCGAGCGGGTCCAGTCCCTCACCGGCGTCCCGGCGGACCTCATCCGGGAAACTGCCCGCCGGCTCGCCGACGGCGCCCAAAAGGGCGGCAGCTACATCCTCACCGGCCGCGGCGTGGAACAGCATATTGACGGAACAGACACCGCCACCGCCGCCATCAACCTCAGCCTCCTCCTCGGCCTGCCCGGGTCGGCACGCAGCGGCTACGGGACCCTCACCGGCCAGGGCAACGGCCAGGGCGGCCGCGAACACGGCCAGAAGGCCGACCAGCTCCCCGGCTACCGCAAGATCACCGACCCCGCGGCGCGTGCGCACGTGGCCGGGGTGTGGGGCGTGCCCGAATCGCTGATTCCCGGCCCCGGCCTGCCCGCCGTCCAGCTGCTGAAGTCGCTGGGACAGCCCGACGGCGTCCGCTGCCTGTTCGTGCATGCCTCCAACATCGCGGTGGCCTCCCCCGACGCGAACGCCGTCATCGCCGGGCTCCGGAGCCTGGACTTCCTGGTGGTGTGCGACTTCTTTAGGTCCGAGACCGCCGCCGAGGCGGACCTCATCCTGCCCGTGCTGCAGTGGGCCGAGGAAGAGGGCACGCTGACCAACCTCGAGGGACGGGTCCTGCGCCGCCGCCGGGCCATCCAGCCGCCGGCCGGGGCCCGCAGCGAGCTGTGGATCATGGCCCGGCTGGCCGAAGCGCTGGATGCCCCCTCCACCTACAGCGAGGACCCGGAAACGGTGTTCGAGGAGCTGCGGCTCGCCTCCGCCGGCGGCCTGGCGGACTATTCGGGCATCGACTACGCGATGCTGGACCGGGGTGAGGCCGCCTACTGGCCGTACCCCGCGGGCAGCACCGGCACGCCGCGGCTCTTCCTGGATGCCTTTGCGCACCCCGACGGGAAGGCGGTCATGACGCCGGTGACGCCGCGCCGCCGTCGTGCGCCTGCCGGTACCCCCAGCCGGGACAGCACAGCCCCGGCAGCCACCACCCTGACCCTCATCACCGGCCGTCTCCTGGAGCACTACCAGTCCGGCGCCCAGACCCGGCGGGTGGCAGAACTCCTGGCCGCCCGGCCGGAAGCCACAGTCCAGATCCACCCCGCCGCCGCGGCCGCCATGGGCATCACCGAGGGCGCCTTTGTTTCCGTGGCCAACGAGCGTGGCGAAGTGATCTGCCGGGCGGAACTCAGCACCGCCATCCGCCCGGAGACCGTGTTCCTGCCGTTCCACTTCCCGGAACTCGGCAGTGCCAACCGCCTGACCGAGGCGGCCACTGATCCCGTGTCGGGGATGCCGGAATTCAAGTTCAACAAGGTCCGGGTCCGGGCTGCGGCACCCGGCGACCTTCAGCGAAGCGACCTTGAGCGAAACGAACTTCGGCGAAGCGACCGTCAGCACAGCGTTCTTCAACCAGCGGAGGCCTCATGAGCGAGCAGATTGTCATTGTCGGTTTCGGCCCCGTGGCAGGCCGCCTGATCGACGAACTCCTGCCCGCGGTCCGGGACGGGCACGTGCGCCTGACTGTGGTGGGCGAGGAAGCGGAGGCTGCGTACAACCGTGTCCTCGTCGCTGACCTGGGCGTGGGGCGCACCACCGCGGATGCCCTGGCACTGTCCGATGCAGCCGCCCTGATTGCCGAGGGCGTGGACGTGCGCCTGGGCGTGCGGGTCCGCAGGGTGGACCGGGCACGCCAACAGGTGATCCTCACGGACGGCACCACCGCCCCCTACGAGCGCCTCGTCTTCGCCACAGGTTCCCGGCCCGTCATTCCGAACCTCACCGGCATCAACCCGGACCCCACCTCCCCGGTCCTGCCAGCCGGGGTCACCGCGCTCCGGGACCTGCGCGACGCTTCGGTTTTGCGCGCAGCGGTCGACGGCGGCAAACGGGTGGTGGTGCTCGGCGGCGGCGTCCTGGGTCTTGAGACGGCCCTCGCCGCGGCGGAGGAGGGCGCCACCGTGACGGTGGTCCACAACGGCCCGCATCCACTGGGCCGCAACATCGACCGCGGCGGGGGTGCCGTCCTCGCGGCCAGCCTGCGCCGGTGCGGCGTGCGGATGGCCGGCAACGCCCGCTCCACGGGTGTGGAGCACAACGCGCCCCACGGCGGGTTCTCGGCGCTGCTGCTTGAGGACGGTTCCGCGATCGACGGCGACCTCCTGGTCCTCTCATGCGGCGTCCGGCCACGGACCGAGCTGGCCGAGGGCTGCGGCCTGTCCACCGGCATGGGAATCCTGGTGGACCACCGGCTCCGCGCCCACCACGAACCCCACATCTTCGCCATCGGCGACTGCGCCGAGGTGCGCTGCCCCGACCCCGCCTGCAGTGAGTGCCGCACAGCGACGGGCCCGTCCGGACTGGTGGGACCCGGCTGGCGGCAGGCCGACTGGCTGGCCGAATACCTGACCCTGCTGGCCACCGGCACGCAAGCCGACGCTGACGCACTGGTGGAACTGCCCCGGGAACAGGCCGGCGTGATTGTGCTGAAGGCCCGCGGCCTGACCATGGCCGTGGCCGGGGACAACGCGGCCGATCCGTGGGACGAGGACGCCCTGACCGCCGGCGCCGTCAACGGCCGCCCGCGCCTGCAGATCGCCCAGTGGGCAGACCCGGAGCACGGCCGCTACGTCAAAATAACCACGCGAGGCGGAGTACTCGAAGGCCTGGTGGCGGTGGGCATGCCGCGATCGGCCGCCGAACTGGTCAGCCTCTTCGAACGGGGGGCCGAGCTGCCGGCGGACAGGTCCCTGTTGCTGCGGCTGGACGGGCCGGAGCAGTTGGCTTCCGGACCTGCCGACCCCGCAGGGACGGTGTGCCGGTGCGCCGGGGTCAGCGGGACCAGGATCCAGGGCGCCGTGGAGGGCGGCTGCTCCACGGTGGCCGACGTAGCCAAGGCGACCCGCGCCGGCACCGGCTGCGGCGGTTGCCATGATGACATCAAGGGACTCATCGAACAACACTTCCAGGCAGCTCCCGCCTGAGGTGCGCTGAAGACGGGGAGGCCGGGTATGTGCATACCCCAACGCGGACATGGGCGCGTAACAGGAATCGTGCGTGCTGCCGCCTGCCGGTAGCATCGGGGCCATGAATGCCGACGACGAAGACGACATCACCGAAGAACTGCTGGCCGACGCAGTCAAACTGACCGGGCTGAGCCTGGAACTGCTGGGCCTCGATCCCCACCCCGATGACATGACCCCGGAACAGCGGCTCCTTTTCGACCCGGAAGACCTGGCTGAAATGGCAGCTGTCCCGGCCGACGGTCGGCAAGAAGCTATGAGCCGGACCCGCCTCCTGGCCGGCCTCCTCTGGAACTCGTCGGGTATTCTCCTTGACCAACTATTTCGCGATCTCGAGGCGCTGGGCCGGCCGGATGCCGTTACTGCGTCCGGCATCGCCAAGTCCTACGTGCTGTCCTCGCTGCCGCCGCAGTTCGCGTCCAGTTACGACGCCGGGTTCACGCGGAAGTTCATTGTCGTCGCCGCCGACGTCGCTGTCTCCCTCGGCCGCGGGTGGACCTCCCCCGGCTGCATCGCGGCCGAACTGGCCGTCCGCTGCCTGCTCGACCAGGCGGAAATCACCGAAGACATTTACGAGCTGGACCTGCCGGAGGACTGGCGCGCCCAGGTTGAGGAGGTCCTGCTGGAGGACGCCGAATGCCACGCGCTGTACACCGAGCCGGACACAGGCGGCAGCCCGGAAGCCGACGCGGGCCTCGGCTTCGAGCAGTGGTTCACACCGTTTGCACCCGGAGACGTCGTCCCCGCCTTTGCGCGATCCTAAACCGCCCTATGACCGGTCCTCAGCGGACCCTTCAGGCAGTGCCGACAGGAAGTCCTCGGTGAAGCGTTTCACGCCGTCCCACTCCGTGTAGACGTAGTCGCGGGACGTATCCAGGTCCGTGGACCCCTTGTCCTTGGTGATCTTCTTCATGAGCTGGCGTTTGAGGAAGTTGTACTGCGTATAGAGCAGCGCGCCCGGAAAGATCCCGACGTGGGCGGGATGCCAGCCCGACTGCTCTTCGAATTCGGCCACGTAACCTTCTGCGCTGTGTTCGTCGCCGTGGGCGGCCAGGCTGACCGAGATCAGGGCTGAGGGCAGGCGTTCGAGATCGTCCCGGTTCCTGCGGGCAAAGTCGACCACGAAGCCCTCGTGCTTCCCCATGTGGACCGACGCCGCAACGATCACGGCGTCCTGCCCCGCCGGAATCCTGTCGCCGGAGTGTTTGAGGTCCACGGTTTCCGCTTCGTGCCCGTTTGCCCGGACGACATCGGCAACGTACTCCACAATGTGGGCGGTCTGTCCTTCAACGCTCCCGTAGGGGATATAGATCTTGGCCATGCTCCAGTGTGCGCGCGCGGTTCCGGGCGCAAGTAGGGCCGAACGTCCCCGGCCGGCACCTGCCCGGAGCTACATGTGGACGTGCAGCCGCCGCGCCGCTTCGGAGATGGAGCCGCTCAGTGACGGATAGACGGTGAAGGTGCTCGCGACATCGTCCACGTGCAGCTTGTGGGTCACGGCAAGGGCGATGGCGAAGATCAGCTCGGAGGCGTTCGGCCCCACCACCACGCCGCCGATGACGGTGCCTGATCCCTTGCGCGCAAAGATCTTGACGAAGCCGTCCTTGGCGTTACGCATCTTGGCGCGGGCGTTGCTCTTCAGCGACAGCTTGATGATGTCCGCCTGGTATTTGCCGGACTGGATGTCCGCCTCGGACACACCCACCGAGGCGATCTCGGGCGAGGTGAAGATGTTGGACGCCACCTGATGGAGCTTGAGCGGCATCACGGCGTCGCCCAGGAAGTGCGCAATCGCGATCCGTCCCTGCATCGCTGCCACCGATGCCAGGGCCAGCACGCCGGTGCAGTCTCCGGCGGCGTAAATGTTCGGCGCGGTGGTGCGGGAAACCCCGTCCACCTTGATGTGGCCGCTTTCGGTCAGGGCCACGCCGGCTTCTTCCAGGCCGATGCCCGCGGTATTGGGGATCGAACCGACGGCCACGAGACAGTGGCTGCCCGCCACCGTGGAGCCGTCACCCAGAGTGACCACCACGCCCTCCTCTGTCCGCTCCACGGTTTCGGCGCGGGAACGGGACAGCACGCGCACGCCGCGGCGCTCGAACACTTCCTCCAGCACCACGGCGGCGTCGGTGTCGGAGCCCGGCAGCACGCGATCACGGCTGGAAATCAGGGTCACCTTGGATCCGAGGCCGTTGTAGGCGGAGGCGAATTCGGCACCGGTCACGCCGGATCCCACCACAATCAGTTCCTCGGGAAGCTCATCGAGGTTGTAGATCTGCGCCCAGTTCAGGATGCGTTGGCCGTCGGGCCGGGCCGTGGGCAGCTCCCGGGGATGCGCGCCCACCGCGAGCAGGATGGTGTCCGCCTCCACGGTCCGGGTGCCGTCCGCCGTCAGGACTTCGATGGTGTGGCTGTCCAGGAGCTTGCCGGATCCGATCAGGATGCGGATGTTCTGGTGCTGTTCCAGCCCGCCGGTGATGTCACGGGACTGCTGCCGGGCCAGGCCCAGAAGACGGTCGTTGATGTGCTTGAGGTCAGCGCGCATAACGGGCACAAAGTCGCCGCCGTCGACGTCGAACTTGACTCCCAGCTCTCCCGCCTCGCCGACGCGGGTCATCAGATCCGCCGTCGCGATCAGCGTTTTGGAAGGGACGACGTCGGTGAGCACCGCCGAGCCGCCGAGCCCGGCACGTTCGATGATGGTGACCTGCGCCCCCAGGGAGGCTGCGACCATGGCGGCTTCGTATCCGCCGGGGCCACCTCCCAGGATTGCGATCCGGGGTGAGCTGAAATCAGGATGCGTAGTCACAATCAACCATTATCTCCCCAATCGCGCCGGGACATCAATTAAATGCCCGATTCATGGGGCGCATCACCGCCCGGAGTGACGGTGTGCACAACGGGGGCGGCACGATAGTTTGTACCAGTGAGTAATACAGACTTCCTGAACATGGACCCCTTCGACGCCGCACGCGAGGCCGCTGAGTACATTGCCGAGAAGACCGGGGTGGCCAATCACGACGTCGCGCTGGTCCTCGGATCGGGCTGGGCCGAGGCTGCCGACCTGATCGGCGAGACCACCGCCACGCTGGGCGCGGACGCGGTCCCGGGCTTCCATGCCCCGGCCGTGGTGGGCCACGTGGGCACCATCCGCTCGGTGCTGACCAGGGAAGGCAAACGCGCGCTGGTCCTGGGCGCCCGGACGCATTACTACGAAGGCAAGGGCGTCCGTGCCGTGGTCCACGGCATCCGTGCGGCAGCCGCGGCGGGCTGCAAGACCCTGGTCCTCACCAACGGCTGCGGCGGCATCAACGAAAGCTGGACCCCTGGCACTCCGGTCCTCATCAAAGATCACATCAACCTCACCGGCACGTCCCCGCTTGAGGGCGCAACCTTCGTTGACCTGACAGACCTTTACAGCTCCCGCATCCGGGACCTCGCCCGCGAAGTGGACTCATCACTGGATGAAGGCGTCTACGTCCAGTTCTCCGGGCCGCACTACGAAACCCCGGCCGAAGTGCAGTACGCCAAGCGGATCGGAGGGGACCTGGTGGGTATGTCCACCGCGCTGGAGGCCATCGCGGGCCGGCATGCGGGCATGGAAGTGTTCGGCATCTCCCTGGTGACCAACCTCGCTGCCGGCATCAGCCCCATGCCGCTGAGCCACCAGGAAGTGCTCGAGTCGGGCCAGGAAGCCGGGCCGCGCATCTCCAAGCTGCTGGCCGGGATCATCGCAAAACTCTAGGACAACGCGGGGTCACTTATCGCTCAATCCTGGCCCTTTTTCGGGCATTATGTGACCCCGCGTTGGTTTGCTGGTCCGGTTTCCGCCGTCACCGGCGAGTGTCCGGGACCGTTCCGCGGGCAATGACGATAGCGTGGACCCATGACGTCCACCGATGCCGCCTCCTTGTTCAGCCAAGCCCGGGAATGGGCGGCCCAAGATCCGGATCCCGCCACTGCTGCCGCGCTCACAGAGCTGCTGCAGCTCGCGGAGGACGGTTCTCCCGCCGCCAACCAGGAACTCGCCGACAGCTTCAGCGGCACCCTGCAGTTCGGCACCGCTGGCCTCCGCGCCGCCCTCGGACCCGGGCCCAACCGGATGAACCGCGTGGTGGTGCGCCGTGCCGCCGCCGGCCTCGCGGCCTTCCTGACCGGCGCCGTCGGTGAGGCGGCGCCCGGAACCCGGCCCCGCGCCGTCGTCGGCTATGACGCCCGCCATAACTCGGACATCTTCGCCGAGGAAACGGCAGCCATTTTCACAGCCGCCGGGATTGAGGCCTTCCTGCTGCCGGCCGCACTGCCCACTCCCCTGCTCGCGTTCGCCGTCCGCGCCCTCGATTGCGACGGCGGCGTCATGGTCACCGCCAGCCACAACCCCCCGCAGGACAACGGCTACAAGGTGTACCTGGGGCGGCACGCCGTGGAGGAGAGCGGGCGCGGGGCACAGATCGTGGCGCCTTACGACGCCAGAATCGCCTCGCGGATTGCGTCGGTAGGAACGCTGGAAACCATCGCCCTCGCCGCGGACGGCTGGACGGTGCTGGACCCATCCCTGGCCGCCGACTATGAAAACGCGGTGGCGGCACTCGCCGATCCTGCCCGTTTCCCGTCGCGCGAGCTGCGCATTGTCCTGACCCCCATGCACGGCGTGGGCGGCGAAACAGCCGTGGCAGTACTGAAGGAGGCCGGCTTCGCGGACGTGACCCTGGTGGCTGAACAGGCCGCACCGGATCCGGATTTCCCCACCGTGAGCTTTCCCAACCCTGAGGAGCCCGGCGCCCTCGACCTGGCACTCGAGACCGCCGCGCGCCTGGACGCCGACCTTGTAATCGCCAACGATCCGGACGCCGACCGGGCCGCCGTGGCCGCGGTGGACCCGGACACCGGCACCTGGCGCATGCTGCGCGGGGATGAGGTGGGGGCGTTGCTGGGGGCCCACATCGTGGCGCGCCTGGCCGAGGGTGAGGACGAAACGCCCGACGGCGGCGACAGAGCGGGTGCCCGTGCCGGCGTGTTCGCCAATTCCATTGTGTCCTCGCGGCTGCTCTCCCGCATCGCCGCGGCGGCCGGCTACGCGCATGAGGAAACACTGACAGGCTTCAAGTGGATTTCCCGGGTACCCGGGCTCCTGTACGGCTACGAGGAAGCCTTGGGCTACTGCGTGGCACCTGACCTGGTCCGGGACAAGGACGGCATCTCGGCCGCGGTGCTCATCGCCGAGATGGCCGCCGCCGCCAAAGCTGCCGGCAAGACCATCTTCGACACCCTGGACGAGCTCTACCTGCAGCATGGGCTGCACGCCAGCGATCAGCTGAGTATCCGGGTGGCGGACCTTGGGCTGCTGGATGCCATGATGAACCGCCTGCGCGTCAGCCCGCCCGAGTCGTTCGGATCATCCGCCGTGGAGGCGTTTGCGGACCTGGCCGAAGGCAGTGAACACCTGCCGCCCACGGACGGCCTGCTGTACCTGACCCGTGACCAGACCCGGGTGATCATCCGGCCCAGCGGCACCGAACCCAAGCTCAAGTGCTACCTGGAAGTCCTCCGCCCGGTGGAGTCGGCAGCCGAGCTTCCGGAGGCCCGGCAGGCCGCCCGGCTCACCCTGGATGCGGTGGTCTGCGACGTCCGCGAGGCCCTCGGGCTTTAGCGGGCCGGCCTAGGCTTCGACCTCGACGAACCCGTCGGCAATGCGGGTCCGGAACGTTTCCAGGCGCACCGCCGCAGTACCAAAGCATTCGCCGGTTTCAAGGTCGTAAACCTCCTTGTGCAGCGGCGACACGATGGTCGGCCTGGTGCCGCGGGATCCCAGGATGCCGCGGGCCATCACGTGGGCACCGGTGGCCGGGTCCTGGTGTGCCACCGCAAAAACCTCGCTGGGGCCGGTCCTGAAGAGAGCCACCTGGCGGCCGGCGATGAGTGCCGCCTCGCCCCAGGCAGGCTCAAGCTCCGCCACGGCGCAAACCCGGTGCCAGCCGGCAGCGATCTCAGTGGTGTCGGCGAGTGCGCCTAATTCCAGTGTTGCCGTCATAACCGGTCCAACTCCCCGTGCTCGTCTGTCGTGTTCCCGGGCCACTTTTGTGAGCCCGTCATGACCTTCGTGGCCGTACTAACAACGGCCGTCCAAACAATGTAGGCACCGGGTGTTTCAGCGGCGTGCAGTGAATGTGTCCGGGGAGTAAAAGAGAACTCACCCGGCCGGAAATGCGTTCGTGATGCAGAAGTTAAGCCTACGAAACAATCGGGAAACTGAAGCGAAACTGCGTCTCCGTAGTCTGAACGGACACCTCGTCAGAGAAGGTCGCAGAACACCGTCTGCGGCCCATGCGAAAGGCCCACAGTGACCGAACAGACTTCAAGCACAGAGAACCAGCGCCGCATCGTCGTCGCCGGTGGCGGCCCCGCGGCCCACCGCTTCGCCGATGCCATGCATTCCCGTGGCCTCGAAGGCTGGCACGTTACGGTCCTCACCGAGGAAGCCCACCTGCCGTACGACCGGGTGGCCCTCTCCAAGGCCCTCACGGACACCGGTGTGGACCTGACACTCGGATCGGCTTCCATGTGGGACCACGATTCCTTGGACCTGAAGACCGGCGAGCGCGTCGTGAAAATCAATCCCGACACCCGGACCGTGGAGACCGCGGCCGGCACCACCGTCGCGTACGACCACCTGGTGGTCGCCACCGGATCGAGTGCCGCCCGCCTGCCCATCCCCGGGGCCGAGCACGTGCACGTCTACAGGACGCTCGAAGACGTCTGGTCCATCAGCAAGGCCATTGGTGAGCTCACGGACAAGCTGGGCCGCAAGATCACGGCCGTGACCATCGGCGGCGGGCTGCTCGGGCTCGAGTCGGCGGCAGGCACCGAGCAGCTCGGCGCCACCCCGGTGGTCATCAACGGCGCGCCGTGGCTGATGAACACGCAGTTGGATGAAGGCGCCGGCCAGGCACTGGGCCGCCTCATCGAGGCCAAGGGCTTTAAGGTCCACGGCGGCGTGTTCCCCTCCGAGGTCCTTGCCGATGAAGACGGCCAGGTCACCGGCGTCCTCATGGCCGATGGCCGCATCATCGACGCCGACATGGTCATCGTCGCCATCGGTGTCCGGCCCCGCGACGAACTCTTCCGCGCAGCCGAGGGCGAGGAACAGCTGTTCAGCCTGGGCCCGCGCGGCGGCGTGGTCATCAACGACTACTGCGCCACCGAGGTGGAGGGCATCTGGGCCATCGGTGAAGTAGCCAACTTCGAAGGCATGTGCCTGGGCCTGGTGGCACCCGCGAACACCATGGCGGAGATCGTTGCCGACCGCCTCCACGGCGGCGAGGCCACCTTCCCGGGCTTCGACACCGCCACCAAGCTCAAACTCTCCGGTGTGGACGTGGCCAGCTTCGGCGACGCGTTCGCCCGCACCGAGCACTCACTCGAAATCGTTTACGCCGACCCCGCCCGCGGGGTCTACCAGAAGATCGTCACCACCGATGATGCCAAGACCCTCCTGGGTGGCATCTTCGTGGGCGACGCCACTCCCTACACGAGCCTGCGCCCGCTCCTGGGCCGCGAACTGAGCGCCGAGCCCGGCGCCTACCTGACGGCTGCCGGCGGTGGCGACGCCCCCGAAACGGAACTCCCGGAAGATGCCATTCTCTGCTCCTGCAATAACGTCTCCGCCGGGACCATCCGCGATACCGTCAACGGCTGCGGCGCCTGCGACGGCAACGCACCAGTGCGGGAACTCAGTGAGCTCAAGGGCTGCACCCGCGCCGGGACGAGCTGCGGTTCCTGCGTCCCGATGCTCAAGAAACTGCTGGAAACCGAGCTGACCAAGTCCGGCGTCGAGGTCTCCAAGGCCCTCTGCGAACACATCGAACTCTCCCGCCAGGAGCTCTTCGACGCCATCCGCATCCTGGAGCTGACCTCCTTCGAGCAGATCATGGCGAAGTACGGCACCGGCGCGGGCTGCGATATCTGCAAGCCCACCATCGCCAACATCCTGGCCAGCCAGAACAGCGCCTACGTCCTGGACGCCGGCCGCGGCACCCTGCAGGACACCAACGACCGCGCCCTCGCCAACATGCAGAAGGACGGCACCTACTCGGTGGTCCCCCGCATCGCCGGCGGCGAGATCACCCCGAAGAAGCTCGGCGTCATCGCCGCCGTCGCCGAAAAGTACAACCTGTACACCAAGATCACCGGCGGCCAGCGGATCGACATGTTCGGCGCCCGGCTGGAGGAACTCCCGGAAATCTGGAAGGAACTGGTGGACGCCGGCTTCGAATCCGGCCAGGCCTACGGCAAGAGCCTGCGCACCGTGAAGTCCTGTGTGGGTTCCACGTGGTGCCGCTTCGGCGTCCAGGATTCGGTGGCCATGGCCATCCGGCTCGAACTGCGCTACCGCGGCCTCCGCAGCCCGCACAAACTCAAGATGGGCGTCTCCGGCTGCGCCCGTGAATGCGCCGAAGCCCGCGGCAAGGACGTGGGCGTCATCGCCACCGCCGACGGCTGGAACCTGTACGTCGGCGGCAACGGGGGCGCCACCCCGGCCCACGCCCAGCTGCTGGCCAAGGACCTCGACGACGACACCCTGATCAAATACATCGACCGCTACTTCATGTACTACATCCGGACCGCCGACCGCCTGCAGCGCACTGCACGCTGGCAGGAAGAGCTCGACGGCGGCATCAGGCACGTCGAGGACGTGGTGGTCAAGGACACCCTGGGCATCGCCGAAGAACTCGAAGCCGCGATGGCCAGGCACGTTGACACCTACGTGGACGAATGGGCGGACACCCTCAAGGACCCCGAGCGCCTGCGCCGGTTCCGGTCCTTCGTCAACGCACCGGACCAGAAGGACGACTCCATCACGTTTGTTTCCGACGAACGCGGCCAGTTCCGCCCCGCCACGCCGGACGAGAAGGCGGCAGCCGTCCCGCAGCCCGTCCTCATCGGCGCTTCCATCCCCGTCCGCGCACGCGACGAGAACGAGGTATAGCCATGCAGCTCAGTATTGATCTGACCGGCAGGGACGTCCTGGTCACCGGCTCCGACCACGCCGCACGCCAGGCGGTGCGCCGCTACGAAGCCGCGGGCGCCGTCGTCTACCGCCTCAGCACCCCGCAGGGTGCCGAGCATGACGGCCCGCTCCCCGATCGGCCCTTTCTGGTGGCAGCGGTCGACGACGGCCAGCCGGGCTGGGAGTCCATGCTGGGCAGGTGCCGCGCAGCCGGCATCCCGCTGGCGGCCGAGCCTGCCGCCGGTCCCGTTGGACACGTCACCCTGGTGGGCGGCGGCCCCGGCACCACCGAGCTGCTGACCGTCGCCGCCGTCAGCGCCCTCCGCGACGCCGACGTGGTGTTCTACGACCGGCTGGCCCCCTGCCAGGACCTGCCGGTCCTGACCTCGGCCGAGCTGGTGGATGTGGGCAAAAAGCCCGGCCACCACAAGGTCGGCCAGGCGGACATCGAAAAGCTGATGGTCGCCTCCGCACTGGACGGCAACAACGTGGTCCGGCTGAAAGGCGGGGATCCCTACGTCTTCGGCCGCGGCGGCGAGGAAGTGGCTGCCTGCGTGGCGGCCGGCGTGCCGGTCCGCGTCATCCCGGGCGTCACCAGCGCGATCTCCGTCCCGGCAGCGGCCGGCATCCCTGTCACGCACCGCGAGGTCAGCCACATGTTCACCGTGGTCTCCGGGCACGCCCCGCTGACCGACAAGGAACACCTGCACCTGGCAGGACTGGGCGGCACCATCGTGGTCCTGATGGGCATCGGCACGCTGCACCAGCTCGCAGCCGGGCTGCGCAAGGCCGGCATGCGCCCCGACATGCCCATGGCCGTCGTCGAACGCGGCTACCGTCCCGGCCAGCGCACCACCATAGCTGACCTGGGCACCATCACCTCCGCCGCTGCCGGGTGCAGCAATCCCGCCGTGCTGGTCATCGGTGAAGTGGTCCGCGTGGCCGAAGCAAACCGCGGGCACGCCGAGGCCGCCGCAGACCTGGACAGGCTGGCGGCCTCGCTGCTGGGTTCGTGAAAGGATTGATCCCCATGAACGCACTGGCACCGGCAGAAGCTCCGCAGGCCGACGAAGCACCCGACGCCGCGGGCTCCCCGCTGGAAGGCTTCCGCATCGGGGTGACCTCGCACCGCCGCTCCCGGGACCTCATCGAGGCCCTGGAACGCCGCGGCGCTGAAGTTTTGCACGCCCCCGCACTGAAGATCGCGCCCGTGCAGGAGGACATGCGGCTGATCGAGGACACCAGGACCGTCATCACGGCCCGACCGGACATCTGCATTGCCACCACGGCCTACGGCATGCGCCGCTGGTGCGAGGCGGCTGATTCCTTCGGTATCGGCGAGGAGCTGCTGGAGACCCTGGGCGCCTGCCGGATGTTCGTCCGGGGCCCCAAGGCCCGGGGTGCCGTCCGCGCGGCCGGACTTGCCGACGTCGGAATCAGCAGCGACGAAACCACCGCAACACTGGTGGACATGCTGCTGGCCGAAGGTGTCCGGGGCAAAACCGTCGCGGTGCAGCTGCACGGCTACACGGATGTCCGGCAGCTGGAACGCCTGCGCATGTCCGGTGCCACCGTGCTGACTGTCACCCCGTACCGCTGGGTGAAGCCCGACGGCGAGGACCGGCTTCCGCGCCTCATCGAGGCGGCGTGCAGCGGGAACCTGGATGTGCTCACCTTCACGAGCGCGCCCGCGGTGGACGCCATGTGGAGCACGGCGCACGAAATGGGCGTGTACAAAGAGCTGATCCACAGCCTCAAGACCAACGTCACCACCGCCGTGGTCGGCCCCGTGACGGCGCAGCCGCTGCTGGACGCCGGCGTCACCCCGCTGATTCCCGAACGGTTCCGGATGGGTGCCCTGATCCGGCTGGTCTGCGAGCACCTCGCCCTGAACCACGTCCGCCGGCTGGACACCGCGTCCGGCAACATCGAATTGCGCGGCCGGAGCCTGCGGGTGGACGGGCAGCCTGTGGAGCTGGCCCCGGCGCCGCTGCTGCTGCTGCGTGCCCTGCTGGGCGCCGGCGGGGCGGTGTTGTCCCGGGAAGCGCTCTCGGACCTGCTCGAACTGCGGGGCTCCGTCCATGCCCTGGACATGACCGTCAGCCGGCTCCGCTCCTCCTTACCGGACGGCAGGCTGGTGGAGACGGTGGTCAAACGGGGGTACCGGATCCGGGTGTGACCCACGGCATTACTGGCGGGTAAACATTGGCGAACGCACCCGCGTCAACCTGCAATGACAGGGAAACACGCCGGAAAAACGGGCCGCCTAGACTCGCAGCATCATGAACTTCCGGCCGTTCAGCGGCCGCCAGCGAAAGGGCCAGCACATGTCCGCTCCGGCACCCTCCACCTCAACCTCCGCCGCCACCCGAATTGTCATCGCAGGTGCGGGGCCAGCGGCCCAGGCGCTCGTCACCCGGCTGGACCGGGCCCGTTTCGCCGGCACCGTCACCATCCTCAGCAATCGTGACGACGTCTCCCCGGAACTCCTGGAACTGGCGGCCCTCCCCCAGGTCTCGCTCCGGTGCGGGCAGCCCGCCAGCTTTATCGAGCCGCAGACCCGGACCGTTACCACGGCAGACGGCATGGAATTTGGCTACGACCAGCTGGTGATCGCCACCGGTTCAGCACCGGAACGGGCTCCCGTGGCGGGTGCGGACCACTGCCTGAGCTACTCCACCATTGATGACGCCGCCCGCATTGGGTCAGCCGTCAGGGACCTGAGCACTGAACTGGGCAGGCGTCCGCTGGGAATCCTGGTGGGTACCGGCGCAGCGGCCGGGCAGGCGGAAGCGGTGCTCCGTTCCCGCGGCGTCCGTCCCGTCCGGACCACCATGCGGCCCGCCGCGGTGACACCCCGGACGGCCGGCACGGAACTCCGCTCCGCGGGAATCGTCTTTCCGGACGGCAGCACCATGAACGGCGACATCGTGGTCCTGGCGGAGGAACGGGTTTCACGCGATGGACTCGCTGCCAGTGCCGGGCTCCGGACCGCCCCCGGCGGCGGGATTGCCATCAGCCAGGATTTCCGCACCTCGGTGCCCGGGATCTGGGCCATCGGCGACGCCGCAACGTTCGACGGCGTCAGGCTGGGGCTGCTGGTTGCCGCGGCTTCCGCGGCCGGCGCCTGCGCCGCCCAGCTGATGTCAGCGTCCTCGCCCGGGACAGTCCTGCAGGCCGCGGCCTGACCCCTCCCGTTGCGGTTGCCGGTTAGCATCCGGCAGCTTCGGCGTGTGGCAAGATGGTTCCCAAAAGAGCCCTGCACTCCCTGGCTCCGACCGGCCCACAAGGCCATGAGGAAAGGACCATCATGAGCAACGATGCCATTTATGCTGACCAGCGCGGAACGGGCACGGACTCAACGCCTGGCAATATCGCCTCCTTCATTGACCACACCCTGCTCAAGCCTGAGGCCAGCGAGGCTGACATCCTCAAGGTGTGCGCCGAGGCAGCCGAATACCGTTTCAAGTCGGTGTGCGTGAATCCGCTGTGGGTCAAAACGGTCAAAACTGCCCTGCGCGGTTCCGGCGTGCTGACCTGCTCGGTGGTCGGATTTCCGCTGGGTGCCACGCCCACGGATGTGAAGACCTTCGAAGCCCGCGGTGCCGTGCTGGACGGCGCCGACGAAATCGACATGGTCATTAACATCGCTGCTGCGCGGGCCGGGGACAAGGGCGCGCTGGTGGACGATATCTCCGCCGTCGCCGAAGCCGTCCACGCCAGCGGCGCCATCCTGAAGGTCATTATCGAGACGGTGTTCCTCTCCGATGACCAGAAGGTCCTCGCCTGCCAGGCGGCCGTGGAGGCCGGGGCGGACTTCGTCAAGACTTCCACAGGTTTCAACGGCGGCGGCGCTACCGCTGAGGACATCGCCCTGATGCGCCGCACTGTCGGCCCTGAGCTGGGCGTCAAGGCCTCCGGCGGGGTGCGGTCCCTTGCTGATGCTCAGGCTATGATTGCTGCAGGCGCAACACGTATAGGTGCCAGCTCCGGCATTGCAATCGTCAAGGGTGAACAGGGTTCAGCCGGCTACTGACAATGCAGGAGCCGCCACAGATTTGAGCCCCGCGGGGCCGAGGAGGAACGAATGTCCAGCAAGACCACAGCGAACAGCACCACCAAGGTGCAGACCCCGGAAAACGAGAACAACCTGGTCACGAGCATCGGCCTGTTCGTCGTGATGATCGCCTTGTTCCTCGGCGCCGTCTACTCGCTGTCCTTCCTCACGCTGGACAACCCGTGGCCGATGGCCGTCTGCCTGGGCCTGTTCTTCCTGGCGTACTGGATCCCGCAGACCATCACCGGCCGCTCCGATTCGGCCGGCGGGAAGTAACACAACCCGCTGTACCTGCCGTAAAGCAAATGGCTGTGGCCCCGGATCGATCCGGGGCCACAGCCATTTAAGCTCCTGGTCAGCCGGCACCCAGCAGGCGGCTGACCGTGGTCTTTCCCAGCACCATGGCCGCCGGAAAATGCGCTTTGGCCGAAGCCCAGGCTGCAATGCACATTCCCACCATCGCGTAAGCACTCACCGGGATCAGCACCAGCCACTCCCGCCGTGAGCCGGCGCGGCCCAGCAACGGCAGCGAAAACGCCCCGTTGGCTTTCCAGACGTCGTTGAGCACGGGGAGTTTGCGCAGGAACCGGGGCGGTTTGATGACGATGGGCCAGAGCAGCGGCACGCCCCCGGTGGTGATCATGTCCCCCACAATATGGACCACAACACCGGTCAGCATGGACACCGGCAGCCATGTCCACTGGTGCGGGGCGAACCAGGTCACCAGCCCGGCCATGGTCAGGGCGAAGATCCAGTTGCTGATGAACCCCGATTTGGGGAACAGCTTCAGCGCCTTCGCCGCGATGTTGATCATAAACATGCACAGCAGGCCGGCGCCGACGGACAGCAGGCCCCAGCCGGTCTGCACCTGGATCTGCCCTGCCATCATGGCCAGGACCACAAAGAAGGCCGCGCCGAGGATGGAGTGGGTGCCTTGCCGGTGGCCGCCGCTGGCGTTCTCAATTCCCCGGGCAATGACGTTGGACAGCGGCGGCAGCGAGTTGGCCACGGTGCTGTGGCGGTGGTCCCAGTCGCACACCAGGGCCGTGCCTGCCGTGGCCATCCCGCCGATCAGGATGCCCGTGGCGTCCAGCGGATACCAGCCCAGCGTGTAGGGCCCCGTCGAGGCAATGGCTACCCACGCCGCGGCTCCCGACGCGGCGTGATGTCCTCCCATCAACGCCTTAGCTCCTGGTCTGTTCGAGGGAAGCAGGCGCGTCCGAGAAGATGTTCCTGATGACGCCGTTGGCCCAGTCCAGGATTTCGGCGTCCTGCAGGTCCCGGCCGCCCACCCGGGCGGTCTTGGGCTTGGGAATCAGCACCGCGTCCAGGGCCGGCTTGGACTGGGAACCCGGATACATGCGCGTGAGCCGCATCAGCTTTGACTCGGGCAGCTGGGCGGGTGAGAACTTGATGAAGTTTCCCTGCAGTGCGACGTCGGACAGGCCGGCTTCGCGGGCACCCACCCGGAAGCGGGCCACGGCGATGAGGTTCTGGACCGGCAGCGGCGGCTCCCCGTACCGGTCCACCAGCTCGGCCAGGACTTCCTCGATGGCCTCGGTGGTCAGCGCCGACGCCAGCTTGCGGTAGGCCTCCAGGCGCAGCCGCTCCCCCGGGACGTAATCGTGCGGCAGGTGGGCGTTCACCGGCAGCTCGATCTTCATTTCGGCGGCCTTTTCCTCGGCGTCGCCGCGGTAGTCCGCCACGGCCTCGCCCACCAGGCGGATGTACAGGTCAAAGCCGACACCCTGGATGTGGCCGGACTGCTCGCCGCCGAGCAGGTTTCCTGCACCGCGGATCTCGAGGTCCTTCATGGCCAGCTGCATGCCGGCACCGAGCTCGTTGTGGGTGGCCACGGCCTTGAGCCGTTCCAGTGCCACTTCGCCCAGCGGCTTCTCGGACGGGTAGAGGAAGTAGGCGTAGGCACGTTCGCGGCCGCGCCCCACCCGGCCGCGGAGCTGGTGCAGCTGGGAGAGCCCGTATTTGTCCGCGCCGTCCACGATCAGGGTGTTGGCGTTGGAGATGTCCAGGCCGGTTTCGATGATGGTGGTGCACACCAGCACGTCAAAGCGCTTCTCCCAGAAGTCCACAATGATCTGCTCCAGCCGGCTCTCGGACATCTGCCCGTGCGCCACTTCCACGCGCGCCTCCGGAACCAGTTCACGGACCTTCGCCGCGGTCCGCTCAATGGTGGAGACGCGGTTGTGCACCAGGAACACCTGGCCTTCGCGCATCAGCTCACGCCGGATGGCTGCGGAGGTCTGCTTGTCCGTGTACGGGCCCACGTAGGTGAGCACGGGGTGGCGTTCTTCCGGCGGCGTGGCCAGGGTGGAGGTTTCGCGGATGCCGGTCAGCGACATCTCCAGCGTGCGCGGAATCGGGGTGGCGCTCATGGCCAGGACGTCCACGTTGGTGCGCATCTTCTTGAGCGCCTCCTTGTGCTCCACACCGAAGCGCTGCTCCTCATCCACGATCACCAGGCCAAGGTCCTTGAACGCGAAGTCCTTGGACAGCAGCCGGTGCGTGCCGATGACCACGTCAACTGAGCCGCTCTTGACACCCTCCACGGTTTCCTTGGATTCCTTGGCGTTCTGGAAGCGGGAGAGTGCCTTGACCCGCAGCGGGAACCCGGAGAAACGTTCCGTGAAGGTCTCGTAGTGCTGCTGGGCGAGCAGGGTGGTGGGCACCAGGACCGCCACCTGTTTGCCGTCCTGGACGGCTTTGAAAGCCGCGCGGACGGCGATCTCGGTCTTGCCGTAGCCCACGTCGCCGGACACCAGCCGGTCCATGGGGATCTCGCGTTCCATGTCCGCCTTGACCTCGTTGATGGTGGTCAGCTGGTCCGGCGTTTCCACGTACGGGAAGGCCTCCTCCAGTTCGCGCTGCCAAGGGGTGTCCGGCGCGAAGGCGTGGCCGCGGGAGGCCATCCGCGCGGAGTAGAGCCGGATGAGTTCGCCGGCGATCTCCTTGACGGCCTTGCGGGCCTTGGACTTGGTGCTGGCCCAGTCCGAGCCGCCCATCTTGCTCAAGGCGGGGGTGTCCCCGCCGACGTAGCGGGTGACCTGGTCCAGCTGATCAGTGGGAACAAAAAGCCGGTCTCCCGGGGCACCTCGCTTGGACGGCGCGTATTCCAGGACCAGGTACTCGCGGACGCCGTCTCCCCCGCCTGCCACCTTGCGCTGGATCAGCTCAATAAAACGCCCGATGCCGTGCTGCTCGTGGACCACGGAGTCCCCCGACACCAGCTGGAGCGGGTCCACGGCGTTCCGACGTTTGGAGGGCATGCGCCGCATGTCCTTCGTAGACCCCGCCGAGGTCCGGCCCAGCAGGTCCGCCTCGGTCAGCAGCCCCAGCTTGAGGCTGTCCAGGACAAAACCGCGTCCGACGGCGGCCGTGGTCACCTCGATGATGCCCGCCTGGGGTTCGTGGTCCAGTGCGTCCACGCGGGCGCACGGGATATCGGCGTCGTGGAACAGTTCCGCGAGCCGCTGCGCGGGACCGGGCCCCTCCGTGGCCACCACAATCCGCCACTGGTCGCGGATGTGCGAGCCGATGAATTCCATCATTTCGGCGACGTCGCCTTGGTAGCCGCGCGGTTCACGGGCATGCAGGTTCAGAACGTCGATTTCCGGCAGCAGCTCCTCATCGGTTGCCAAGGACGTGATGGACCACCAGGACACCTCGTGGTCCAGGGCGAAACCGCGGGTTTCGGCCAATGAGCGGAAGCTGGCGGAGTGCAGGGCTTCAGAGGCCTGCGAGCTGAGGTCCAGCGGAGCCGTGCCGCCGTCCGACGCAGTGGACCACGCCGCCTCCAGGAACTCCTCGTTGGTGGCCGCAAGGTCATGGGCGCGGGTGCGGACCTTTTCCGGTTCGATGACCACCGAGATGGAGCCGGCAGGCAGCTGCTCCACAAAGGGAACCATGGCGTCAACCAGCACCGGCGCCAGGGACTCCATGCCTTCCACGGCGATTCCGCCCGCGATTTTCTCCAGCATGTCGCCGGCGGCCGGAAGCTGGGTCTTCAGGGTCGCCGCCCGTGACATCACCGACGGCGTGATCAGGATTTCGCGGCACGGCGGAGCGTGCAGCTCGGTGGGGTGATGGATGCCGGGGGCGGAGAGCGAGCGCTGGTCGGCCACCGCGAACCAGCGCATCTGGTCCACCTCGTCACCGAAGAATTCCACCCGGATGGGGTGGTCCTCGGTGGGCGGAAAGACGTCGATGATGCCGCCGCGGACGGCAAACTCACCGCGGTGGGTGACCATGTCCACACGGGCGTAGGCGGCATCGGCCAGCCGGCGCACCACGTCCGTGAAGGGGATGTCCTGGCCCACCTTCAGCGTGACCGGAACGAGTTCCCCCAACCCGGCCACAATGGGCTGCACCACTGCGCGGACAGGAGCCACCACCACCCGGAGCGCGCCCGCCGTCGAACTTTCCGGGTGCGCCAGCCGGCGCAGGACGGACAGCCGCCGCCCCACGGTGTCCGAGCGGGGTGAGAGCCTTTCGTGCGGCAGGGTTTCCCAGCTGGGGAACTCGGCCACGGAATCGGCGGGGAGGTAGGCCCGGAGGGCAGCCGTCAGGTCTTCGGCTTCACGCCCGGTGGCGGTGACGGCGAGGACCACCGGGGGGATCCCGCCGTCGGGCGTTCCCTCAACGGCGTCGGCACGGGCGGCGGCCAGGCCATCCGCCATTTCCGCGAGCAGCGCGGCGCGGAGTCCCGCCGGTGCGCTGATCTGGTAATCCTGACCACGGACGTCGAACCCGCGCTGCGCCTCGGCCTTCACGCGGGAGAAAGTACGGTCCTCGGCCAGGGCGCTGCGCAGTCCGGTAAGCGACGGGGTGGACGTGGCAGTACCAGTGCGGGAAGCGCTCAGGGTCATGACGGAAACTCCTGTGGTGTTTGAGGCCTGTGGTGTCCCTGTGGGGTTTCAGGGCGGCGCAGGCAACACGAAAAGCCGGGATTCGCTGCGAATACCGGGTCATCCCAGCCTACCGCGCCGCGGGCCGGACTAAGCTTTCAGGATCCGTGGCCGTCCGGAAGCCAGGCCGCTCCGAATGGCATAGTGACAGCGCCCCGCATTCGGGGTGACTGGAAGGAGTCAGCATGACCGGCACAACCCCAGCATCACCGCGCACCGTCCTGGTCACGGGCGCCACCGGCTACATCGGGGGCCGGCTCGTTCCGCGGCTGCTCGAGGCCGGGCACACCGTGAAGGTCCTGGTCCGGACGCCGGCCAAGATCGCGGGCGTGCCCTGGCTGGAGGATGTGGATGTGGTCCAGAGCAGCCTGGACGACGCCGGGGCCCTCCGCGACGCGCTCGCCGGCGTCGACGTGCTGTATTACCTGGTCCACTCCATGGCTGCCGGGTCGGGTTTCGAGGCGAAGGAAAAGGCGATGGCCGGGACCGCCGCGAAGGCCGCCGCGGACGCGGGCGTGGCCAGGATCGTCTACCTCGGCGGCCTGCACCCCGCCGGCGTGGAACTCTCCACACACATGCGGTCCCGCGAGGCGGTGGGCAAGGTGTTCCTGGACAGCCCGGTGGACGCCGTGGTCTTCCAGGCCGGTGTGGTGATCGGGTCCGGGTCCGCATCCTTTGAGATGATCCGGCACCTCTCCGAAACCCTCCCGTTGATGCCGGCGCCGAGTTGGGTGCGCAACAGGATTGAGGCGATCGCTGTCCGGGACGTGCTGTACTACCTGGTTGCCGCCGCCTCCCTGACCGGCCACATCAACCGCACGTTTGATATCGGCTGCCGCCAGGTCCTGACCTATGCGGGCATGATGAAGGAATACGCGGCCGAAGCCGGGCTGCCGTACCGCGTGGTCCTGGCACTGCCGGTCCCCGCGCCCAAACTGGCAGGGCTGTGGGTAGCCCTCACCACACCCATCCCCCTGTCCATGTCGCTGCCCCTGGTCCAGTCCCTGCAGCACGACGCCGTGGCCCGCGAGCACGACATCGACTCCGTCATTCCCGTGCCTGAGGGCGGGCTGACTCCGTACCGGCGTGCGGTTGCCCTGGCGCTGGGCAAGGAGCGCGACGGCCAGGTGGAGACTACCTGGGCCAGCGCCGGCGTGGATGCCGATCCCCTGCCCAGCGATCCCGAATGGGCCGGCCACAGGGTCTTCGTGGATGAGCGAACGTTCCACGGCGACGTTGACCCGGCCCACGTGTGGACGGTCATCGAGGGAATCGGCGGCCGTAACGGCTGGTATTCCCTGCCGTTGGCGTGGCAGGTCCGCGGCTGGCTGGATAAGCTCACCGGCGGCGCCGGGCTCCTGCGGGGCCGCCGTCACCCCGGCAACCTGGCGCCCGGCGAGGTGGTGGACTGGTGGCGGGTGGAACGCATCGACCGCGGGAAACTGCTGCGGCTTCGGGCCGAGATGCGCGCGCCGGGCCGCGCCTGGCTCGAGTTGTCCGTAGAGTCCGACGGCGGCGGGAGCCGTTACCGGCAACGCGCCATTTTCTTTCCCAAGGGTCTGAGCGGCAGGCTTTACTGGCTGGCCGTCCTGCCCTTCCACAGCCTGATTTTCCCGGCGATGGCCCGGAACATTACCACTGCGGCACAAAAGATCGCCGGCGCCGAGCGGGCGGAGGCCGGTTCCAAGAACACGCCGTCCGCCCCGTAGGATGTGGGGAGCAAAAAGCGTAACGACCCCGTATCACTGGAGGATCCATGGCACTGAGTGCAACCACCACCCTTCCGCATGCCGTTGGCAGCGTAGCTGCTGTTTTTGCCAACGAGGATTTCCAGCGGGACACCAGCGAATTTGTCGGCGGCACGCTGGAGTCCTTCGCCGTGGACGGCGACGTTGCCGGCGCGTTCAGCACCACGTCCGTCCGGACACTGCCCACCACCCGGCTGCCGGAGATCGCCCGCAAGTTCGTTGGCGAAAAGCTCACCGTCACCCAGGTGGAAAACTGGGAAGCGCCCGCCGCTGACGGCTCCCGGCAGAGCAACATCACCCTGAAAATTGCCGGTGCTCCCCTCGACGTGACTGCGGTCCAAAAGCTCGTTGCCGAGGGCGGCAGCACCCGTGTTGAGCTCGAAGGCAACGTCACCTCCTCCGTCCCGTTCCTGGGCAGCAAGATCGCCCAGGCAGCTGAGCCGATGGTGGCCAAGGCTTTGAACATCCAGTCGCAGCGGGCCCAGGCCTGGCTCGAAAGCCACTGACTCCATGCAGCTTCCCTTGTTCGCCGGATTACTGCTGATCATCGCGGGCGTCTGGTCGCTGGTGGTCTGGCCGCAGTTCCTGCGCCGGGTCATGAAGGATCCGCGGGCACGCGACGCCAACGGCTCAGCAACGAAGTTCCTCACCGTCCACGTGGTGCTCGTCAGCATCTCCATGGTGCTCGGAGCCGCCACCGCCGTGATCGGCGGTATGGGCCTGCTGGGCTAAAGCGGACAAAACGAACGACGCCGGGCGGTTACCTTGTTCGGAATGGTAACCGCCCGCCGTCGTACTTTAACAAACAACGGTTTAGGCCGCCTGGTTGAGCGCGTCTTCGGCCGCAACCCACGAAATCATGGCGCACTTGACGCGCGCGGCGTACCGGGCCACACCTTCGAACGCGGCCGCGTCACCGAGGATCTCCGGGTCCGCGTGGACTTTCCCGCGGGAGCGCAGGACTTCGCGGAAATTGCCGATGATCGCGTGGAACTCATCCACGGTCAGCCCCTCACCCAGTTCGCTGAGGACGGACGCTGACGCCATGGAAATGGAACACCCGGCGCCGTCCCAGGAAATCTGCGCCACCTTGCCGTCTTCCACCGCGACGCGCAGCGTGACTTCGTCGCCACAGACGGGGTTCAGCTGGTGGGACTGTCCGGTGCTGGCGCCCTGGGGCGCCTCCACGCCGGCCAGGCCGCTGCCGTGGCGGACCTTCGAATGGTCAAGGATGATCTGCTGGTACAGCTGGTCAAGGCTCATATTTGGTATACCTTCGGTGGCCGCGTCAGACGCGGAAGTAGGAGCGGACGCCGGCCACTGCCTCAAGGAAGGCGTCGACGTCATCGGTGGTGTTGTACAGGTAGGCACTGGCCCGGGTGGTGGCCGTCAGGCCCAGGCGGCGGTGCAGCGGCTGCGCGCAATGATGCCCCACCCGCACGGCGATCCCCCTCGAATCAAGGAACTGCCCGACGTCGTGCGCGTGCACCCCTTCGACGTCGAAAGCGGCCAGGCCGATCCGTTCCTCCCCGGCGGCGGGCCCGAGGACGCGGATTCCGGGGATACCTTCCAGGCCGGCCACCATCCTCTGGCCGAGCTCCGCCTCCCAGCGGTGCACGCGGGCCAACCCTGTTTCCGTGAGGTAGCTGGCGGCAGCGGCCAAGGCCACGGCCTGGGAGATGCGCTGGGTACCGGCTTCGAAGCGTTGCGGCGCGGGCAGGTACTCGGCGCGTTCCATGGTCACCGTGGTGATCATGGACCCGCCGGTGAGGAACGGCGGCAGCACGTCCAGAAGGTTCTGCTTGCCGTACAGCACCCCGATCCCGGTGGGCGCGAGCATCTTGTGGCCGGAGAAAACGGCGAAGTCGACGTCGAGGTCCTTGACGTTCAACGGCAGGTGCGGCGCGGACTGGCAGGCATCCAGCACCACCAGCGCTCCCGCCGCCCGGCCAAGGGCCACAAGCTCGCTGACGGGGTTGATGGTTCCCAGGACGTTGGACGCATGGGTGAAGGCGAGGACTTTGGTTTTGCTGCCCAGGATCTCCGCCGCAACGTCCAGGCGAAGGGCGCCGGCATCGTCGATGGGGATGTAACGCAAGGTGGCGCCGGTTCGGAAAGCGAGTTCCTGCCAAGGGATCAGGTTGGCATGGTGCTCCATTTCGGTGACCACGATCTGGTCCCCCGGGCCGGGAGCAAGTTCCTTGAGCCGGGCGTCGCCGCGGCCCTGGGCAGACCACAGGGCGGCGTTTGAGAGCGAATAGCTGAGCAGGTTCAGACCCTCGGTGGCATTGGATGTCCACACTGTTTCCGCGTAGTCCGCCCCGATGAAATCCGCGATGGTCTGGCGGGCATCTTCGAAGACTTCGGTGGCCTCCACCGCCAGGTGGTGCGCGCCGCGATGCACGGCCGCGTTGCGCTGCTCGTAGAACTCCTGCTCGGCCTCGATGACGCTTACGGGATTCTGCGAGGTGGCCCCGGAATCCAGATACACGAGGGGCTGGCCGTTGACCAGCTGGTCAAGCACCGGGAAGTCATTTCTGATTCTGAGTACCTCGGCGTTGTCCATGGCCGGAACGGCATGTTCCAGCGTGGCCGGCGTGGTTACGAATGCCAAAGCGAACTCCTTGAGATGCCAATGGATTGACATTCAATTGTCCCACAACACCACTGTGGCGACCGCCCGGGGGGACGGCCGCCACACTGGCTCCGGGCTTCAGGCCCGCGGATAGGAGGGCCGGCGACGGCTGGGGGGAGAGCCTCGGTCTCAGAAGACTCTGACGTCGCCGGCCCAGTCTCGGTCCGGCCCGTAGGCCGGAAAGTGTTGATGGAGAGAGGACCTGGTAAGTCTGGTGGGAGTAGGAGGGCTTTCGCCGCTCCTTGCTCCCGACACAAGTTAATCGCACGGGGACCCCCGCGGCACGAGTAGGAAGTACTCTACTTCGACGATGCGGCTACCGGCTCAGGCTCCGCTGATACGCGTATTCCGCAGGCCCGTCCACTCGCTACCCATCCCGGCGCCGCGGGGCCCGGCAGTGCCACGCTGAGGACAGGTCGAGGACAGGGCACGCCCCTGCTCGAAGAGGGGTGACCCGCAACGGCATGCCCGTGCCATGGTGGCGTCAGCGAACGGAAGCCTGTTGCAGGGCGGAGGCCAAGAGCGCTCTAGTGGGCCAGGGCCGTGGACAGTTCGTCGCGGCTCCGCACGCCGAGCTTCACGTACGTGCGGTACAGATGACCCTCCACGGTCCGCACGGAGACCATGAGCCGCTGGGCTATTTCGCGGTCCGTGAGCCCTTGGACGGCGAGCTCCACGATGTCCTGTTCGCGGCGGGTGAGGCGCACCGTGGGAGCCGCAGCGATGAACTGGCCCTCCCGGAACCGCTCGCCCAGTTCGTGATCGCACTTCTCCCGCAGGGCCACGGCCTGGCGGGACCGCCGGCGTTCACCGGCTGCTTCGAACACCGAACTTGCCCGCGCGTACGCTTCCCTTGCCACATTGACGAAGCCCTCGTTTTCCAACCGGGCCGCCATCTCCATCAGGGCATCGGCGTCAGCAGACTCCCAGTGCTGAGCCAGCGAGAGGAACGCCGCGGCCCAACGGCCCTGGACGCTGCCTGCCAGATTGTGGACCAGGGGAATCACCGAATGATCCCCCAGGTCCCAGCACAGGCCCAGCAGTTCCAGCAGCGTGCCGCTGCGGGCTGACACGACCGGTGTGGTGGCGAGGGTGTGGAGGGACGCCAGGCCCTTCCCGTCCCGGGTGATGTACTCGGAACCCGCGGCGGCGTAGGCCGTGGCGAGCAGATCCTGGCTGGCCGAACCCTGCGGCGAATCCTTGTAATCCAGCTCGAGCCTGCTGGACTGGGCAGCGTCACCGAGCCTCGCTGCCACATAGAATGCCAGCGCGGCTCCAAACCGGAACTCCTGCGCGGGATCGTTCAGCCGCAGCGTCTCCACCGCAGGCAACAGCGTCTGGTAAGCCCGTTCGATCCGGCCCTGCCGCAGCAATGAGTAGCCGCGCAGCACCTGGATGCTGCCCGCGAAAGCTGCTGCGTCCCGAGGCTGGCGCGCGGCGTAGTCCACCAGTTCCCGTTCTGCCGATTCCCAGTCCCCCACGGCCAGGTAGGCGGCGGCCAGGCGGCCCAGGACGAACTCGTTGAAGAAGAAAACTCCGCTGTCCAGCGAGGAAAGTCCAGACGCCGCCATGAGTCCTGCATCCAGGCCCTGGACCGCGCGTCCGGCTGCTGCCAGGGTCTGGGCCAGCAGGGCAGCACCCACGGTGAGGAGAGCGGGATCGGTGCCGCTTCCAGGGTTACGGCTTCGAAGATCCTGGACCTCATGCTCCAAAGCCGCGTAGTTCCCCGCTTCGCCGAATTCCAGCATGCGCAGCAGCTGCTCCCGCCAGTCCGTTGCTGAGTCGGTGCCGGTTTCGGCGGGGCTGGTGCGGAGCAATTCGCGGGAGTCGGCAGCGAAGGCTGCCAGCGGTGTTCCCATGGCCCGATGAGCAAGCGTCCTCAGCATCAGGGCGGGGGCGGCCCCGGGGCCGTCTCCGAGCTTCAGCCAGCAGCCGTCCAGGAGTTTGGCCGCGCCGGCGTAGTCCCCCTCGTTGAACAAAGCCCTCGCTTGAACCGCGTGGGCCGCCGGGACAAGTGCGGGGTCCGTAATCTTGGCCGCCATGGCCCTGGCGCTTCGGTTCCTAAAATGGGCCAGCGCTGTCCCTGCGGCTTCAAGTAGTTCCGGCTCCCCTGTTTTCACGCCGCATTCCAGGGCCCACTCCACAGCCCTCAGCCGGCCCTCTGACCCGGCCGGGGATGTGGCCAGGTGCTCGCGTACCCTTTCGAGAAGCTGCAGGCTTCGCGACACGGAAATGGTGAGCCGGAGGGCGTCGCCGAACATGGCGTTCCAGATGCGAAGGTCAGCCGGGGTGCCATGACTCTCCACCACCATCTGTTGGTCCAGCAGCGAGCGCACCACTTCGGCGCCGCAGATGTCTTCAATAACCTTGCGGCTTACTGGCCCTGCCAGTGCAATAAGTTTCAGGGCTTCCTGTTCGGCGGCGGTGCGCCGCAGCATGTCCTTCACCACGACGTTCGTCAGCCTCGGCCCGTCGGGCGGCAACGCGTCCAGGAGCATCCAGATCCCGTTCCGTTTGGCGAGCTGGCCCCCTTCCGCGGCGTCATGGAGCAGCGCATCGAGGATCCGCGGGTTTCCACCGGATGCACTCCAGATGGTGTCAACAGTTCCGGCAGGAACGGTGCCGTCCAGGGCGTGGGCGAGAACCTCTTCGATCTGTTCCCGGTTCAGCGGACGAAGGTCAACACGATCGGCAAGGCCGTCATACCAAAGCTGCGCCAGGGGCTGGGGCAGGCCGGGCCGCGGCCTGCCTGCCGCCACGACGCTGGCCCACCCGGCTGAAATCATGTCGGCCACGATGCCGGCAGTGGCGTCGTCCAGGTGGTGGGCATCATCCATCACCAGCAGCAGCGGCGCATCCCTGCCCGCTTTGAGCCTTTCGAAATAGCTCCAGACGGACCTCAGCACCGCCACCGGCGACACCGAATCCTCGGCGGTCAGCTCCGCGGTGTACGGAGCAAGGATCCCAAAGGGAACGCGTGAGAGCGAGGAACTTCCATGGATCTGAACAACGATCATGTCAGCGGCCAGCCGCTCGGTGATGGCTTCTGCCAGCGCGGTCTTCCCGATTCCCGGGCCCGCCATCAGGAACACGGCCTGGCTGGTTCGGGTCCGGATGGTATTGCAGATGCGATCCAGCGGCTGCCGCCGCCCCGTAAGCAGGCGGCCCGGTTTCGGTGGGTGGCCGTTAGACGAGTCCAGTCAGATCACCCCTGGATGTAACTCCCAGCTTGGTGAAGACCTGGTATAAATGGCCTTCCACGGTACGGACCGAGACGCCCATGTCCAGTGCAATATCGCGGTTGGAGGCGCCCCTGCCGGCGAGGCGCGCAATCTGCCGCTCCCTGCTGGTCAGGAGCGGGCTGCCGCTGCTGGGCACGATGGGCAGGCTGGCCACAGTGGAAGCCAGGATGTCCAGCCGTGCCTGGGCAGTCCTTGCTGCGGCCGGGTCGCCGGCCTGGCGGGCGTAGTCAACAGCCAACGCCATGCAGCGAGCCTCAACAGCATCCAGCTCCAGGGTTGCGGCGAGCTCGCCGCCGGCCAGCAGGGTCTTGGCGTCATGGGTCCGGGTGCCCACGGCAATCAAACGCGAGATCTCCGCCAGAGGACCCTGGCGGTGGCCGGCCACCTCTTCGAGCAGGCGGAAGTCGGCCTCCGTGCCTTGCACTGTGGCGCCCAGCAGGCCGATCCCGGCAAGCGTGTACCTCCCGGCCGCGATGTCGCGCCGGGCAGTCTCCTTCAGCCGGTTGACGGCCTCGGTGTCGTTCAGCCACCGTCCGGCCATGTCGGCACAGAAGTCGGTGATGCTCCGGGTAACGTGATCGGCGACTCCGCCGCTTCGCTGGAGCTTGTCCAGGTATTTCCGGGCCTGACCGGCATTGCCCAACTGCGCATAAGCAAAAGCAACGGCTGCGTATGCTTCCCGGCGGATGCCCTGGGCCGGCCGAAGCTCAAGTTGAGCCACCGCCGACAACAGCGAATCCAACGCAACGGCGCCCCGTCCGGCAAAGACGTAGGCGAGTCCGACAGCCAGCTCAGCGGCGGCGCTACGGTACGGAAGCTGGTGGATCTCCCGGGCGGCGGGATTGAGGAGGTCAATGCAGCGGTGCCACTGGCCGGCCGTCAGCAGGACGGAATAGGCCCTTTCGGTGAAAGTCTCGCGGAGGCCGACGATGTGGCCGGCATCGGAAATCTGGCCACCCAGCTGCCTCATGAGACTCAGGGCATCCATTTCCCGCCCGGTCATGGCGAGGGCAGTCATCAGGATCATCGCCGAGTTCATCCGGAACCACAGATCGGGGTTCAACCCGGCGTCAGCAGCAGCCTCCAGGCCGGGGATGGCTGCTGCGTAGTCTCCCACGAACGCCTGGTACTCGAACTCGCTGAGGCTGATCCGGTTCGTTGCGGCCGCAACGGGATCAGGCCATGCCTTCGCCCCAGGCTCAGCCTCCAGCCGCTCCCGCGCCGTCTTCAGGAGCGCCGGCACCCTGTCCGCATGGTCGGGCAGCCAGACCATGACCCGCGCTTTTGCTGCGATGACTTCGGCGTATTCCTGTGCGCCCAGGCTGTCCAGCTGAGGCTGTGAGATGTCGTCCAGGGCGCCCATCGCCTGGACGGGAAGATCCAGGAGCAGGTAGGCGGCAGCCTTCTGTCGTTGGGCGGCCACCCATTGGGGATCGTTGCGCCGGAGCGTCTCGGCATATTTCAGGGCGAAGTGCGGGTCAAAAAGCTGAACTGCCGCTTCGGCGGCGGCCAGCGCCATGATGGGACTGAGCTCGGCCTCACACTCGTTTGTCCATGCCGCAAACGCCATCAGCTCTTCCACGGTCATGCCGGCGGGATCGGGTTCCTGTCCGTCCAGGAGGAGATTCCGCAGTTCCCGGCGCCGGGTGATGCTGAGCCACGAGCGCACAACGTCGCCCAGGTACATTTCCCGCAACGAAACCCAGCGGCTCTCCGACGCGTCGATCTCAAGCAGCCCGGCGTCCTCCATGTCAGCGACGATGCCGGCACCGTACACCGCAGTGAGCCGCGAGAGCTCCACCCGCCGGGCGCAGGCCAGCATTTCGATGACCTCCCGCTCCTGGGGAGACTGCCGGGACCAGCGCGACCGGACAATGTCCTCAAGGCTCGCCGCGCCGTCGAGCACCACTTTGTCCCGCAAGGTCCATACCGAGTCTGAGAGCACCAGGTTTCCGGACTGCTGCTGCTCGGCCACCAGTGCCTTGAGCAGCAACGGATTCCCTCCCACCATGGTGTGGAAGGTGCTGACCAGGGAGGCGGATACCCGGCTGCCGAGCAAGGACAGCAGCACCTGGCGGGTCTGCAGCTCATTGAGGTTGTCCAGCCTGACCTCAGTCAGCCGGCGGTCCGTGAGGAGCCAATGGAAATCCGCCGGAAGATCACTGATTCCGGGCGCCACGGCGACAATGCGCGCGGTTCCGGTGAGGAGGATGTTCAGCAGGACGCCGGCACTCATGTCATCGATGGTGCCTGCAGTATCCAGGGTGATCACGCATTGGCGGCCGGCGGCGTCACTGCGGATCAGGGACGTTATGCCGCGCAGAATGGCCGTGGGCGAACCCATGTATGCCTGCGGAAGACGCGCGAGCAGGAAGGCCAGGCACCCGTACGGAGTATCCCCCGTGGCGGTCCCGCAACGGAGCTGCAGGGACCAGACATCGGGGCCAAGCTCGGAAACGGCCGTCCTCGCCAAGGATGATTTACCCACGCCGCGACCGCCGGTGATGACCACCCCGAGGGAGCCGGCGCTGGTCAGCGCCGTGCGAACGGCTTCAAGATTTGCGCTTCGTGCCGGCGCAGACCATCGCTGCGCCTCTGACATGCCGACGTTTTCCGTCCGCACATCAGGGTCATTGAGCTGTGACCCACGTTCCCAGCTGAGTGGCTCGATTGACATGAACTTATCCCCTACGTCCAATAAGCGGGAACAAGCCCCATCGCCCCCCGCTTGTTAAGCAGACTACCCCCAGGCAAGGAAGGCTGAACAGTGATTCGGGGTTTTTCGTCCGATTACTACACGTCGGTCTTTGCGGGGTGGAACTTCTGCTGCGCCGCGGTCAGCCCTTCCCTGATCAGCATCTCCACCGCATCCGCAGCTTCATCCAGCAGAAACGGCAGGTCCTTACGCTCGGCGCTGCCAAAGTCACGGAGCACATAGTCGGCGGTATCCATGCGGCCCGGCGGGCGGCCCACCCCCACCCTGACCCTCAGGTAGTCCTTGGTGCCGAGTGCTTTGGAGATATCCCTGAGTCCGTTGTGGCCGCCCTCGCCGCCGCCGCACTTGAGCCTGACGGTCTTGAACGGGATATCAATCTCATCGTGCACCGCCACCACCCGGTCCGGTCCAATGTCATAAAAATTCGACAGGGCGGCCACGGGGCCGCCGGAGACGTTCATGTAGCTCATTGGCTTGGCGAGCACCACTCGCGGTCCCCCAATCCCCAGCCGCCCTTCGAGGACCTGGGCCCGGGCTTTATGGGTTTTGAAGTTTCCGCCGAGCCGGCCGGCGAGTTCGTCAAGAACCATCTGGCCAACGTTGTGCCTGTTGCCTTTGTATTCGGCTCCGGGGTTTCCGAGGCCGACAATCAGCCAGGTGTCAGTCATTGTTCCATCCTAAAGTGGTCCGGACACGGCTGTGGCCGGACCCCGACGGGGCCCGGCCACGGCTGCAAACTGAGCGGGTGTTACTCGGCAGCGGCTTCAGAGGAAGCCTGGGCCTCTTCGTCGGAGACCTCGGTGGCCTCGGAGATGTTGATGACCAGGGCGTCGGCGTCTGCCAGCAGCACGGAACCCTTCGGCAGGACCAGGTCGGACGCGAGAATGTGCTGACCGGCGGTGCGGCCTTCGATGTCTACCTCGATGCCGGTGGGCAGGTGGGTTGCCTCGGCCTCGAGGGAGATGACGGTCAGTTCCTGGTTGAAGACGTTGCCCGGGGCCAGTTCGCCAACAACGTGGACCGGGATGTCCACGGTGACCTTCTCGCCCTTGCGGACGGTCAGCAGGTCGATGTGCTCGATGATCTGCTTGATGGGGTCGCGCTGGACGTCCTTGACCAGGGCCAGGTGATCTTCGCCGTTGACGTCCAGGGACAGCAGGGCGTTGGCCGTGCGGACTGCCAGGGTGGTGGCCTTGGCAGGCAGCGTGATGTGGATCGGCTCGGCGCCGTGGCCGTAGATGACGGCGGGGATCAGGTTGGCCATGCGGGCGCGGCGGGCAAAGCCCTTGCCGAATTCGGTGCGTACTTCTGCTGCGAGCTTCTGCTCAGACATGGGTGTCTCCTCTGGAAATCTACGTGGTGTTCAGCAAGGGCGGAGGTCTGTTGCGACCTTCAACGCCGGGCGGCCAGGTGTGGCGCCCTTCCAGAAGGGAGATTCAGACCCAGTCGATAACGGAGACTGTTCTCCCTCGCCAAGGTATCGTCAAAAAGCTTACCAGCGCCGGGCCCTAATACTGAAAACGGGACCGGCGCCGGACGGAAGTCCTGCTTAAGCGTTGCCGTCGAACAGGCTGGTGACCGAACCGTCGTCGAACACTTCATGGATGGCGCGGGCGATCAGGGGCGCGATGGACAGCACCGTCAACTGCGGGAAGCGCTGGTGCGAGGAAATCGGCAGGGTGTTGGTGACCACCACTTCACGGGCACCGGATTCGGCGAGCCGCTGGGCGGCGGGGTCGGAGAACACTGCGTGCGTCGCGGCGATGATGACGTCCTTGGCACCGGCATTCATGAGCACCTGGACCGCTCCGGAGATGGTGCCGCCGGTGTCGATCATGTCATCGATCAACACGCAGGTCCGGCCCTTGACCTGGCCCACGACCGTTTTGGATACGGCCTGGTTGGGCACGGTGAGGTCGCGGCTCTTGTGCACAAACGCCAGCGGGGCCCCGCCCAGGCGCTCTGCCCACTGCTCGGCGACGCGGACGCGGCCGGTGTCCGGGGAAACAACCGTGATATTGTCGGCGCCCACCTTGGTCCGGATGTAGTCCGCCAGCAGGGGGATGGCCATGAGGTGGTCCACGGGGCCGTCGAAGAAGCCCTGGATCTGTGAGGTGTGCAGGTCAACGCTCATGATGCGGTCAGCGCCGGCGGTCTTGTACAGGTCCGCAACCAGCCGGGCGGAGATGGGTTCGCGGCCGCGGCCCTTCTTGTCCTGGCGCGCGTACGGGTAGAACGGCGATACCACCGTGATCCGCTTGGCGGAGGCACGCTTCAGCGAATCAATCATGATCAGCTGTTCCATCAGGTGGTTGTTCAGTGGCGCCGGGTGGGCCTGGATGACGAACGCGTCGGTGCCGCGGACACTTTCGCCGGCGCGGACATAGATTTCCCCGTTGGCGAAGTCGTAGGCGTCAATGGGCAGCAGCTCAGTCCCCAACTCCTTCGCGATTTCCCGCGCCAGTTCCGGGTGCGCCCGCCCGGCGGCAAGCACCAGCTTCTTCTCGCCGTGTGCGGTAATTTCGCTCATGATTTACTTGCCCTCTTCTGTGGATGCTGGGGTATGTGAGGAGTCTGACGCAGCCTGGGCGAGCTCTGCCGAGCGCGAGCCGGGGCGGTGGGCAACAACCCAGCCTTCGGCGTTGCGCTGGGCGGCAACGGACAGGACGAGCGCGCCGGCCGGGACGTCCTTGCGGATCACCGCTCCGGCGCCGCTGTAGGCACCGTCCCCCACGGTGACCGGTGCAACGAACACCGTGTTGGAACCTGTACGGACGCCCGAGCCGATCACCGTGCGGTGCTTCTTCTCGCCGTCGTAATTGGCGGTGATGTTGCCGCAGCCGATGTTGGTGTCCTCGCCGATCTCGGCGTCGCCGGCGTAACCGAGGTGGGACAGCTTGGATCCCCGCCCGATGGTGACGTTCTTGGTTTCGTAGAAGGCACCGATCTTGCCCTTCTCACCCAGGACCGTGCCGGGGCGAAGGTACGTGAAGGGGCCGACGGCGGCGCGCGGGCCGATCACGGCGCCGGAACCATGGGTGCGGACCACCGTGGCGCCCTCGCCGACCTGGACGTCGGTCAGGGTGGTGTCGGGGCCAACGACGGCGTCCCTAGCCACGCTGGTGGCGCCGTGCAGTTGCGTGTTGGGGAGGATGCGGACGTCCTCGTCCAGGACCACCCCGGAATCGATCCAGGTGGTGGCGGGGTCAACAACGGTCACTCCCGCGCGCATCCAGGCTTCGACCGTCCGGCGGTTCAATTCAGCGCCAAGGGCGGCGAGCTGTACCCGGTCATTGGCGCCTTCCACCTGCCACCGGTCTTCGGTGACGACGGCGGCCACCCGGCCGCCTGCCTGCCGTGCGAGGCCCAGGACGTCGGTGAGGTACTTCTCGCCCTGGGAGTTGTCCGTGGTGACGTGCACCAGCGCGTCGCGGAGGACCGCGGCGTCGAAGGCGTAGATTCCGGAATTGACCTCACGGATCAGGCGTTCTGCTTCGGTGGCGTCCTTGTGCTCGCGGATGCCGGTGACCGAGCCGTCATCGCCGCGGAGGATCCGGCCGTAGCCCGTGGCGTCATCGAGCAGGGCGGTGAGCACCGTAACGGCGTTGCCCTCACGTTCGTGGGTGGCCACCAGGTCGGCCAGCAGGCCACCGGTCAGGAGGGGAACATCACCGTAAGTAACAACCACGGTGCCTTCGAGCTTCTCCCGGGCGTCCAGGGCCTCCAGTGCGGCCTCGACGGCGCGGCCGGTACCGGGCACGTCATCCTGGTCCACGATCAGCGCTTCAGGGTCCAACTCGTTCAGGTGGCCGGCAACCAGGTCGCGCTCGTGGCGGACCACCAGGGCCAACCGGCCGGGGTTGATGCTGCGGGCTGCGAGGAGCGCGTGGCCCACCATGGAGCGGCCGCCGATCTCATGCAAAATCTTGGGGGTACGGGATTTCATCCGGGTACCGGCGCCTGCTGCCAGAACGATGACGGCGGCTGGGCCGGTATTCTCGGGGATCACGTACGGGCTCTCCTTGCTTGGTTGCGCGTGGCGCTGGGTGCGGTGCCTGGCCGGCCACAAGCCTGGCGGGGCACCGAGTTCATACTACTGGACGGCTTTCCGCACAGCAGTTCCGCCCATAGGATTCGAACCTATACTCCACGGCTCCAAAGGCCGGGGTGCTGCCATTACACCAGGGCGGACCGTGCCAGAGGCGCAAGGCCAAGGCACAAGTAGTTATTTTGCCATGGGTTCAGGGCAGCCCGCGACACGGGCACCCACCGGTGCACCCCCAGGGGCGCTCCCGGAGACCCTCGCAGCCGTTTCAACCGCGCCGGCCGGCGGCCCTAAGGCATGATGGAAATGTGAGTAACAACCCACCCCGGGCACGGATGACCGGCGTACAGAGGCGCAGCCAACTGATCGACATCGGCCGCGGCCTCTTCGCCGCCCGAGGACTCGACGGCACCACCATCGAGGAAATCGCGGCCTGCGCCGGGGTTTCCAAACCGGTGATCTACGAGCACTTCGGCTCCAAGGAAGGCCTTTACACCCAGGTGGTGGACTTCGAATTCCGGATCCTGCTGGACGTGATCACGGCAGCCCTGACGGAGGAAGCGAAGCCCCGCATTCTCGTCGAACGCGCGGCACTCGCCCTGCTCACCTACATCGAAGACCACACCGAAGGGTTCCGGATCCTGATGCGGGATGCTCCCCCGTCCCAGCCCGAAGGCGCCTTCTCCACCCTGCTCTCGCACATCACAGCCCGGGTTGAACACATCTTGTCTGACGAATTTGACCGCCGTGGCCTGAGCGCGGCCGACGGTGCCATGTACGCCCAGATGCTCGTGGGCATGGTGGCCATGACAGGCCAGTGGTGGCAGGACAGCCGCCAGCCCGACAAGCAGACCGTAGCCGCCCACCTGGTAAACCTCGCCTGGAACGGCCTGACCGGCCTCAAGAAGGACCCGGAGCTGATGAGCGAAGGCTGAGTTGTTGCCTGAGGGAGTGGGGAACCCGTCCTCTGCGTGCTGCTCCTTCGTCGCTTTGACGCACGCTGCCGGACGCGTTCCCCACTCCCGTGTGCCGCCGTCGCCTTTCCTATTCGCCGAGTACTTCCAGGGCCTCGAGCCATTCGAGTTCGAGGCCTTCTCGGTCGCTGAGCGACCTTATGTGCCCGATGGCCCGCGATGCGCGACTACGCGAAGGCCCCCTGCACCACTAGTGCGCAGGTCCAGTTGATGTTCTCCGCACCCCAATCACTGAGGCTCACACCGCACCTTTCGCCGCGAAATGCAATTCTCAAACACGCGCGTTGGGGCGCCCGTCACGAGTACCCCTGCCGAACGTTCCGCGCGGGTACTGTTCCATGACTGGCGGTGAGGTTTGTTGTCGGGAGGTGATCCTTCGGGAAGGTGAGTTTGGAGGTCGCCCCGCGACCGGAGCGCTCCCTATGTGCTGTGTCTAAGCGACGCCGAAGGGCCGCCTGCGGCACCCAACCCACACGAACGCGGGAGGACCGGCACCCAAACAGCACCGGCCACCCAACGGACAGCTATTCGCCGAGTACTTCCAGGGCCTCGAGCCATTCGAGTTCGAGGCCTTCTCGTTCGCCGGCGAGGTCCTTGAGCTTCTTGTTCTGCTCGGCAAGGGCGTCGAAGTCGGAGTCGGCCGTGCTCTTGACCATTTGGTCGTGGATCTTCTTTTCGGCCTGCTCCAGTTTGCCCATTTGGCGTTCGATGCGGTTCTTGGCCTTGCGGGCGTCCCGTTTGGCTGCCTCGGAAGCGCCGCTTGCAGCAGAGGCGGAACTGCCGCTGGCGCCGGTCACGGGGTTGCCGCCGCCGGTGATGGTGGAGCCGGCGAGGGCGGATTCGCGGAGTTCCAGGTACTGGTCCACGCCGCGGGGCAGGGCACGGATCTTGCCGTCGCCCAGCAGCGCCATCTGGTGGTCGGTGACGCGCTCCAGGAGGTAGCGGTCGTGGCTGACTACGACGAGCGTGCCGGGCCAGCCGTCCAGGACATCCTCGACGGCGGCGAGGGTGTCCGTGTCGAGGTCGTTGGTGGGCTCATCGAGCATCAGCACGTTGGGTTCACCCACGAGCAGGCGGAGCAGCTGGAGGCGCCGCCGCTCACCGCCGGAGAGGTCCTTGACCGGGGTCCACTGCTTCTCGTTCGTGAAGCCGAGCTGCTCCACGAGCTGGCCGGCAGTGAACTCCTTGCCTCCCACGTTGAAGGAGCGCTTCTCGCGCTCGATGACCTCGATGACGCGGAGGTCCGAGACGTCGTCGAGCTCTTTGACTTCCTGCGTGAGCACGGCGGTGACCACGGTCTTGCCACGCTTGACCTTGCCGGTGGTCGGCTGGATTTCACCGTTCAGGAGCTTCAGCAGTGTGGTCTTGCCGGCGCCGTTGACGCCCACCAGGCCCAGCCGCTCCCCCGGGGCAAGGCGGAGGGTGATGTTGTCGAAAAGTTTCTGGCCGGCGTCGCCGCCGAGGAAGTCCAGGGACACGTTCTCGAGGTCCAAGACGTCCTTGCCGAGCCGGGCCGTGGCCATCTTGCTCAGCGCCGTCGAGTCGCGGGGCTCCGGGACGTCGGCAATCAGGGCGTTGGCGGCCTCGATGCGGAACTTGGGCTTGGCCGTGCGGGCCGGGGCTCCGCGGCGCAGCCAGGCGAGTTCCTTCTTCACCAGCTGCTGGCGCTTTCCTTCGGTGACCGACGCCGCCCGGTCGCGCTCAGCGCGGGCCAGGACGTACGCCGCGTAGCCGCCGTCGAACGGATCCATGATGCCGTCGTGGATTTCCCACGTTTTGGTGCAGACTTCATCGAGGAACCAGCGGTCGTGGGTGACCACCAGGAAGGCGCCCTGGTTGGGGCGCCAGCGGGTCTTCAGGTGCCTGGACAGCCAGGCGACGCCTTCGACGTCGAGGTGGTTGGTGGGCTCATCGAGCATGATCACGTCATGGTCCTCGATGAGGAGCTTGGCCAGGGCCACACGCCGTTTCTGTCCGCCGGAGAGGGCATGGACGTTGGCGTGCCAGTCGACGTCGGACACCAGGCCGCCCATGACCTCGCGGATCTGCGGGTTGCGGGCCCACTCGTAGTCGGCCTGGTCCCCCACGATCGCGGCGCCGACGGTGAGGTCGCCGTCGAGCACGTCGCTCTGGTCCAGGTAGCCGATGTTGACTTCGCTGCGCTTGGTGACCCTGCCGGAATCCGGGGTGGACCGCATGGCAAGCAGGCGCATGAGGGTCGATTTGCCGTCACCGTTCCGGCCCACCATCCCGATCCGGTCACCCTCCTCCAGGCCAAGGGTGATGCCGTCCAGGACGGTGCGCGTTGCGTACGAAACTGTGAGGTTCTCGCCGCCAAGAAGGTGTGCCAAAGGGGACTGCTTTCTGCTGCTGGGTAAAGTATCGGGCGCTTAAAGGAGCGTATCGGAGATGATTCGGGCGCCGTGAACGGGCCCGTGCACGGGAAACGCGGTGAGGCCGTAATGCCGCAGGTCCTCGGCCAGGCTGTCCGCGGCGGCGGGACTGCGGGTCAGGAGCGCCACGGTGGGACCGGAACCGGAGACAAGCCCCGCGAGGGCACCGAGGGCTTCACCCCGTCCCAGGGTATGGCGGAGCTTGGGGGCAAGTTCAATGGAGGCACGCTGGAGGTCGTTGACCAGGACCTTGCTGAGGGCCACCGCATCGCCTCCGCGGAGCGCCTGCAGGATCCGCGGATCCACCGCCATCGGCTCGGCTGCTTCGTGGCCTTCAGCATCACGGAGCCGGTCCAGGGTGCGGAAGACTTCGGGGGTGGCCAGGCCGTAGTCGGCTGCCACCAGCACCCAGTCAGTTTGTGCCTTCACCAGCGCCGGTGAGAGTTCGTCACCCAGGCCGAGCCCGACGGCGGTGCCCCCGAGGAGCGAAAACGGGACGTCGGCGCCCAGGTCTGCCGCGATGTGCGCCAGTTCGTCCCTGGACAGGCCGCTGTTCCACAGGGCATCACAGGCCAGGAGGGTGGCGGCGGCGTCGGCCGAGCCGCCGCCCATGCCGCCGGCCACCGGGACCCGCTTGGTGATCTCCAGGTGGACGCCCGTGGCGTGCTCCGACACATCGGCCATCATGGCGGCGGCCCTGTAGGCCAGGTTGTTTTCGTCCAGCGGGATGTCCACCCCGTCCAGGTCCAGGGTGCTTTCCGGGCTGATGCTGACCGTGATCCCGGGCGTCTGGGTACTGGTGGCGGCAACTTCCTCATAGAGGGACACCGCGAGGTAGACGCTGGCCACTGAGTGGTATCCATCGGGCCGCAGGGGTCCCACGTCCAGGGAGACGTTGACCTTTCCGGGCGCCTTCACCCGGACCGTCCGCGCGGGGAACCGTCCGGCCAGGGCATTCATGCTGTCGCCTCCCGGGCTTCGGCAATCCGTGCGAACGCGTGGATGTCGATGACTTCGCCCCGCGCTGTGGGGTCCACGCCTGCGGACACCAGGCAGCGCTCGGCTTCCGCAGCGCCGCCGGCCCAGCCTGCCAGGGCCGCCCGGAGCGTTTTGCGGCGCTGGGCAAAGGCGGCATCGATCACGGCGAACACCTGCTGCCGGGTGGCCGTTGTGACGGGCGGTTCCCGGCGGGTGAAGGCTACGAGGCCGGAGTGGATCTTGGGCGCCGGCCAAAAGACGTTCATGCCGATCACTCCGGCCTTGCGCATGCTGCTGTACCAGGCGGCCTTGACGGACGGCACGCCGTAGGTCTTGGACCCGGGCCCGGCGGCCAGCCTGTCCGCCACTTCGTCCTGGACCATCACCAGTCCGTGCTGCAGGCTCGGGAAGTGCTGGAGCAGGTGCAGGACCACGGGCACGGCCACGTTGTACGGAAGGTTCGCCACGAGGGCGGTGGGCTCGACGGGCAGGGAGGTGACCTTCATCGCGTCGGCCTGGACAAGGTGGAATGAGTCGGCGGCCCCGGGCCGCCAGGCGCGCACCGTTGCGGGGAGCTTCGCGGCGAGGACCGGATCAATTTCGACGGCGACTACCGCTTTCGCCGCGTCCAGCAGGCCGAGCGTCAGCGAACCGAGGCCGGGGCCGACTTCCAGGACCGTCTCATCCGCCCCGATGTTGGCCACCGAGACAATGCGGCGGATGGTGTTGCCGTCAATGACGAAGTTCTGGCCGAGTGTTTTGGTGGGCCGGATGCCAATTTCCTCTGCCAGTCGGCGGATGTCGGAAGCGCCGAAGAGGGGTGCGGGCGCGGCGGCAGTCGGTTCAGTCACGTAGGTATCCTATCCCGCCGGCCCTTCCCCGCTGCCCGCTTTGTCGTGATTCCGCAGCATCGCGGGCTCACGCCTGCCCGGGTTAACGGCAGTGGCCGGCCCCGGGAAATTCCCGGAGCCGGCCACTGATGCCCGTGGAGTGCAGGCCCGTGCACCTGGCGGCTGTGGTCAGCTGCCGCCGGCACAGGGCTTGGCGGGGCGTCTAGCTTGAAGCGGCCCAGCCACAGCCCCACGGCTGCAGGCCGCGCTGCGCGTAAACCTTGTTGGCGATGTCGATCTGCTGTGCCTTGGTGGCCAGGCTGGCGTTGGGGGCGTATGCCCCGCCACCGGCGCCGATCCACGTCTGGATGTTGAACTGCAGGCCGCCGTAGTAGCCGTTGCCCGAGTTAATGGACCAGTTACCGGTGGATTCGCACTGCGCGATCTTGTCCCACATGGCCTCGTTCATCATGGCCGGGGCTGCAGCACCGGTGTTGGTGCCCGCGGCAGGTGCAGCGGGGGCCGGCTTCGGCTTGGTGCCCACGGCGACCTGCTCCGTCACAGGCTGGACGGAGACGGCTTCGGAGACCAGCGTCCGGGAAGCTTCACGGCCGTCCACGAGGACCAGCTTGAAGGTCCTGTCGACCTTTCCGGGCACGCCGGCCTGGGTGACCTTTTTCTCGCCCTTGAACAACTCAGGGCTGTCGCTGCTCAGGCTGTCGAAGGCCACTTCTTCAGAGGTGGCGGCAGTCTGGCTGGTATCCACGCGGGAGACCTTCACAACCATGTTGTTCACAACGTGCGCGTTGCCGGGCTGGGACGTCCGGTCGTCGACGCCGAGGGTGATGCCTGCGTCTTCGAGCACCTGGGCGACGGTTCCCGCCGTCGTGGTGGCCGTGGCGACCTTGCCGTCGGCAACAACGCTGACGTTCTTCGGCGTCGAAATTGAAACGAAGGAACCCGCAACCGCAAGCTGGGCACCCTTCGGGGCGGAAACCGAGGAGGCGTTTGCCACGCCGAGCTCGGTGACCAAGCCGGCCACGTCCGGCGCCGTGGTGCTGACGGTCTTCTCCGCACCATCCAGGCTGACCTTCACGGCCTTGGCCATGTTGACGTTGATGACCGTGCCGTTCTCCACTTTGACGTCCGCCGAGGGCGAGACGCGGTCGGACGGCTTCAATTCCACGTTTGCGCTTTTCACTACCTGGCCAACCGTGCCGCCGAAGGACTGGACCGAAGTCACTTTTCCGTCGACATTGAGGGTAACGGTTTTGTTATTTCCGACGAAGGCCACGAGGCCTGCCACCAGCGCGCAGAGCACCACAAGTTGGGTGCCGATTTTGATGAAACTGAACTTGCCGTCCGTTGTGAAGAGCTTGACCACGATTGCCCATAACTTTTGATCCGTCCGGGCACGGGGAAAAACGCAGTGAAATAGCCGGCGCAGGCCCCAAGGGACAGCTCCGGGCATCGATGCGCCGCCACACTTTTCTCTGAGGACAGGCAGCATCGGTGGCTTGCCTGGTCTTCTGCGAGTGAAGTGAAATTATCCGTAGGCCTTCCCCGACCCCGGCTAATAATTTTCCACTGTAACCGTAGCGTTATAAAGCGACCAAGAAATTAGCATACTTAGTATGCTCGACAGACGCCGTGGAAGGGAGCCCGTCAGGCCCAGGAACCGTACGCGCGCACGGTATTTTGGGCGATCGTCCCGCAGAGCCCGGCGAGGTCCGTTCCTGTCAAGTCGGCCATGGCCCGGACGGTGTAGGGCACCATGTAACTGGCGTTCGGACGGCCCCGGTGCGGGTGCGGGGTGAGGAACGGAGCGTCGGTTTCCACCAGGACCAGGTCCGGGTCCGCCACGGCGAGTGCGGCCCGAAGATTGGCGGCGTTCTTGAATGTCAGTGTTCCCGCGAAGGACATGTACCAGCCCGCCTCATTGCAGATCCTGGCAAGCTCCTCATCGCCGGAGAAGCAGTGGAACACCACCCGCTCCGGGGCCCCCTCCTCCCGAAGCACCTGGACGACGTCGTGATGCGCGTCCCGGTCATGGATCTGCAGGGTCAGGTTCAGCCGCTTGGCAATGTCGATGTGCCGGCGGAACGAATAGCGCTGATGGGCCAGGCCCTCCCCCTCCGTGCGGAAGAAATCAAGGCCGGTCTCTCCAATGGCCCGGATCCGGGGATGCGCCGCCAACCGTTCAATCTCCGCCAGCGCTTCCTCCAGCTCACCGCGCCCGGCATAGTCGGGGGCATCGTTGGGGTGGAGGGCCACCGCCCCCAGCAACCGGCTGTCCGAGTCAACAGCCTGGACGGTGAACCTGGATGATTCAAGGTCCGTGCCCACTTGGATGGCACCCTGCACCCCCACGGTCTCGGCCGCGTCCAAGGCCGCGGCAATGGCCACCGGGCTCTCGCCGTCGGGAAAACCGAAGTGTGTGTGGTTGTCCATCACCGGGACCGGGAGAGGTTCCGGTGCCGGCGGATAGTCCGGGCGTTTCTGCTGGGCGGAACCGGCCGGAGTGTCGGCCGCGGCGGCGCGGTAGGCGGCGGGAATCAGCGGATTGCACATCCTTCAACCCTAGCGCCGGAGGATACCCCCGGAATTCAAGGAACTCTCTGTCTGCCCCGGCAGTTGTCTTAGTAGTCTGGTAGGAAACAGATGCGAACGCCCACCGCCGGGCGCAGGCAGGCCGGCTGTCCCGTCCCAGGTGATCCCCGGGCTGAAAGGTTGCAGATGGACCCCCACCGCCGCACCGCCGTCAACGAGGCAGCCCCTCCCGGCAGGAACTTTTCCCCGGTCCCGGGGCAGGTGGAGCACCTCAACGGCCATCGCACCGCCGCCATGGATGCCGCGGAATTCCACGCCGCCAGCCGCCGCATCCTTGACTCGATCAACACCGTGATCGACGGGAAATCCGATGCCGCCAGGCTAGCCCTGACGGTGCTGCTTGCCCAGGGCCATCTCCTGCTTGAAGATGTGCCGGGCGTGGGCAAGACGTTGCTGGCCAAGAGCCTGGCCCGGACCATCGATTGCACGGTGAGCCGGATCCAGTTCACTCCCGACCTCCTGCCCTCGGACGTCACGGGGGTGTCCATCTACAACCAGTCAACGCGCCAGTTCGAGTTCAGGCCCGGGGCCGTCTTCGCCAACATCGTCATCGGCGATGAGATCAACCGCGCCTCCGCAAAAACCCAGTCTGCGCTGCTGGAGTGCATGGAAGAGCACCAGGTCACGGTGGACGGAGACTCGTACAGGCTCGACGAGCCGTTCATGGTGGTGGCCACGCAGAACCCCATTGAAATGGAAGGGACCTATCCCCTCCCGGAGGCCCAACGGGACCGCTTCATGGCCCGGATCTCCATGGGCTACCCGGACAAGGATTCGGAAATCGAAATGCTGGAAACCCACCAGGCGAGCTCGCCGCTGGCGAAGTTGTCCGCGGTGGTGACCGCAGCGGATGTGGCGGCCATGATCGCCACCGTCCAGCAGGTCTATGTGTCCCAGGCGGTGAAGGAATACACCGTCTCCGTCGGCAGGGCCACGCGTGAGAGTCCCCTGCTCCGGCTGGGGGCGAGCCCGCGGTCCATGCTCCAGCTGCTCCGTGCCGCCAAAGCCACGGCGGCGCTGGATGGCCGTGACTTTGTGCTGCCCGACGACGTCGTGGGTATTGCGGAGTCGGTTCTGGCCCACCGCATCATCCTTGACCGCAAAGCCGCCGGGGCCGGTGAGACGCCGAACAGCGTTATCCGCGGCATCCTGTCCCGGCTGCCGGTCAGCCAGGATCCGGTGACCACTCCGGCCCGGTCCTCAGCCGCGCCGGCAGGATTGCGGCGGAACCACTAGGCGGGATATCCCATGGCGCTGCTCGATCGGTTTCCGCGGCATCTCTTCACCCACCGGGGGTGGGGGCTCCTTGCCGCGGGCGCCATCTCCCTGGCCGCAGCGCAGATCATGGGACGCCGGGACCTGCTGAGCCTGAGCGTGCTGCTGATCGTCCTGCCGGTCGTTGCCCTGGCGGGGATCAGGCTCGTGAAACCGCGTTTCCAGGTGTACCGGGAATTCCACCCCTCCCCGGTGGAGACCTCCGCGGCCACCACCGTCCGGCTCGCCGTGGCCCGGAGCGGCTCGGGCGGCGGGCGGGCCGTCATGGAGGAGAAGCTGCCCCCGCAGTTCGGCGAGTCCCCCGCCTTCCGCTTTCCGGCCCGGTCCGCCACCGGCGGGACAAGCAGGTACGAATACCACCTGCACTCCACACAACGCGGGCAATACCTGATCGGCCCCGTTACTGCCGAGTTCACCGACCCGTTCGGGCTCTCCCTGCACCGGCAGGCCATCGACGACGGCGACATCCTGACCGTCACGCCCGCCGCCGTCGAACTCCCCGTCACCGGGCTCGCGGGGGCCCGCGGCAACGACGGCATCACCGCCACCCGGACCCGCGCCAACCCCAGCGACGACGATGTCATGACGCGGGAATACCGCCCGGGTGATCCCATGCGGCGCGTCCACTGGGCCGCCACCGCCCGCCACGGCGAACTCATGGTGCGGCAGGAGGAATCGGTCACGACGCCGGAAGCCACCATCATCCTGGATCAACGGTTTGGGGCCTTCTCCGGCGGAGCCGCGTCCGGATTCGGGGGAACGGCTCCCCGGGACAGCCATGAGATGGCCAGCAGCGGCACGTTCGAATGGGCCGTGGTGGCGGCCATGTCCGTCTGTACGCACCTGGCCGAGCGCAACTACGCCCTCCGAATGCTGGATCCCCGGGGCGAGCCGGCGTTCCTCCGCTCGCCGTCCGCACCGGAGCCCGATTCAGAGGAGTATTCGGGGACGTCCGGGCTTCAGGCCATCGCCGAAAGCCTTGCCGCCATCCGGATTTCCGGCCCGCACCACGCCGGGTGGGAACTGCATACCGGCGGGGAGAAGCACGGTCCGAAGGTCCACGGCGGCCACGACCCGGACGTCTTCGGCGACCAGCTGATGGACAAACTATCGGCGCACCGGATGCGCGGGCCCATCATCGCCGTACTCGGCAGAACCTCACCCGAGGAGGCGAGGGCACTGGCGCAGGGGGCAGGCTACGGAGCAAACGCCTTCGCCATCATCGTGACCGACCGGCCCGAAGATTCCGAGGACGCCCTGGAAACGCTGCGCCGGGGCGGCTGGCGGGCTGTTGCCGTGCCTGCGACGGCGGCCGTCCCCGTGGCCTGGAGCAGCTTTGACCAGGACGGCGCGGCGCCCGCCACGGCAGCGGCCGACGTCCGCCGCGGAGCGGGGGTGGGGCGGTGACGCTGGCACCTGAACGCGAATCCTCCCGGGAGCCGCGGGCTGCTGCCGGCCGCGGGCCCACCGCGCCGGACAGCCACGGGCAGCGACCTGCACGGGTCCGGGTCGGGGCGTACCCGTGGGCCATGGCCGGAGCGGTCGCCCTGTCCGTTGCCGGGGCTGCTTTGTCCCTCAACGGTGTCCTGCGCGGGTGGGCCTGGTACCTGCCTGTCCTGACGACGGTGGCGGTGGTTTGCCTGACCCTCGCCGTGCTGCGCGCCCTGCGCGCCCAGCCGCTCCTGGTGGCGGTGGGCGGCTTTGCATCCCTGGTTGCCGTCATCACCCTGACTTTCTTCCGCAGCACGGGCCTGGCCGGCTTCATCCCCTCCGGGGCGACCCTGACAGAACTGGGCAGGTTCATCCGCCGCGCCAGCGAGACGGTCCTCGCCGAGAGTGCGCCGGTGGCCCCGAACGCCGGGATCGTCATGGTCACGTGCGCCGTCCTGGGCTTGGCGGTCATCCTCATTGATGCGTTGGCGGTCCCCCTCGGCATGCCGGCCACCACCGGCCTGGGCCTGCTCGCCATCATGGTGGTTCCTGCCCTGGTGAAGCCTCAGAGCGTGGGGTTGTGGGGTTTCGGCGCTGCGGCCGCCGGCTACTTGCTGATCCTGGGGTGCAGCCAATGGTTTGGCCCCGATTCACGCATCCCGACCGACAGCGGAAGGGCACCCGGGCATCTGCGGCGGGCCGTCCTGACAGGCACCGTAGCCCTGGTGGCCGCGCTCGCGGTTCCGCTGGCGATTCCGGGCTTCGATCAGGGGACCTTCCCGCAAGGCTCCCGGCTCAACCCGTGGGGCGCCGGCACGGGCCTGAACCCCATGATCACCCTGGGCAACAGCCTGCGGACCCCGGCCGGCACGGGCCGGATCACCTATGCCACGAGCGCCCCCGGGCCGCTGTACCTCCGGTCAGTCACGGTGGACAATTTCGACGGCGAAACCTGGGGACCGGACGACCGGGACGCAGAGCGGCGTCCCGTCTCCGGCCTGATCCAGACCGGCTACGACGTCACCGCGCCGCAGCAGCGGCAGGTCACCGTCGTGGAAACGGGTACGTTTACCAGCCCCTACCTGCCGTTGCCGTATGCGCCGCAATCAATCCGCGGCCTCAACGGGTCCTGGACCTGGGATCCTGCCACGCTGACCGTGAAAGGGCTCAACACCAACACCCGGGCCCAGCAATATATTGTGGCGTCCTCCGCACCCGTACTTACGGCTGACATGCTCCGGCAGTCATCCCGGGGAGTGCGCGGCATCCTGGCGGAATTCACCAGGATTCCTGACGGCGTGCCGGACATTGTCCGCCGGACAGCCGATGCGGTGACGGGTTCCACTGAGAACGAGTACGCCAAGGCGATGGCCATCCAGAACTACCTGCGCTCGGGAGAGTTCACGTATTCCCTGCAGTCCCCGGTCCAAGGCGGTTACGACGGTAACGGGTTGTCGGTGCTGGCCGATTTCCTCACCCAAAAAAGCGGCTACTGCATCCATTTTGCCTCCGCCATGGCCGTGATGGCCCGGCTGGAAGGCATTCCCAGCCGTATCGCCGTCGGCTACGCACCGGGGCGGGCTACTGGAGCCAGCGTCTCTGTCGCCGGGCAGGGGGCCCTTCCGGAATTCGAAGTGGACGCCCGCGACGCCCATGCGTGGCCGGAACTCTACTTCCAAGGATTGGGCTGGGTGCCCTTCGAGCCCACCCCATCACGCGGCGTGGTGCCTGCGTATGCCACTGAGCCGGTCAGCCCCGCGTCGCCCGACCTCATTGAAAACAACAACGACCTGCTCTCAAACGCGACAGTTCCGGCACCGACGCCCAGCGTTGCGCCGGCGCCTGCTCCGGATGCCAACGCCGGCAGCCTCGAACACTGGCTCCTGCCGTGGCTGCCGGGCGTGGCGGGCGTGCTGGGGCTGCTCCTGGTCCTGGCATCGCCCCGGCTGGTTCGTATGGGGATCCGCTCCCGGCGTATCCAGCGGCCGGACCCGGACACGGGGAATGCGATTCCGCTGGCATGGGCTGAACTCCGCGATCTCGGCACCGACTACGGCCTGCCGCCGCAAGCGAGCGAAACGGCCCGGGCCTATTCCGCGCGCCTGCGCCGTTCCGCGCTGCTTGGGGAACCCGGCGGGATGGAGGACCAGGCTCACCAAGCCGTGCTGACGCTGACCGCAGACTTTGAACGCCGCAACTACGGCCGCCCGGGCAACCCCGCCGTCGCTGCACGGGAAGCCGCTGCAGGGAAACCGGAGCGGATTGCACCCCGGATTTCGGCCGTGGAGCAGTCGCTGCGCGAGAACGCCCCGCTCGGCAGGCGCTTGCGGGCCACCTGGCTCCCGGCATCGGTCCTGGGGAGTTGGGCCCGGCTCCTGGCCACCCCGTTCCGGGGGATCAGGACACCGGCACGCCGGGCGGTCACGCACGCCGCCCGCTTCCGGTCCAGGGCGCGCACCGGCTTGTTCCGTCCCCGCCGCGGCCAGTGACCTCAGCCGGCGTAAGGGTCGGCGATCCCGATGTACTGGGTGTAGAGGTATTCCTCGATGCCTTCCAGGCCACCTTCGCGTCCCAGCCCGGACTGCTTGACGCCGCCGAACGGTGCTGCCGCGTTGGAGATGACTCCGGCGTTGAGGCCAAGCATGCCGGTTTCCAGGCGTTCGCCCATCCGGATACCGCGGTTCAGATCCTTTGTGAAGACGTAGGCCACGAGTCCGTATTCGGTGTTGTTGGCGAGCCGGACGGCTTCTTCTTCCGTGCTGAAGGTGGTGATGGGTGCGACGGGCCCAAAAATCTCCTCGGACAGGATCCGGGTGCCTTCGGCGACGCCGGTCAGGATGGTGGGCTGATAGAAGTAGCCCGGACCCTCTGCTGCGGCACCGCCGATGACGGCCTTGGCTCCGGCCGCCAGGGCGTCGGTGACGAGTTCATGGACCTTGTCCCGGCTCTTGGCATCAATCAGCGGACCCACCTTGGATTCGGGCTCGGTGCCGCGGGCGGTGGTCATGTCACGCATTTTTTCGGCGAATTTCCCGGCGAATTCATCCGCCACCGATTCGTGCACAATGAACCGGTTAGCAGCGGTGCAGGCCTCACCCATGTTGCGCAGTTTGGCCGCCATGGCCCCGGTAACGGCGGCATCCAGGTCGGCGTCCTCGAACACCACAAACGGGGCGTTCCCGCCCAGCTCCATGGACGTCCGCAGCACGGTTTCCGAGGCGTCGGCCAGAAGGCTGCGTCCCACCTCGGTGGATCCGGTGAACGAGAGTTTGCGCAGCCGCTGGTCCTTGATCAGCGGGCCTGTGGTGGCACCGGCAGCGGATGTCGGGATGACGTTCAGGACGCCGGCAGGGAGGCCGGCTTCCATCATGACGGCAGCGAACAGCTGGGATGTCAGCGGCGTCAGTTTGGCGGACTTCAGCACCATGGTGCAGCCGGCGGCCACAGCGGGGGCGATCTTGCGGGTGGCCATCGCCAGCGGGAAGTTCCAGGGGGTGATCAGCAGGCAGGGTCCCACCGGCTTCTTGGTCACCAGGAGCCGGGACTTCCCGTCCGGCGAGACCGAGTAGCGGCCGAATGCGCGTACCGCTTCCTCGGAGAACCAGCGCAGGAACTCCGACCCGTAGGTCACTTCACCCCGGGCCTCAGCCAGCGGCTTGCCCATCTCCAAGGTCATCAGCAGCGCGAAATCCTCGGCCCGCTCCGTTACCAGTTCAAACGCCCGGCGCAGTATTTCGCCGCGTTCGCGGGCCGGCACCTTCGCCCAGGACTCCTGGGCGGCCGCGGCGGCGTCCAAAGCCGCCATGCCGTCCTCGGGGCCGGCGTCGGCGATGCTCACCAGCACTTTCCCGGTGGCCGGATCTTCGACGTCGAACGTCTTTCCCGAAGCAGCCGGACGCCACTCACCGTTGATGAGCAGGCCGGTAGGAACGGAAGCCAGCAGCCCGCTCTCGCGGTCGGCAGTAATTGCAGTCTGGGCAGTGACGGTCACGGTGACTCCCTCGTCGGTAAGAATGGCTGCCGCGCGGGTCCGTGGGCGGCCCGCCTCGCGGCTAATTCCCTTTCACAGTACTGCTGCCCCGGACGGAGGGTCTACGCCTGAATGCACCACCTGCGGGGCCTTGGGGTGTGCACCTGCACAACGTCATCCCCAGGGATGTGTCGCCCCCGGGGATGACTCGCCCCGGGGATGTTCGGTGTCTGGTTCTCGGGGGCCGCCCCTGCCCGTCCTGGCCTGGAAAGAGCCGTCCCTGTCCCGGGGCACTCACTTCCGCGTCTTGGCTAGCGCGCCGCCAGCACGGCAGAGTACAGCTCGCGCTTACTGACGCGCACGTCCTCAGCAACGGCAGCCACTGCTTCCTTGAGCCTGATGCCCTGGGCCATCAACGCATTGACGGCTGCTACGTGATCCTCCGGCGTGCCGGGCGCCTGCTCGGGTGCGCCGCCCAGCACCACCGCGATCTCGCCCCGGACCTCATTGCTCTCCGCCCAGAGCAGCAGGTCCCCCACGGTGCCGCGGATGACTTCTTCGTAGGTCTTGGTCAGTTCGCGGCAGACGGCGATCCGCCGCTCCGATCCGAAGCGTTCCCGGAGCGCCCTGAGCATCGGCTCCAGCCGGTGCGGTGCCTCGAAGAAAACCATGGTGCGGCGCTCCGCGGCCAAATCGGCAAGCCGCGACGCGCGCTCCCCCGCCTTCCTGGGCAGGAAGCCCTCGAAGCAGAAACGATCCGTGGGAAGGCCGGACAGCGCCAGGGCCGTCAGGACCGCAGAAGGCCCCGGGACGGCAGTCACAGTCAGGCCGGCAGCCACGGCCCCTTCCACCAGGCGGAAACCGGGATCGGACACGGACGGCATTCCCGCGTCTGTCACCATGACCAGGGTTTTGCCGGCGCGCACCTGCTCCAGCAGTTCAGCTGTTTTAGTGGCCTCGTTGTGCTCGTGGTAGCTGATCACCCGTCCGGCAACGTTAACGCCAAGGCTCTGGACCAGGCGGTGCAGCCGCCTGGTGTCCTCGGCCGCCACGATGTCCGCCGTGCCCAGCAGGTCGATCAGGCGGGCGGAGGCGTCGCCGGTATTACCGATCGGCGTGGCCGCCAGGATGATCCGTCCCGGCCCCGCAGCCGGCGAGGTCCGGGAAACGTTCGAATCTTCAGGGTTCGAATCTTCAGGGTTCGAATCTTCAGGGTTCGAATCTTCAGGGCTGGAATCGGCGAAGGTACTGGGGTTAGGGTCCACCCCATCAGCCTACTGCTGGCCGGGGAAGCAGGCGGCAAAAGGTAGCATGGGGCTCGTGACCCAGACCTCGATGCGGCCTGCCGAGGCCGGAGACACCGCTCCCCCTGCCGGCCGCCCGTGGATCGCCCGTCCAGCAGAGGCATTTTCCGCCGCAGCCCTCCGCGGCCGCCTCATCGGCAGCATCCGGAGCTGGCGTGATTACCCGCCCTCGCTGCGCCTGTGGTTCTGGCTGGTTCCCGCCCTGACCACCGTGGTGGGCGGGATCCTCCGGTTTGTGCGTCTGGACAACCCCCACAGCCTGGTCTTCGACGAAACGTATTACGTCAAGGACGCCTACTCCTACCTCGTCAGCGGATATGAACGGACGTGGCCGGACAAAGCCAACGATTCCTTTAACGCCGGTAACCCGGACATTCTGCTGAACAGTCCGGAATACGTGGTCCATCCCCCCGTGGGCAAATGGATGATCGCCGCGGGTATGTGGCTCTTCGGCCCGGACAATCCGTTTGGCTGGCGGTTCAGCGCCGCACTGACGGGTACCCTGTCCGTCCTCCTCCTGACGCTTATTGCGCTGAAACTGTTCCGTTCCCTGCCACTGGCCGCGGCGGCGGGTCTCCTGCTCGCCGTCGACGGTCACCACCTGGTCATGTCCCGGACCTCGCTGCTGGACATCTTCCTGATGTTCTGGGTCCTTGCCGCCTTCGGCGCCCTGCTGCTGGACCGCGACGACGGGCGGCGGCGCCTCGCTGACCGGCTGGCACGGCTGGCAGCGGGTTCGACGACGGGCCGTCCGTCGGGTGCCCAACTGCTGGCGGGGCCGTGGCCGGGGATCCGCTGGTGGCGTGTCACCGCCGGCGTCTGCATGGGCCTCGCCGTTGGAACCAAATGGTCCGGCCTGTTTTTTCTGGCCGGGTTCGGCCTCCTCACCGTCCTTTGGGATCTGAATGCACGCCGTGTGGCAGGCATCCGTGGCTGGATCACCGGCGGAATCATCAAGGACGGGCTGCCGGCCTTCGCGAGCATGGTGCCGGTGGCCGCCCTCGTGTACACGGCAACATGGACCGGCTGGTTCCGTTCCCAGGATGCCTACTTCCGTCACTGGGCCGAGGCCAATCCCTCCCCGATGTGGGGCTGGGTGCCCGACTCACTCCGCTCGCTGGCGCACTACCACCTGGAGGCCTACAAGTTCCATCAGGGGCTGGGCTCCGAGCATCCCTACGAGGCCAGCGCCTGGAGCTGGCTGGTGATGGGCCGGCCCACCTCGTTTTACTACCAGCAGTCGGGACCCGAAGCGCTGGATTGCCATGCGGCCCGCTGCGCATCAGCCATCCTCTCCGTCGGAAACCCCCTGATCTGGTGGAGTGCCGCCATCTCCCTGGTGGTCCTGCTCTTTTGGTGGGCCGGCCGCCGGGACTGGCGTGCAGGGGCTGTCCTTGCCGGCGTCGGGGCGGGGTATCTGCCGTGGTTCCTGTATCCGGAACGCACCATGTTCTTCTTCTACGCCGTCTCGTTTGAGCCGTTCCTGATCCTGTCCTTGGTCTATTGCCTGGGCCTGGTTCTGGGCCGGGAGGGCGACCCGTTGTGGCGTCGGCGCTCCGGCCTGTACCTGCTGGCCCTCTTCGTTGCCGCTGCGGTGCTGTTGTCCGCCTTTTTCTACCCCTTGTGGACTGCCGAGACCATCTCCTATGAGGAATGGCGGTACAGAATGTGGATGCCATCGTGGATCTAAGGCAGGATGGCATCAGACCCTCGAATGAGCCGCGCGCCGCGGAACGGCTGCGGAACGGAGACGCCCCCGTGCGAGAAGCAAGCACAGAACTCCTGGTGGAGCTGGACCCGGACAGCAATGTCACTGACCTTTTGCTCCGGCAGGAAGCTGCCAACGCGGCCCACCCGCTGTACGCCCGGAAAGGCCCCAACGGCTGGACGGATGTGTCCGCGCACAAGTTCCTGCAGGACGTCCGTGCCCTGGCGAAGGGCCTTATTGCCGGCGGCCTGGAGCCGGGCGAGACCGTGGTGGTGATGTCCGCAACACGCTACGAGTGGACGATGGTGGACTTCGCCATCTGGTTCGCCGGGGGCGTGACCGTGCCGGTTTATGAGACCTCCTCCCCCGGACAGGTGGAGTGGATTTTGCACGACGCCGGTGCCCGCCACGTATTCGCCGAAGACCGCGACAAGGTGGCACTGATCGCCGGTGTGCTGGAAACGTCCGCACTCCTGCGGGACCGGCTGGTCAGCGTAGTCAGGATGGATTTCGACGGCGAAGCGCCGGACCTCGCCAGCCTCTCGGCCGCCGGGACGGGGGTTACAGACGCCGAACTGGAGCGTCACCGCACCGCCGCCGGGCTGGCCGACGTCGCATCCCTGGTCTATACGTCCGGCACCACCGGGCGCCCCAAAGGCTGCGAAATCACCCACGGCAACTTCGCGCTGGTGGCCGTGAACGTGGTGGCTTTCCTGCCCGAAATCCTCAAACAGCCCCATGCGAGGACCCTGATGTTCCTGCCTTTGGCCCATGTGCTGGCCCGTGCCGTCCAGGTGGCCTGCCTCCATGCAGGTGCCACCCTGGGCCACGTTAATAGTGCTGCAGCGTTGCTTGAGGACCTGGGGACATTCAAACCCACATTCCTGCTGGCCGTGCCGCGGATTTTCGAAAAGGTGCGGGCGGGTGCCACGCACAAGGCGGCCATGGCCGGCAGGTCGCGGATCTTCCGGGCGGCCTCGGCAACCGCCATCCGTTATTCCCTCGAGGAGGACCGTGCCGCCCGCGGGGAAGGCACCGGACCGGGCTTGGCGTTACGCACGCAGCATGCCCTCTTTGACCGGCTCGTGTATGCCCGGCTCCGCCGCATGTTCGGCGGCCGCCTGGGTCACATGGTGTCCGGTGCCAGCGCCTTGGCCCCCGACGACGCGCATTTCTTCCGCGGTGCCGGGATCCCCGTCCTGGAGGGTTACGGGCTGACCGAAACCACGGCTCCCTGCACCGCCAACACCGTCACCCGCACCCGGGTGGGCAGTGTGGGCATCCCCCTGCCGGGAACAACCATCCGTGTCGCCGAGGACGGCGAAGTGCTGGTCAAAGGGATCGGTGGCTTCAAGGGGTACCACGCCAACGAAGCGGCCAACGCGGAGGCCTTCGTGGGCGGATTCTTCCGCACCGGGGACCTGGGGGAACTCGACCCCGAAGGGTTCCTGACCATTACCGGCCGCAAGAAAGACCTGTTGGTCACCGCCGGCGGCAAGAACGTGGCGCCCGGACCGCTTGAAGAGAAGATCCGCACGCACCAGCTGGTTGACCACGCAGTGGTGGTCGGCGACGGGAAACCTTACGTAGCCGCGCTGGTCAGCCTGGACCCCGCCGGCCTGGATAACTGGTGCCAGGAGAACAAGGTCAGCCCGTTGACTCTGGCTGATGCGGCCCGGGATCCCCGCATCCGGAGCGCAATACAGACGGCCGTGGACCACGCCAACACCCTGGTTTCGAAGGCCGAAGCGGTCCGCAGCTTCACCATCCTGGCGGCCACCCTTACGGAGGAATCCGGCCACCTGACGCCTTCGCTCAAACTGAAAAGAGCCGCCGTCGTCCGTGATTTTGAAGCCGAGGTTGCCGGGCTCTACCGCAGCTAGGCCGCAACCTCAACGGATTCCACGTCATCTTTCAGCAGTCCGCGGCGCCGGCGCGTAGGCCAGGTGAGGATCAGGGTCACCACGGAGACCAGGAAGACCAGCCCGGCAATGACGATGCCCGCATCGATCCAGAACTGCCCCGGGAACAGCCGGATCAGGGTGTCCTCCAGCGCGAACGTCCAGGAACCGCTGGCGAAGAAGATCCGGTGGAACTCGGTGAAGAACTGTTGCCAGCTCAGCACCGCCAGTGCCCCGAGGCCCAGGATGATTGCCAGCGACACGATGGAGCCTGCGAAGAGCCCCCGCCGGACTCCCCCGGTGCTTCGGCGGCGCAGGTAGGCGATAGCCACGATGCTGAGTGCAATGAGGAGCGCACCTGCGCCGAAGGCCGAGAGGATGACCGTCTTGACGTCCGCCATGTGGCTGACCTCGCCATCCTTGAACAGGCTGGCCCCGCTCCGGTTCACCAGGTCCCCGAGGTATCGCGGTCCTGCCCAGTTGCTGAGATAGTCAACCGCGTAGGAGCCGTAGGTCATCCTGTCATCGGTGCTGAAACCGTACCCGTCTCCGGGGAATCCGGGCCGGTTGTATTCGATCCAGAGGAACAGGGGGCTGGTCACGGCGCGGACGGCGAGCACCAGCAGGATCACGGGGTAGAACAGTGCCAGCAGGACCTGCCAGATGCGCGGCGCCACGGGTTTGGCGTTGGCCGCGCTTTCCCGTTCCGCGTTGCGGCGCTCAACTTCCTCCTCGGGAGGGCGGACCTGCAGGGCCGAGGTGGGCAGGGGTTCACTGTAAGGGCCGGACTGGTGGCGTGCGGCGCCCGTGAGCGGGGTTGGCTTGCCTTCGTCCGTGGTCCCGGCGGCGGAAGACCCGCCGGCGGATGACCCTGGAGTGGATGACCCTGGAGTGGATGACCCTGGGGTGGATGACCCGACGCTGGCTGGTTCGACCGTTGCCGGCTTGGCGCTGGCCGGATTTGCGTCGGCAGTTTCATCGGCTGCAGGTGCAGCGTCCGCGGATGTGGCGCCGGCGCGCGCAGCGTCGGCAGGCACAGCCGCGGCCTCCGCCGCTTTGCGGTCCGCCCGGCTTTCAGGCTGCCCCGTCATCCAGGCGAACGCGGGCTCGTCGGAGTCCGAAGAAGTATCAAGTTGCGGATCCGGCTGCGGCTCCGTGCGCTTGGCAGGGGTCGGCGAGTTGTCGTTCACAGCAGCGTCACTTCCGTTGGGGTCCGTGCTGCCTGGCTCTGGTCCGGGCAGCGCAGTGTGTCTGGTCTCGAGCCTACCGGCCTAGTTGTCATACTCGGCCCAAGGGATGTTCCAGTCCCCATAGCCGTCGTCCAGGGCGGCGTAATCGCCTTCAGTGTTGATGATCTGCACAACGTCGCCCGTGGTCATGTTGTCAAAGACCCAGGCGGCGCCGTCGGGAGCAAACCCGATGCAGCCGTGGGAAACGTTGGTGTTGCCGATGTAGGGGTAAGCGGAGTCAAGTGCCTGGTGAATGTAGGCCCCGCTGAGCGTCAGCCGAATGGAGTATTCGACATCCACTTCCCCGTAGTACGCCGGGTCCCCGGGTTTGAGGCCAATGCTCGCAGCGCGGAAGTGGTCGTAGCGGTTCTTCTCCATCAGCACCGCATAGCCGCGGGCGGACGGGAAGCGCTTGTCCCCCATGCTGACCGGGAGCGTCTTGACTACCTGGTCGTTGACGCTGAGCGTGAAGGTGTGCGCGGTGGCGTCGGCAATCGCAACTTTCTTGTCACCGATCCGGATGTTGGCCTTCTTGTTGAAGTTCGCGATCTGGCCTTTGCCAAGATCAACTCCGAAGAGCTGCATGTCCATGGTGACCGTGGAGTTGGCGGCCCAGAAACCTTCGGGGCGGTAACGGACCATGGTGTCGCTGAACCAGTGGAAGGCCCCGACCTGGCCCGCGCTGGAGGTGATCTTGATGGCCTTCTCCACGGCAGCCCGGTTGACCACCGGCTCGCTGAAGACGACCTGGAGGGGCTGGCCCACACCCACCTTCATGCCGTCCAGGGGGTAGATCGCCGCGTCGGCTTCGTGGGTGCTGGACACCGTATTGAATGCCTGCGTGGCCGTGCTTTCGCGGCCGGCCCCGTCGGTCACCACATACGTGTAGCTGTACTCAGTGTTGAATTTCAGCGGTGCCGTGGCCGACCAGCTGCTGCCGTCCGCTGCAAAGGTGCCAGGAATTGATTCCCCTGCCGTGCTGGTAAGCGTGACGCTCTCGATCCTGCCGTTGCCCACCTTCACAGATGCCGGTGTGGCCGGGTTGACCTGTTTGGCGGCGGCGGCAGGGATGATGTCCACCTTGACCGGCGGCACCACCGGTGACGCCAGGCCCGGCGCGGAGCGGACAGCGGAGGCCGCCTCCGATTCGAGGGCACCGCGGGCGAGACCCGGGGCAACGGCCGCGAAGACACCGCCCGCAGCAGCCAGTCCGCAGACGGCTGCCACAACAAGAATCTTTTTGGCGGTCGACATCCGGCGTGGCTTTGCTTCTGGCTCCATAGTCCGATCTTAATGGTTGAAGGTAACAACCCCGGGCGCCGTCCGCGCCCGGGGAGTCACACCTCAGTAACGATAGTGCTCCGGCTTGTACGGGCCGGCGACATCCAGGTCCAGGTATTCGGCCTGTTCCTTGGACAGTTCAGTGAGCTCGACGTCCAGGGCGTCCAGGTGCAGGCGGGCAACCTTTTCGTCAAGGATCTTGGGCAGCACATAGACCTGGTTTTCGTACTCCCGCTCGCCCTCAGCCTGGTCCCGCTTCGTCCACAGCTCGATCTGGGCAATCGTCTGGTTGGCGAAGGAGTTGCTCATCACAAAGGACGGGTGGCCGGTCGCGTTGCCGAGGTTCAGCAGGCGTCCCTCGGAAAGGACGATGATGGAGCGGCTGTCCTTGCCAGTGGCGGGATCGGCCTCGAACACCCACTCGTGAACCTGGGGTTTGATCTCCACTTTCCGGACGCCCGGGATCCGGGCCAGTCCGGCCATGTCGATCTCGTTGTCGAAGTGGCCGATGTTGCCCACAATGGCTTTGTCACGCATGCCGGCCATGTGTTCCGCGAGGATGACATCCTTGTTCCCGGTGGTGGTGATGAAGATGTGGCCCTCGCTCAGGACAGACTCCAGCTTGGCCACCTGGTAGCCGTCCATGGCTGCCTGCAGGGCACAGATGGGATCAATTTCGGTGACGATCACGCGTGAGCCCTGGCCGCGGAATGCTTCCGCCGCACCCTTGCCGACGTCACCGTAACCACAGACGACGGCGACCTTGCCGCCCATCAGGACGTCCGTGGCCCGGTTGATGCCGTCCGGCAGGGAGTGCCGGATGCCGTACTTGTTGTCGAACTTGCTCTTGGTCACCGAGTCGTTGACGTTGATGGCGGGGAACAGCAGCTTGCCCTGCTCAGCCAGCTGGTAGAGGCGGTGCACGCCGGTGGTGGTTTCCTCGGTGACGCCGCGCAGGCGGGAGCCGATCCGGGTCCAGCGCTGGTTGTCCTCCTGAAGCGAGGCGCGGAGCACATCGAGGAAGATCCGGCCTTCTTCGGATTCATCTTCGGCAGCGTCCGGCACGGCGCCGGCAGCTTCGAATTCGACACCCTTGTGTACCAGCATGGTGGCGTCGCCGCCGTCGTCCAGGATCATGTTGGGGCCAAGCTCCGGGTCTGCGTCCGCGCCGGGCCACGTGAGGATCTGCTGCGCCGTCCACCAGTACTCTTCGAGCGTTTCGCCTTTCCAGGCGAACACCGGAACGCCCTGCGGGTCCTCGGTGGTGCCGGTGCCCACCACCACGGCGGCGGCAGCCTCATCCTGCGTGGAGAAGATGTTGCAGGAGGCCCAGCGAACCTCGGCACCGAGGGCGGTGAGCGTTTCGATCAGGACGGCGGTTTGCACTGTCATGTGGAGGGAGCCGGCAATCCGTGCGCCCTTCAGCGGCTGGCTGGGGCCGAATTCCTTGCGAAGGGACATCAGCCCCGGCATCTCGTGCTCGGCCAGCCGGATCTGGTGGCGTCCCGCTTCGGCCAGCGAAATGTCGGCGACCTTGTAGTCAATTGTCATGGTGTTCCTTTGCTCTGTCCGATGGCGGCGACGGCGTTAAAGCGTCTGCATGCAGGTCGATGTGGGAGTGAAAGTCAGGACGCAGCGGAGTCGTGCTGGTCGGAGCCGGCCGCGGTGGCAGCCAGCAGCAGTTCCGGCGGCAGCAGGAGCGGTATGCCGTCCTGGATCGGGTAGCGGAGCTTCACGCCCGACTCTCCCGCCGCCGTCGATACAAGCTCTTCGCCTTCCTGGACCAGCGACGAGCCGGTCACGGGACAGCGCAGGACGGACAACAGTTCAGGACTGATCTTTGCCATGGTTGGATGCTCCCGAAAGGGCGCGCGTCCGCGCGCCGGTGGCTGACTGATTAGCAGGTTCAAGCCTACCGCCACTCCAGCATCGGACAGGTGCAGGTCCGGTGGATCCGTGATCCGGCACGATGTCCGGGGCAGTGGAGAATCAGGACGGTTCGCGCAGGATGCGGAGGTGGCCCCGGCGTGTGCCTTCAGCACCGGCCGGCGCTTCCAGCGCCGAGTGTGCAGCACGCTGGGCCGGCGTTGTCTGCGGCTTGGGCGGCAGGGCTGCCGCTTCCCGGACTGCGTTGGCCAGGGCAAGGAGGTCGTCCGGGCCGGGCTGCTGGGGAGTGGTGGGCATCGCCAGCCGAAGCACCTCCCAGCCGCGGGGAACTGTCAGTGACCCGGCATGCTGCTCGCACAAATCGTAACAATGCGGCTCGGCGTAGGTGGCAAGGGGACCCAGGACTGCGGTGGAGTCAGCGTAGACGTACGTCAAAGTCGCCACCGCTGACTGACGGCAGGCCGATCGTGAACATTGACGGATAGCTCCCACGACATCACAGACTACTCTGCCTGACCTTCGTTTCCCGGTATTTGCCGCACCAACCGCCGCGCCCCGGGCCTGCCGGCGGTGAGTCTCGCGTAAAACTGCGACCGGGTTTACAGTCAATGTATGCAGTCATCGAACCATGATTCAGCTTTTTCGGTCCGTTTGGCTGACGCGGACGCCTCCGGTACAGAAACGGGACCAAGCTCAACGGGCCGGAGTTTTGCGATGCGCCGCCGGAACCGCCACGGCCGCGGCCTGCGGGGGGAACTCGTCCTGCCCACTCATCCCGGATACCGGACGCGGTCTGACCGTTTTGATGACTTGGTCCTGGACTCCGCTCAGCGGCTCCACGACATCTGGGGAAAGACGCTGGACGGCGTTCGATTTGCCGTGGATGAGATCCCGCCGGACCTGGAGCAGCTGGTGGCCCAGGCTGCGCCTCCGCCGATGGGTGCCTACACGCCGGCAACGGACGGGGAAGGCCCGGTGATCACCTTGTACCGCCGGGTGGTGGAACAGGGTTGTGGCAGCCTGGATGAACTCCAGGACCTGGTGCACGACGTTGTGGTGGAGCACACGGCAGAGATGCTCGGAGTGGCCCCGGAGACGCTGGATCCGGTCTACCGCCGCAGGTACTGACCGCCCGCCTGGCCTTCGTTGTCGACGTAAGTAGCCGAGGTTTAGTAGCCGAGGGAGACCGCGACCTTTTCCTGCCCCGACGCGGCAGGCATCAGGGCCAGCGTGGAAATGTCCTCCCGGCCGTCCTGCTGCAGCAGCAGGGCACCGTAGGCGGCGTCGCCCGACGCTGAGACCACGTAGGCCACCACGGCCGACTCCTCCACTTTCTCGGGAAGCTTGATGGAGGTGGTGGTTCCGCCGGCGACGTCCGCAGTGGCTGCCGGGCGGATCCTGCCGTCGGCTGTCACGGCTGCGTAGGAAATGGTGGCCCGGTTCTCCAGCACGCCGAAGACGAGGCTGCGGTCACCGCCCTGGGGCACCGGAACAACGTGCTGGCTGCCGAGCCTGACGCCCGAGGCCGCCCACGCCACATCGGAGGCCTTGGCGCCGTTGACGCCGCGCGTTACACGCGCCGAAGCCACGAATGAGACGTCCGAGCTGGTGGACACCGTGTAGCGGCCGGCCGGGACGCCTGCCAAGGAAATCTCGGTGGCGGAGCCTGCCTTCGCCGTGACCACGCCGCCGCCGGGGAGGGCTTTCTGACCATCGCGGCCGAAGAGCTTGACCTCCACCACGGCGTCGGAAGGGCCGGGCACGGTGATGTTCAGAGCGGGGCCCGCGTCGCCGAAGCCCGACTTCCCCGTCATCGCTGAAATGCCGCCGGCATCCTGGATGTCCAGGCCGGTCATGACCTGCCGGGCAGCCGGCGCGGCCCCCGGCGTGATGAAGTCCAGGCCGCCCGGCGTCAGTCCCCTCAGGACGCTCTGTTGAATGACCGCGGCGACGGGACCGCCGGCGCTCCGGACATGGACGCTCAGTTGCCGCTCACCGGGAGCCAGGCCGGCGAGGACGATGGAACGGGTGGTTCCCGGGGCGACGAGGAGCCCCCTGCTGCCGGGCGCCTGGATCTGGCCCTTGCTCCCAAACAGCTCAAGGCTCACGGTAGCGGGAGTGCTCGAGGCGTTGCTGAGGACCAGGACGGATGTGCGCCCCACAGTGGTGCTGGCGCCGGCGAGCCAAAGATCGTTGGCCGGCGGTGTGCAGTTGGCTGCCGCGGTCCCTTGCAGGTCGCCGTCCGTCGCCGAGTACTTCAGCGCACCGGCCGCTGACGGTTTCTGGCCTGCCATCGCGTCCGCCCCCAGCACGGTGGCACCGCTGACCCGGTGACTGTTGAGCACCCCGGCCTTCAGGTCCTGCGGACCGGACTGAGCCGGCTGGGTGCCGCCTTTGGCGATCTCGACGGCGGGAGTCCCGTTAAGAGTGGAGAGCTGGCTGGCGGGAAGGACACCACCGGGGGCGCTCAGCACCGCGCCGGTGACGACAGTCTCCGCCGTGGCGGACTCAGGGCTGAATTGGGGGTCAGTGCCGGCTTCGGTGCCTTCGAGAAGGCGTGCCGGTCCGGGACAGACGCCGATGCTCGCACCGGCGGGAACGGAGGCCTGCACGGCCGGGATGGGACGGCTGCCTGCGGGCTGGGGGGCGAAGGATGCCGCAGCAACGATTCCGCCCGCCGCGGCAACGATCGCCAACGCCGAGACAAGGCCGGCGAGCATGTCCTTGGTCGGGTTCCTGCGGGGAGCAGGCTTGGCTGGGCCAGTGGCGCCGGCACCCGCCGGCGGTACGGCCGGAGGTGCGCCTGCCGGTGCGCCCGGCATCCCGTCCTGCTCCTCGACGCTGCCCGGAGCAGGCTTGCGGGCCGCCGGGGCGGGGGTTGGAGCGGTGTTATGCATTTTGGTGTTCCTTACGCAAAGAGCCCTCGTCCCGTGACAGCCCGGTGTTGGGCCGCCGTGCCGGCATCGGCAGGGCGAGCATCACAGTGAGCCCGAACACCGTGACCTGCATGATGCCTGACCACAGGGCCCACGGGGCGTCATAGCGGATGGTCAACTGACCGGCCGAAGCCGGCAGCGTGAAGGCCTGGGCCGAGCCGGAGGTGGTGGACGTCAGTTTCTGCCCGTCGAACCAGGCGCTCCATCCGGGATCCGCCCGTTCAGCAAGAGTTACGAGCCGGCCTTCCGGGCCCGCCGGGACGGGGCTGTCGACGTCGTCGTTTTTGGAAGGCACCAGGGTCACCGTGGCTCCGGCAGGGTCCACAATCCGAACGCGGTGGGCGACGTCGGCAGGATGCAGGGCAGGCTGGTTGAGCGGGGTGATCCGCCAGAGCCAGCCCACATCCGTCTGCCCCACGGCAACCAGGCCAGGCACGGCGTCCATCCTGCTCGCGGTTAACTGGGCTGCCGTGTCCGCGGAGCGCAGCACCACAAACCCGGCACCCAGGCGCTCCAACTCCGGCCGGGGATCCACACCCTGCCCGGCCACCAGTGTGGCCACAACGCTGCGCAGCGAGCCTGTGACGTCGTCGTCTTCCCGGATTGTCTCCTGGCCCGGGGCACCCATGATGTTGCGGGCTGCCGCAATGGCGGAAAGGCTGTCCAGGGTGGTTCCCGCACCGCGCATCAGGGCCGCGTCAAACGTCCCGTTCTCGTGGGTGCTGATGAGCAGGGTGCGGGACTGCTCCGGCCCGGTGCCACGGTCAATCGCCGTGGCGGGAAGGGTCCGGGCGCCGGCAGCCTCAACGAGCCGGGGCGTGCCCAGCCCGGCGTCCGCCGGACCGTCGTAGGCCTGCGCCGGGGCGGCGGGCCGAAGGACGTTCTGGGCAGACCATACGGCCATGCCTGCCAACGGACCGGCCAGGAGCAGCACCATGGCGACGGCGGTGGCAGCACGAAGTGCCACGCTGCGGCTGGCGTTCCGCGAGGCCGAGCGGTGTGCCGCGTCCAAGAGGCGCTCCGCGCCGATGAGCGCCGCTGCCAGGAGTGCGAAACCGGCGGCGGAAACAGCCGGGCCGGTGAACGGGGTAACCAGGCTATCGGCACTGGCGGCCGTGGCGACATGGCTGGCAAACCAGCCGCCCACCAGGATGGTCAGTGCCGCGGCCCAGAGGGCGCGGGCGGTCCCGCTCCGTTTGCCAGGGAGAAAAAGTGCAGCCACTCCCAGCAGCAGGACCGGGACGGCCACAAGCAGTGCCAGGAGAATCGCCCAGGGGACGGCTCCGCCGCTGAACCAGGGAAGGCCGGACAGGCCGCCATCCGGAGCGAACAGCAGCGGCTGGCCCAGCACCTGCTGCCACAGCGGGGCCGCGTCAAATCCGAGCGGCACACCAGGATCAGCCAGGAGCGCACGCGGCCTGTCGATGACGGAGAGCCCGAACGGAAGAAACAGTGCGGCGCTGGGCAGCAGCGCCCACCACACGGTGCGCCCACGCCTGCCCAGCATCAGCCCGCACAGCACAATCAGCACCGCAGCAGGGACCAGGAGCACGGGTGCGCAGGCCGCCACCACGGCCAGGGCCAGGCCGGCGGCTGCCGCGGCAGTCCAGGACGGCAGGCCGTTGATCCCGGGCCGTGCAGGCGGCTTTTCGGGGAACCGGAGCTCCCCCGGTGACGGCAGGGCGAACCTCCCATGGCCCACGGCGGAACCTGTGGCGCGCAGCAGCGCCAACACCAGCAACGGGATCATGATGTGCGCGATCAGCGCCCCCGCCCGGCCTTGGTTGAGGGCCACCTGGAGGGCTGGTGCGGCAGCCCAGAAGAGCGCCGCAATGAAGCGGAAGCGTCGGCGGACGGTTACCCCGCCAGCGGCAAACCACGCCGTTAAACCGGACAGCGGGGCAGCGAGCAGAAGCAGCCAGGCCATAGCCGCGTTGGCATCTCCGCCACCGAGAACGCCGAGGATCCACAGCACGTAGTCGAAGGGGTCACCCTTGCCGGGAAGGCCTGCCCCCAGGCTGATCCACCAACTTGAGGCGTGATGCCAGATTTCGCTCAGGGAAGCCGAGACCGGAATCAGTCCGCCCCCGGAAACGGCTTCGGCCCGGAACAGGCCGCTGAGAGCTGTGAGCGAAGCGGCCGACGCAATGATGATGGCAGCGAGAGCGCCGGTGCCCACCCAGCCGCGCTCGGTGGTGGTCAGCGCCGCGAAGTCGTCGGAGGAGTCGCCCGTCGGTTGGTCCGCCAGCGGATCCTGGACCAGGCCGTCGGCGGTGGACTTGTCCGCGCCCAGCGCTTCGATGAGCGAGCGGCGGTGGTTCCACACTTCACGGCGGGGGGTCTGCAGTTTCTTGATGACAGACCGCCGGATCCGGCGTGTGCTGGCTGCCGTGCGGCGCGATTTGGCCAGCGCGGCAGGCCTGGCCAGGGCCGCGAACGTGGCTACGAGTTGAGAGAAGCCATGTCCCGGGTCCTTAACGGCGACGCTGAGCACGAGTTTAAAGAGGCTACCGAGCAGCGCGCCCACGGCGTGGACAGGAACCTTCCACAGGGGCGCGTGCTTCAGCCGGAGGTGTACCTGTGCTTTGCGGGCTGCCGAGGGGTTGCCCTGCCCGTGCGGCCGATGGGCAACATGGAACATCCGCGCCGTAGGCACCACCACCACCCGATGCCCGGCGAGACGGTTGCGCCAGCAGAAGTCCACGTCATCGCCGGTGCCTGGCAGGGCGGGGTCGAAGCCCGACAGGTGTTCCCAGATGTCACGCCGCACCAGCATGCCGGCTGAGTTGACAGCAAAGGTGTCCGAACGGCCGTTGTACTGGCCCTGATCAAGTTCATCGGCGTCGATGAGGGTAAGGCGCTCAGCCCACCTGCTGGTGGACAGTCCGACGTCGATCAGGCGGCGTTCGCTGTGCCAGTCCAGTTGCTTGCACCCGGCCACCGTGACAGAGGGTGCGCGCTCCACGGCACCCAGCAGCTCCGCCAGCGCCTCCGGCGCCGGAGCCGCATCATCATGGAGCAGCCAAATCCACTCTCTGGCGGCCCGGTCCGGCTCACCTCCCCAGGGCGAGCGCGCGCTGAGGCCGGCGCGCACAGCGCCGCCCATCCCGCTCCTGCCGTGGGGAACACCAATGACGTTCTCTGTTCCCAGAGCCCGTTCGAGGAGGGCAGCAGAGTCATCGCGCGAGCCGGTATCCACTCCGATGACGGAATCCGCTGGCCGGGTCTGGTCCGCGAGGGCGGCCAGGGTTCTGGGGAGATAGGCACTGCCGTTGTGGGAAACCACAACGGCAGTGACGTGTACTTCCTGAAGAATTAGCTTGCTCGCTTCCTTAGCCGCCGGCGTTCACGCTCGGAAAGGCCGCCCCAAATGCCGAACCGTTCATCATTCGCCAGCGCATATTCGAGGCACTGTGAACGCACATTGCATGCGCCGCACACTTTCTTGGCGTCGCGTGTGGATCCACCCTTTTCCGGAAAGAACGCTTCCGGGTCAGTCTGGGCACACAGGGCATCAGTCTGCCAGCCAAGTTCACCTTCGTCGTCAAAGTCCTGCTGGAACGGCAGTCCGATCCATACCGGCTGGGTCGCTTCCGGGCCGGGAGTGCGCAGTTCCATGGGCGGGTCAAGGTCATCCTCGTCATGTCCGCCGTCAAGGAGCGCTTCGTGGGCCGCCAGGAAGGCCGTGGCCTGGTCCTGGAGGGAATCCTTTGTGGTGCGGTTGTAGCGGTCCGCAGCGTCAGGATCGGCGGGATCCACATACCAGTCGCTGGGTACTCCCCTTGCGCGGTATTTCGCCGTAGCCTGGCCGGCGACGGCATCTTCATGGATACGCTCTGCTTGCCCCACGGCGACCCTCCTGAAAGTTTGCTGCCACTGTATGGTTCCCGTTGACACTCGGTTGAGTGCGGGTATTTATGCAGTCGCTTTCGATATCTAATTACACGTGTGTAACTAGCGGAGAGTCAAGCCGTCGCTGGATAATAATCACCTTTTCCGGCGAAACGCCGTCACGCCACGCCCGGATAATTTTCACCACGCTCGGCGCGGCGGACGGCGCAGGCCCCGGAACGACGACCACGGGACCGGATTCCCATGAATACCGGCCGAATGTACAGGCGCGAAGCCAATAAGACAAATAGGCGGACGAATTAACTGTGACTAACATCACAGGGCTTTTCGCCTGGTCAAAGCCCCGGCTCGGCGGCCCCGGGCGTTTTCCCCGGGCCGGGCGTGGCCCCCGGCACGCGTGGCAAGATGGTGCCATGAGTATCCCGGCGATCGAACTGATGACCAGCCTGCGTTCCGGCCACTCCACCTCTCCCCGGCTCACCTGGTACGGACCGGACTCCGAACGGGTGGAACTTTCAGGCCGGGTTCTGGACAACTGGGTCGCCAAAACCGGCAACCTGCTGCAGGACGAACTGGACGCCGAACCGGAAATGCGGTTGCGCCTTGACTTACCGGTCCATTGGAAATCAATGATTTGGGCCCTCGCCGCCTGGCAGCTCGGCATGGAGACAGTCCTTGACGGGGGCGAGGCCGATTTGCTCGTTACGGACAACCCCGGAACCGGGGCAGGAACGTACGACGCCGTCATTGCCGTCGCCCTGCCCGCGCTGGCGATGCGGTGGCCGGGAGAACTTCCTGCCGGAGTCATCGACTACGCGGCGGAAGTGCGTTCACACGGTGACATTTTTATGGCCCACTCAGATCCGTCCGGGTCCGGCTTCGCTGTCACCGACCGACGGGGAACGCGTCACCGCCACGCCGACCTGATCACAGGTTTCTCGGCACCGCACGATGAGGGCGTGAGGCTCCTGGTGACGGCAGGCGATGGTTTGGAAGCGGCACTGGCGAACTGCCTGGGCGCCTGGCACGGCGGGGGTTCAGTGGTGCTGGCCCACACCGAGGTGCAGCTAACGGACCAGCTCCTGGCAGCGGAACGCATTCAGGGGACGTAAGCGTTCAGGGGACATAAGGGATGCCCGTCCCGCCAACTCAGGGAACTCCACGGGAGCCGCGGCCGGCGAAAGACGCGGCCTCAGCGGTCAGGACTGCCTGGTACTTCCCGATGCATCCTGATCAGGAACTTCTGAGCCGCGTGTGCCTGCCGGACCTCCCGGGATGCTTGCCGCCGCGGCCTTGTCCTGGGGATGCCCCTCGATGATCTCGTGGTCGTGCGAGAACTCCGGCTCCTGGTCCAGTTCCTGGTTGAAGACAAGGAACCGGTAGGCAAAGAAGCGGACCACGGTGGCCACCAGGATGCCCACAACTCCGGCGGCGAACAGCATGTTCTTATCGGTCACGTTAAACGAATACTTGGCCAGGGCCGTGAATCCCGTGGAGATGCCGATCCCGATGCCGTTGATGAGGATGAACATCAGGAATTCGCGGAGCACGTTGGCCTGCCGCCGGTGCCGGAATGTCCACAGCCGGTTGGCGACCCAGGAGAAGATTGTGGCGATGCTGGCGCCGACGAAGCGGGCCTTTGCTTCGCTGTCCGTCATGGGGCCGTGCATCAGGTAGTACGTCAGGCCGTTGTCAATGACGAACGCCACACCGCCAACTGCTCCGAACTTGGCCACCTCGCGCCAAAACAGCGAGGCTAGTCCCCGGATACGATCTGCGAGTGAGTTAATCATGACCCTCCATGGCCGTCCGTTCTGTGGGCCACACGGCCAGAAGATTATTTTAGCCCCCAATTCTGGGAACCAACCTGCCGGCCGTGTTGTGCTGCGGCCGAATTATGGGGTTTGCGGGCCTCGTGGCGCCCCAAAGCCGGGATCCGGCGACCTTTTCTGTAGGCTGGCATATGTGACTTTTCCAGTAATCGGCGTGGTTGGCGGCGGCCAGCTTGCGCGCATGATGGCCCCAGCCGCCACCGCCCTTGGTTTCGAACTTCGTGTGCTTGCCGAAGCTGAGGACGTTTCAGCCGTCTCAGCCGTCTCGACGTCGCCGGTGGGTGACTACAAAGATCTCCAGACTCTGCTCGACTTCGCGGACGGGCTGGATGTCATGACGTTTGATCACGAACACGTGCCCAACGATCACCTTCGCGAGCTCCTGGCCGCCGGCGTCAACGTCCAGCCCGGTCCCGATGCCCTGGTGAACGCGCAGGACAAACTGGTCATGCGCGCGGCCATTGACAGGCTGGGCCTCCCCAACCCGGCGTGGGCCGAGGTCGCCGACGTCGCCGCCCTGGTGGAATTCGGTAACAACATCGGCTGGCCCGTTGTCCTCAAGATGCCGCGCGGAGGGTACGACGGCAAGGGCGTGCAGATCGTCGGGTCTCCCGAAGAGGCTGACGGGACCGCTCCGTGGTTCGAAGCCATGAGTCCGCTGCTCGCCGAAGCGAAGGTTGAATTCAGCCGCGAATTGTCCGCCCTGGTGGCGCGGACCCCCGGCGGCGAAGCGAGGGCCTGGCCCGTGGTGCACACCATCCAGGTGGACGGTGTCTGCGACGAGGTCATTGCCCCCGCCCTAGGCATCCCCCTGGAGGTTGCGGCAGCGGCCGAAGACGCGGCGCTGCGCATCGCCAACGAACTCGGCGTCACCGGCGTGATGGCCGCCGAACTCTTTGAAACTCCCGGGACCGGAACCGGTTTCCTCATCAACGAACTCGCCATGCGGCCGCACAACACGGGTCACTGGACACAGGACGGCTCGGTCACCAGCCAGTTTGAACAGCATTTGCGGGCAGTCCTGGACCTTCCGCTGGGTGCTACCGACGTCCTGGGCCCGGTGGTGGTGATGAAGAATTTCCTCGGCGGCGACAACCAGGACCTCTTCTCGGCGTACCCGGCTGCCCTCGCCAGCGAACCGGCGGCCAAGGTCCACTGTTACGGCAAGTCGGTGCGGCCTGGACGCAAGATCGGCCACGTCAACCTTGTCGGCGACTCCACCGACGACGTGGACTCAGTGCGTCGGCGCGCCACCCGGGTGGCTTCCATCATCCGGGACGGCCGGATTCCGGCCGACGATTCAGCACGCATTTCCGAGGAGAACGCATGAGCATCGAAACCACCGCCGGCGGCGGGACTGCCGAAACCGGCACTGGACCCATCGTGGGACTCGTCATGGGGTCGGATTCGGACTGGCCGGTGATGGAGGCCGCGGCTGATGCTCTGGCTGAATTCGGCATACCTTTTGAAGCCGACGTGGTGTCCGCTCACCGGATGCCCACGGAAATGATCAAGTACGGGCAGAGCGCCCATGAGCGCGGCCTGCGCGTGATCATTGCCGGTGCCGGCGGGGCGGCCCACCTGCCCGGCATGCTCGCCAGCGTGACTCCCCTGCCCGTTATTGGCGTTCCCGTCCCGTTGAAGACCCTTGACGGCATGGATTCCCTCCTGTCCATCGTGCAGATGCCCGCCGGCGTCCCGGTCGCCACCGTGTCCATAGCGGGCGCCCGCAACGCCGGCTTGCTCGCCGTCCGCATCCTCGCCTCGGGCACGGACGCAATGGCAGCGTCGCTTCGTGCAGACCTTGTTGACTTCGCCCAGGAGCTCAACAATGCGGCCGCCCGTAAGGGAGCCAGCCTCCGGCAGAAGGTCAGCGAGGTCTTCGCTGACGGCAATGGCGTCCTCCGGGGCAGCCGCTAGGCCGGGAACATGTCCAGAAGCGAACTGCAGCACCCCGCCCCCGGCCCGGTCATGACCGACCCCGTACGGTTTCCGTCCGGTGCCTCGTCCCCGGTCCGGACCAAACGGGCCTTTGTCCTGCTGCTGATGACCCTTCTGGTACCCGGAAGCGCCCAGATTGTGGCCGGCGACCGTAAACTGGGCCGAACCGCGCTGCGGGTGACCCTGGCCGTCTGGGTGGTCCTGGTGGCAGCAGTGCTGCTGTTGGTCCTCAACCGCACCCTCCTGATAAACGTCATCACCAACCCCTTCGCTTCGCTGGTGATCATCGTGGTCCTCGCGGCGCTCGCCCTCGGGTGGGCGTTCCTCTTTCTCAATACCCTGCGGCTGATCAGGCCGGTCCTCCTGGCACCGGGGGCGCGGCCCGCCGTCGTGATTTCCCTTGTTATCGCCTTGGTCCTGGGCAGCGGCACGTTGGGTTATGCCGCCTACCTGCTCAACGTCGGGCGCAACGCCATCGGCAATATCTTCTCCACCGGCCCTGCGATCGATCCCGTGGACGGCCGCTACAACTTCCTGATGATGGGCGGGGACGCCGGTGATGACCGCACCGGACGGCGCCCGGACAGTCTCTCGGTCCTCAGCGTCGACGCCAAGTCCGGCCAGACTGCCATCATCTCCGTGCCCCGCAACCTCCAGAACGCCCAGTTCAGCGAGGGCTCCCCGATGCGCAAGATCTACCCGGACGGGTACAACTGCGGTGACGAATGCCTGATCAACGCCATCAACACCGAAGTGACCAACGAACACGCAGACCTCTACCCCGGCGTGGCCGATCCCGGTGCGCAGGCCACGCTCGAGGCCGTCTCGGGGACGCTCGGCCTCAAAGTCCAGGCCTATGTCCTGGTGGACATGGCCGGCTTCGCCAAACTCATCGACGCCATGGGCGGCATCAAGATCAAAGCCGGCGGCTGGGTGCCGATGAGCGGCTATTTCGACGAGGTGACGCGGACCCACGGCATGCCGCTGGGTTGGATTCCCGCCGGTGAACAGACCCTCGATGGCGAGCATGCGCTGTGGTACGGACGGTCCCGCGAATACGTCGACGACTACTCCCGGATCCAGCGCCAGCAATGTGTCCAACAGGCCATGCTGAAGCAGTTGGACCCCGCCACCCTGCTGTCCAAATTCGAGGACATCGCCAGTGCCGGTACCAAGGTGGTGGAGTCCAACATTTCCTCGTCGCAGCTGGGCAGTTTTGTGGATCTGGCCATGAAGGCCAAGGGGCAGCAGGTCAAACGGCTCACCATCGGGCCGCCCGACTTTGACGCATCCTTCTCCACCGTGCCCGACTTCGACGTCATCCACACCAAGGTGGACCAGCTCCTGGCATCGGCCTCGGGACCGCAGGCTGATGCACCCACCGACGGAATGGTGGAGGCAGCCGCTGCGGGCGGACACCTGCAGGCAGCGGCACCCTTGCGGCCGGTTGCCGGACTTCCAGCGGACATGCCTGCGCAGCAGACCCCGCCGCCGTCGGACTTCACCCCGGTGACCACAACGCCCGACGGCGAACCGATCACCGCCGAGCTGCTGAACCAGCTCAAGCGCCAGGGCAACGAAGAGGCCATCCGCGAGCTTGTGGCCACTAACGGGCAGTGCGCGCCGCTGTAGGAGCGCTGCCTCCCGCACCTCACACAGACATCACTGAAGAGCTGAATACTAAGGAATGGACCGGCTGTGTACGAACTTGAAAACGCCCTCCGCGACTATGCCTGGGGATCCAGGACGGCCATCGCGGAGCTTTTGGGGCGTCCGGCGTCCGGCGGTCCGGAAGCGGAACTGTGGATCGGCGCGCATCCGGGGGCCCCTTCAATGGCCCGCCGCGCTGACGGCTCCGAAACACCCCTGGATGCGTTGATCGCCTCCGATCCCGAGCACTTCCTCGGCAGCGAGTCGGTGGCGGAGTTCGGGCCGCGTCTACCGTTTCTGACAAAGATCCTGGCGGCCAACGAGCCTTTGTCACTTCAGGTTCACCCCAGCCTCGAGCAGGCCAGGGCCGGTTTTGCCCGGGAAAATGCTGAGGGCATCGCCCCTGACGCGGCCCACCGGAATTACCGGGATGACAACCACAAGCCGGAAATGATCTTCGCGCTGACTCCCTTTGAATCACTCTGCGGATTCCGGGCTCCTGCCGCCACCCGGAAGATCCTGGCCCATATCGAAGCCTGTTTCGACCTGGTCGCATCCAAGGTGCCGCCCCTGCTGACCGAGCTGATGAACGACCTTGATTCAGCCGACGAACGCGTGGGCCTGAGGAGCGCGCTGGAACGGCTGATCAACGGCGGCGAAGAGGTTGCCGGGGCTACGGCCACTGTGGCTGCTGCCCTGAGCTCGGGCGCTTCGCTGGCACCGTACGAAACGGAGCTGTCCACGGTGGTGAGCCTGCACGCGCAGTACCCGGGTGATCCCGGCGTCCTGATCTCGCTGCTGCTCAACCGCATTTCGCTGGCACCCGGCGAGGCTGTATACCTGCCCGAGGGCAAAATCCACGCCTATCTGTCCGGCTTGGGTGTGGAAGTCATGGCCTCCTCCGATAACGTCCTCCGGGGCGGGCTGACACCCAAATTCGTCGACGTGCCCGAACTCCTGCGCACCGTCGACTTCACTTCCGTGGAAGTTCCGAGGCTGCATCCGGAAATTTCCGGTTTGGGCCAGGAACTGTACCGGCCGCCGTTCCGGGAGTTCCAGCTTCAGAGGATTGAACTGGCCCCGGGCGCAGCGCCGGTTCCGCTCGCACAGTCAGGCGCCGTGGTCATCATGGTGGTGGAAGGTGTGGTGTACCTGGACTCCCCCAAGGGCGACCTGCAGCTGGCCCGCGGCGGCAGTGCATTCCTGGCCGCCTCTGAGGCCCCGGTGAATGTCCACGCCGTGGCCTCAGCGGCGGAGAAGGCCGTCGCGTTTGCCGTCACCACCGGCGCTCCTGGCGCCGGTTCCTAACGCCAGCTCCTAACGCCGGGTAACTTTTGCCAGGGCCTGACGGGCGGCCGGCAACGCCTGGCGCGCAGCGGGGAGGGCCCTGCGTGCGGCGGGCACGGCGTTCTGCAGGCCGCGGCGGGCTGCCGGCAGGGCCTTGCGTGCCGCCTGCAGCCCCTTGCGGGCGGCAGGCATGGCCTTGGCATATACGGGGTAAAGCGGTGACAGCGGGCGCTCCCACGTCCCCATCAGCATGTTCTCGTGCTTGGCGAACTGCTTCTTGAAGTCGGAGATTCCATCGTTGAGGAGGCCGTTGAAGTCGTAGCGCCCGCAGCCGTCCGCGCGCATGGCCTGCAGGGCGGCCCACTTGACGCCGTAGTTCACGCGCTGCTTCTGGCCATCGGCCGAGACGCCCCCGTAGAGCTCAAATGCTGTCGCGCCGCTGCGGGAGAGCCAGACGAAGGCCAGCAGCCGGCCGCCGTCGAACGCCCCGATGATGGGTGAGCCCTCGCCGAGGTTGGTGAAGATGTCCCGGTAGTACTGGTCCTCGTGGATTCCGAAGCCGGCACGGGCGGCGGTTTCATGATAAATGCCCAGGACCTGCTCGAGCTCCGCGGCGCTCTGCACCTTCCGGAATTCCACCTCGCTGCGCATCGCCTTGCGGATGTTGGCGCGGGTGGACTTGGACATGTCAGCCATCAGCTCATCATCTGTCTTGGCCAGGTCAAGGATGAGGGTGCGCGGGATCAGCACGGTGTTAACGGATGGCTTGAAGCCGGCGGCAGCAACTGCGCCTTCGTAGGGGGACTCGGCGTCCCAGTCCGGCTCGATGCTCAGCGCGACACCCCGGTGGCGGGAGGCAGCATAGGCGGCGAGCTGTTCCAGGACGGCCGTAGCGTTTTCGGCGGTGCACATTGGCCCGCGCGGTACGTAGACCAGGGCCCGGAACGGCAAGGGCAGCCTGCGGATCAGCAACTGGGCGCAACCAAGAACGTTTTCACCGTCAGCCACCAGGACGCGGTCCACTGACCAGCCGTGCATGGCCTTGGTCTCACCCCAGCCCCACAGTTGCTGCGGATGCCCTTGGAGCCGGTCAACATGTCCGTCCCAGACGGCGCGGTCAGTACAGGGCACAACGGCAAGACTCATGAATTCAACCCTATACCAAGGCCCCGTACCGGCCCTTCACAGCCGGGCCGGGCCGGGAAGCCGGGCCAGGAACCGAGACGCCATGCAGAAGAGCGCCCCACCGCAGATGCGGTGGGCGCTCCTTTAACTGCGCCGCGCCTAATTCTTGCGGGCGTAGCCTTCCCACTTGCTGGCCTGGTGCTCACCCTCGACGAAGCGGATGGTGCCGGACTTGGACCGCATCACGATGGACTGGGTCAGGACCTTGTCCTTGGAGTAGCGGACACCCTTGAGGAGATCGCCGTCGGTGATGCCGGTGGCCGCAAAGTAGCAGTTGTCGCTCGACACGAGGTCGTTGGTGGACAGAACGCGGTCCAGGTCGTGGCCGGCGTCGAGGGCCTTCTGCTTTTCGTCATCGCTGGTGGGCCACAGCCGGCCCTGGATGACGCCGCCGAGGGACTTGATGGCGCAGGCCGCAACGATGCCTTCCGGGGTGCCGCCGATGCCCATGAGGGCGTCAACGCCGGTCCCGGAGCGGGCTGCGGCGATGGCGCCGGCGACGTCGCCGTCCATGATGAACTTGGTGCGCGCACCGGCTTCGCGGATCTCCTCCACCAGGGGGCGGTGACGGTCGCGGTCCAGGATCATCACGTTGAGCTGGTTAACTTTCACGCCCTTGGCCTTGGCGATGAGGTGCAGGTTCTGCTTCACCGGCAGACGCAGGTCAACCATGTCGGCAGCCTCGGGGCCCGTTACGAGCTTCTCCATGTAGAACACGGCTGACGGGTCGAACATGGAACCGCGTTCGGCCACCGCGAGGACGGCAAGGGCATTGTTGATGCCCAGGGCCGTGAGCCGGGTGCCGTCGATCGGGTCAACTGCGACGTCACACTCGGGCCCAGTGCCGTCGCCAACGCGTTCGCCGTTGAACAGCATGGGGGCTTCGTCTTTTTCCCCTTCACCGATGACCACCACGCCATTGAAGTGGACTGTCTGAAGGAAAGAGCGCATGGCGTCGACTGCGGCGCCGTCAGCCTTGTTCTTATCGCCGAAGCCAACCCAGTGGCCGCCGGCGATGGCTGCGGCTTCGGTGACGCGTACAAGCTCAAGTGCGAGGTTGCGGTCCGGCTCGTCGATGCCGACGGCGAGCGACGGGGAAAGTGTGGAGTACTTCTGGGTCATGGACGCTGGTGACACGTGAACCTCTTCTTCGAGTGGCGATCATTGGACCCGCTCAGCCGGATTCAGCCGACGCGGTGATTCCTCTGCTACTGATCATAGTCGCGGCGCCACCGATGGGTGGTGGCATGACGCCCGGACGCAACATGGCTATAAGTGCTGATTGCGGCCCGAATGTGAGTTGAGCCGTTGCATGGGCGACTATAGAGGGGTGAGTGAAATGCAGGAAAAGACCAGCCCCGGGACAGATCCCGCAGAGCCCGGACGCGCCGCAGGGGGCACCCCGCCGGCCGACCAGCCTGTGGTGAAGCCCGTCATCCCGGCCGCGGCCGCCAAGCGGGCCAACGCGTCCGTGATCGGCATGATCGTTGCCCTGGTGGTCAGCATCGGCGCCTTCCTGCCCGTGATCCTGATGAATCCACTTCCCAAAACGGACGGATTCCGGCCGGACATCAACGTCAGCGCGGTATCCCGGAACGCTGCGGATGTGGCGGGATTCACACCGGCGGCGCCGGATACCGGGGGCGGGTTCCGGCCGAATTATGCACGCTGGGAATCGGGAAGCGGCAGCGGCGTTCCCACCTGGGAGGTGGGCTACATCACGCCGAAGGAAGCTTTCATAGGCCTGGTCCAGACCCGTCAGTCGAACCCCACCTGGCTGCTGCAGCAGACCAAAAGCGCCCCGGTTACCGGCACCCGCGACGCCGGCGGCCACTCCTGGGAACTCCGGGATGCAGGCAAAGGCGAGAAGAGCATGATCCTGGAGTACCGCGGAACCACCGTTATCCTCACCGGGACGGCACAACTGGACGAGTTCACCGTCCTGGCGGCCGCCGTCGTGAAGTCCATGGACAGCAATCCCGGCGCAACAGTTTCACCGTCGGCCAGCCCCGCGCCGTAAAGTAGCACGGTGACTACATACCTGACTCCCGCCCTCGCCTGGCGCCGGCTGCGCGAAGGCAACGAACGTTTTGTCAACGGTGAATCCTCGCATCCCAACCAGGATGCATCGCGCCGGTCCTCGCTGGTGGAGAACCAGCATCCGTTTGCCGTGATCTTCGGCTGCTCCGATTCGCGCCTTGCAGCGGAAATTATTTTCGATCTGGGCCTCGGCGACGCCTTCGTGGTGCGAACGGCGGGACAGGTGATTGACGACGCCGTCCTGGGATCCTTGGAGTACAGCATCAGCGTGTTGGGGGTTCCCCTGATCGTGGTGCTCGGGCACGACAGCTGCGGTGCGGTCAGCGCCACCAAGGACGCCGTGGAGACAGGCCAGATGCCCACCGGGTTCATCCGCGACTTGGTGGAGCGGATCACTCCCTCGGTACTGACGTCCCTGCGGAACGACCAGCACGCCATCAACGAGATGGTGGTGGAGCACACGAAGCAGACCTCACAGCGGCTCGTGGACAGTTCCCGTGTGATCTCCGACGCAGTGGACAAAGGGCAGGCCGCCGTCATCGGCTTGAAGTACAGCCTCGCGGAAGGCCGTGCGAAGTTGGTTTCGGGCATCGGCGAGCTTTAGGCCACGCCCCTGGCGAGTGACCGTAGCATGCAGTTCACGGTTTTAGCCCGGGGCGCACCTCGTCCTAAGCTAGCCCCATGACTTCCACTGAAGAATTCCGCATTGAACACGACACGATGGGCGAAGTCCGCGTCCCCGTGAACGCCCTGTACCGTGCACAGACGCAGCGTGCAGTTGAGAACTTCCCCATCTCAGGCAAGACCTTGGAGCGCGCCCACATCGAGGCGCTCGCCCGGGTCAAGAAGGCGGCCGCGCAGGCCAACGCCGAACTTGGGGTGCTCGACGGCGAGCTGGCCAAGGCGATTGCCGAAGCCGCCGATGAGGTAGCTGCGGGCAAGTACGACGGCGACTTCCCGATTGACGTTTTCCAGACCGGCTCCGGCACGTCCTCGAACATGAACACCAACGAGGTCATCGCCGAACTCGCCACACGCGCCCTGAAGGCTGCCGGCAGCGACAAGGTTGTTCACCCGAACGATCACGTCAACGCCTCGCAGTCCTCCAACGACGTTTTCCCCACGTCCGTCCACGTTGCCGCCACTTCGGCCCTGATCAATGACCTCATCCCGGCCCTCGGCTACCTGGCAGAGTCGCTGGAGCGCAAGGCAGTTGAGTTCAAGGACGTCGTCAAGTCCGGCCGTACCCACCTGATGGACGCCACCCCGGTGACCCTCGGCCAGGAATTCGGCGGCTACGCAGCCCAGGTCCGCTACGGCATCGAGCGCATCAACGCCTCACTCCCCCGCGTCGCCGAAGTTCCGCTCGGCGGCACGGCCGTGGGCACCGGCATCAACACCCCCGCAGGCTTCCCGGAACGCGTGATCGAACTCCTCGCCACCGATACCGGCCTGCCGCTGACCGAAGCCCGCGACCACTTTGAAGCACAGGCCAACCGTGACGGCCTCATCGAAGCCTCCAGCCAGCTGCGCAACATCGCGATCTCCTTCATGAAGATCAACAATGACCTGCGCTGGATGGGATCTGGCCCCAACACCGGCCTCGGCGAAATCGCCATCCCGGACCTGCAGCCGGGGTCCTCGATCATGCCGGGCAAGGTCAACCCCGTGATCTGCGAGGCGTCCATCATGGTCTGCGCGCAGGTCATCGGCAACGACACCGCCATCGCCTGGTCCGGCACCAACGGTGCCTTCGAACTGAACGTGGGCATCCCGGTAATGGCCGCCAACCTGCTCGAGTCCGTCCGCCTGCTCGCGAACACGAGCCGCGTGATGGCCGACAAGATGATCGATGGCATCACCGCCAACGTGGAGCGGGCCCGCTTCCTGGCCGAGGCCTCACCGTCCATCGTTACGCCGCTGAACAAGCACATCGGCTACGAAAACGCCGCCAAGATTGCCAAGAAGGCAGTGGCGGAAGGCCTCACCATCCGCGAGACCGTTGTAGCCATGGGCTTCCTGGAGCGCGGAGAACTGACCGAAGAGCAGCTGGATACCGCCCTGGACGTTATGTCCATGACGCGCCCGCCGCACAAGGCATAGGTTCGCACCGCTTTTCCCCGCTAGCGGAGTCCCGATTTCGGGCGACGGCGGCCGTTCACCTTCCCGGGGAAGGTGGGCGGCCGCCGGTGGTTAAGGCCGCAACCCGCGCGACCGCCACCGCCGCCCACCCGGTCCCTGCCGCACAGCGCGGCCTGAACGGCTGCACGGTGGAGGCGCCGCGGCCTGAACGGCTGCACGGTGGAGGAGGCACGGCCTGACCGGTACATGGTGGAGGCGGTCTGCGAATGGCAGGGTGGTACCCGGTCAAGGATCAGCGACAGGCAGGGTGCCTGCACTGCGGTGCTGAACGTCTCCGCCCGATTCTGCTGCCCAGTCTGCCCAATCCGGCCAGGTGGGTGGTTCCCAGTCGGGGTGTTCGCTTTGGTAGCGCCTGCCGGAGGGTGAGATACAACCGGGTGCTTCGTCCTTCGTTGCCCCGGTAGGTGTCCAGCCGCTGGTGTGGCGGAGCCTGTGGTGTCGGTGGCAGGGCTGGCCGAGATTTGAGATCCCCGTGGACCCCCCTTCGGCCCAGGCCAGAACGTGGTCCGCTTCGTTGTCCAGGGACTGGTTGTGACAGCCGGGAAACGGGCACTTGCCGTCCCGCAGGCGCAGCCACTGGCGTTGGGCTTTGGTAACCCGGCAGCTGGTCCGCCCGATCTCCAACGGGGCCCCGTCCGGGGGGTCGATGAGGACGCGGTGGAAGGACTCGGCGCCGTCGGCAATCAGTTTCCGTGCCATGGAGGGCGGGATCGGACCGTACCCGTCCAGCATCGCCGACTCCTCGGTGGCACCCAGTAAAGCCATGACCGGGACCGTGATCAGCACGTGCGCCCGCGGTGAGGGCACCCCGCTGGGATTCTCAGCGTCGCCAAGCAGCCAGGTGGCGACCGTGTCGGCGCGTAGCTGGGTCAGTGTGCGGGGCTCGTCGGGGCCCTGCATGGCCCGGGCCGCCCTCGTGCTCTGCTCCCAGATCCCCGACGCCGTGGGGGCCGGCAAATAGGCCGAGAGCCAGGCCATGCCGTCCCGGTCCGGGCGGTATTCCAGGCGCCGGTCCGCGACGGAGCGGGTGTGGCGTTTTTCGATGCTGTCCGGGTGGTGGCGTTCCCGCCAGATCCGGGCCTTGTGCCGGAAGCGGGAGGGGACGAGTTCCCCGGCAGGGCCACGGGCCGGGTTGGGTGCTTCAGGGTCCAGGAAGTGCGCTTCCAGAGCCTGCGCAGCGGAGGGGTCCAAGTTGGTGGTCTCGTCCCCCATGACCCGGGCGTGCTGCCACGAAATTTCACCGGCCTGCAGGGTGGAGAGGGTCAACGGTAAGTCTGTGGTCAGGGCGTGGGACTCAGTCAGCAGGGTGGAGGCGGTCCGTTCGCCGACCGTCAGGGCGCACGCGAGCTCCGCGACCAACGCCATTTCCTGCGCGGTGGCTTCCTGCGGCGACCGGGCCGGTGGCTCCAATGCCATGGAGACTTCGACTAATTCCGCGACGATCTGAACCTTTTCCGCCGCGGGCCGGGCTTCGAGCCGTGCAATCCCGGCCAACCGTTCCAGGCAAAGATTCTTCCGCCGGCGCAAAGGATCTGACCGGAAAAGTACCTCGTTGGGGATCCCGTCACCGCCGGCCGCACCTTGACCGGGACGGGCTGTGGCGGGCACGGCGGAGGCCGTGATGGGTTCCAACACCTCGTCCGCCGTCGTGCTTTCCATACCCCCATCATCCTGCCGGGCATTGACAATCACGGTGCGGACAATGGCCTATGTTGATAGCCCGGCAAACTGATGCCCGCAGAGCTAAAAGATGGGTCCCGGGGAATTTCCTGCCGTCAACTGCAGGCCTCAGGCAGGCAGCAGCATGGCCGCGGCCGCCCCGGCGAGCATGAACGGACCGAAGGGGATGGCGGACTTCAGGGTGCCGCGGCGCGCGGCAAGCAGGGCAATGGACCAGAGTCCACCCAGCAGGAAGGCGGCAAAGGTGCCGGCGAAGACGTGGCCCCAGCCGAGGTACCCCAGATACATTCCCAGCACACCGGCCAGTTTGACGTCGCCAAAGCCCATGCCGGGCGGGTAGACAAGCCGGAGGACAAAGTAGAACAGCCAGAGGACCGCTCCCCCGGCCAGGATTCGAAGGGCAGGTACACCCAAAAGTTCGGCGCCGCCGTCGGGCGCCCCTGGCACACCGCCGGAACCGGCAACACCGTGCACGATGGCCGCGGCAAGGAGCAGGACTCCCGCCACGCCGTAGGAAGGGAACACAATCCGGTTCGGCAACAGATGGTGCCGTACATCGATGACCGTCAGCCGGGCGGCCATTACCAGAAAGTAGGCACAGGCAGCCAGCACCAGCCAGAACGCCAGCGGGGTGGCCTCCCAAAGTCCATCGAGTCGTCGGATCACTCCTCGGATGCTACTGGATCCGGACGGGGCCGCGCAGGCCCGCGCGTAAACTGTGGATATGTCGACCTGGGACACAAGGCGCCGGCCGGACCCGGAAAGCAGCGGCACGGCCGGAGACCTGACTGCGATGTTCCGGAATTTGTGCCGTTCTTCCCCGTGGAAATGGCAATCCCTGCGTTTTGAATATTGGGATGAGCCCTTCGCCGACTCCCCGGATCCGGCGGCCCCGCTGGTCCGTGCCTGGCTGCGCCGGCCGGGAGCGCTCCGGCTGGAAACCCCTGACGGTCTTGTCCTCCACAGCACGACCGGGATCAATGATTCCAGGGACGGGCTGTACATCAGTTCCACCCGGAAGTCCTGGCTGTTGCCGCCGCACCTCGTGGCGCCGGTCTACGACGACGGCGGTCTGGTCAGGCGCCGGCCGGAGGCCGCGTACGGCGAACCGGGCTTCGGCAATGGCCGCTTCTCGGCCGCCCTGGATCCGGTGGAGCTGGCCGGCAAGGCGCCGGCTCCGCTGGAGTTCCCGGGAGCAAACCCGGTGGAGGTGCAGGGCGTTCGCCGGGTGGAGCATCACGGGCGGCCTGTACTGGAGGCCGAAGTCTCGCCCACTGCCTCTTACCGCGCTTCGGACCCGGGCGCCCCGCTCTGCCTGCCCGGCAGCAACCGGGTGCGCATCGATCTTGAGACCGGTGTCTGCGTCGCCAGCCAGTCCTTGGCGGAAGGCTCCACGGATCATGGCCACTGGATCCGGATCCTGGGAGTTGACGAGTACATGCTCGATGACCTCTTCCTGGCCGAATCCATGAACCTCACGGACGTCCGCCGCCACATCAGCTGGGACATCGGGGCCTGAGCGGAACGGTTGACAAGCCGCAGGGTCCGGAGTCGGTTAGGCTTCCCTGATGACCGCGCTGACCGCCATCTGGCCCCTTTTTGGCCTCACCCTGACCACGCCGCGGCTGGTACTCCGTCCCATCACCGATGACGACATTCCCGCGGCCGTCGCAGCGGCCGCCAGCGGCATCCACGATCCAGGCCGGAACCCGTTCAGCAACCCCTGGACGGAACTGCCGGCGGACACACTGGGCCCCAACATGGCCCAGTGGTACTGGCGCTGCCGCGGACAGGCCACCCCCAAAGACTGGACCCTGCTCCTGGGCATCTGGCACGAGGGGCAGTTTGTCGGCTGCCAGGACATCGGGGCCAAGGACTTCGCCACGCTGAGGACAGTCAGCACCGGCTCGTGGCTCAAACAGTCCGTCCACGGCCGCGGACTGGGCACGGAGATGCGCGCCGCCGTCGTCCTCTGGGCTTTCAACTGGCTGGGCGCCGAAGTTGCCGAGTCGGAAGCTGCCGCCTGGAACTCCTCCTCTTTGGGGGTGTCCCGCGCGCTCGGCTACGAACCCAACGGCACCGCCCGCATGTCCTGGGGCAACACCGCCGTGGACGTCCAGAAAGTCCGCGTCACCCCGGCGACATTCAAGCGCCCCGACTGGACTCTCCAGGTCGAAGGCCACGAGGCCGCGGCCAAGTTCCTGCACATCAGCTAGGGCCGGGGCTTGGCGCCGGGTGCGCCTTCCGGCAGCGTGCGTCAAAGGCGAGGAACGAGCCAGCACGCAGCGGAAGGGGCACCCGCGCGGACCCTAAATCTCAGCCCCTTCGAGCAGTTCCGTCACCAGCGCTGCGATGGGCGACCGTTCGGAGCGCGTCAGGGTGATGTGGCCGAACAGCGGGTGTCCTTTCAGGGTCTCGACGACGGCGGCGATGCCGTCGTGCCGGCCGACGCGCAGGTTGTCGCGCTGGGCGACGTCGTGGGTGAGGACGATCTTCGAGTTCTGGCCGATGCGGCTCATCACGGTGAGGAGGACGTTCTTCTCCAGTGACTGTGCCTCGTCCACAATGACGAACGCGTCGTGCAGGGAGCGGCCGCGGATGTGGGTCAGCGGCATGACTTCGAGCATGCCGCGGTCCATGACTTCTTCCACGACCTCCTGGCTGACCAGTGCGCCGAGGGTGTCAAACACGGCCTGCGCCCAGGGGTTCATTTTCTCCGACTCGGAGCCGGGCAGGTAACCGAGTTCCTGGCCGCCCACCGCGTAGAGGGGGCGGAAGACGATCACCTTGCGGTGCTCGCGGCGTTCCAGGACCGCTTCAAGGCCTGCGCAGAGGGCCAGCGCGGACTTGCCGGTGCCCGCCCGTCCGCCGATCGAGACGATGCCGACGGCGGGGTCCATCAGCAGGTCGATGGCCAGCCGCTGCTCCGCCGAGCGTCCGTGCAGCCCGAACACGTCACGGTCACCCTTGACCAGCCGGACCTGCTTATCGGCGCCCACCCGGCCGAGGGCCGAACCCCGGTTGGAGAGCAGCACCAGGCCGGTGTTGACCGGCATTTCTGCTGCCGCGGGGATGAAGACCGGCTCGTGGCCGTACAGGGTGTTGACTTCGTCTTCGCTGGCTTCCACCTCGGCAATGCCCGTCCAGCCGGAGTCCTGCACCAGTTCGTTGCGGTATTCGTCGGCTGTGAGCCCCATGGCGGAGGCTTTGACCCGCATGGGCAGGTCTTTGGACACCACCGTGACGTTCCGGCCTTCGTTGGCCAGGTTTTTGGCTACGGCCAGGATGCGGCTGTCATTGTCGCCGCTGCGGAATCCGAGGGGAAGCACGTCAGCGGAGATGTGGTTCAGTTCCACCATCAGAGTGCCGCCGCTGTCCCCGATGGGGATGGGGTGACTGAGGCCGCCGTGCTTCACCCGGAGGTCATCGAGCAGCCGGAGGGCCTTGCGGGCAAAGTAGCCCAGCTCGGGATCGTGCCGTTTCCCCTCAAGTTCGCTGATCACAACAATGGGGACGATGACCTCGTGCTCCGCAAAGCGCAGCAGGGCGCGCGGGTCGGAGAGCAGGACGGAGGTGTCAATGACAAAGCTGCTGATGGTGGCTTCCCTTCCGGAGACGGCAAAACCGGCCGCAGCTTCAGTGGCTGCACCGGTTTTTGAGGTAGCTCGCGTGGCGCGAGAGGTAGCTTTCTGTCCCTCGGAAACAACCTCGGGCAGTAGTTCAGAAGTAGCCACATCGACTCCAGCCCCGGGCACATGCCCGGAATTGTTATTGGTGAGGCGGTTCGGCCTGAAGGCCGGACGCGGCCTCCCATACAACCGGTGCGAAAATCCGCTCCATGTACTGGCCTCCCCGAACAGCCGGCGGTTTTGCCTGCTGATGGTTACAACGTAAATCCACCGCCAGTAATTTCCGAAATCCTCGGTCGGCGATTCCTGTTACCGGATTGTGAACACCGCGTGAACGGGTGCGACGGCGGGCTTCCCGTCAGGGTACCGGCGGGCGGGCAGGCGCGTCTCAGGTGCCGAAGCGCCGCTGCCGTCCGGCATAGTCGCGCAGTGCCCGCAGGAAATCGACTTTCCGGAACGCCGGCCACAAGGCCTCGCAGAAGTAGAACTCGCTATAGGCGCTTTGCCACATGAGGAAACCGGAGAGCCGCTGCTCTCCGGAGGTCCTGATGACCAGATCGGGATCGGGCTGGCCGCGGGTGTACAGGAAGCGCGAAATGTCGTCCACGGTGAGGCTGTCCGCGAGCGCGGAGATGTCGGACCCCTTGGCGACGGCGTCGTGCAGCAGTTCCCGGACGGCGTCCACGATCTCGCGGCGGCCCCCATAGCCCACGGCAACGTTGACGTGGATCTTTTCCTGCACCGGCGTCCGGGCCGTCAGCTTGTTGAGCCGTTCGGCGAGGTAGTCGGGAAGCAGTTCGGGGGCTCCCATGGCGTTCACCGAAATGTTGGCATCCTCGTCGAGCCGGTCCAGGGTGTTGGCGATGATCCCCATCAGGAGGTCCAGCTCCTCGCTGGAGCGGCTCATGTTGTCCGTGGAAAGCATGTACAGCGTGACCACTTTGACGCCGAGCTCCTGGCACCAGCCGAGGAATTCGTGAATTTTGTCGGCCCCGGCCTGGTGGCCCTGGCTGGTGGGCGCGTTGAACTGTTTGGCCCAGCGGCGGTTGCCGTCCACCATCACGCCGATGTGCTTGGGGATGCGGCCGCCGGTCAGCTCCCGGAGCAGCCGTCTCTCGTAGAAGCCGTAAAGGAACCCGCCCAATTCCACGAGGAGACTCACCTGACTTCCGCTATTGTTCGACGGCATTGCACATCCTAGGCTACCGCCCGCGGGCGGGCCGTACGCGCCGTCGCGGGGGCGTCCCGGGCCTCGCACCCTATTACCGGTGAGTAACTTATGGCGCCGGAGGATATTCTGGAGGCATGAACAGCCAGACTCCCGACGCCGGACGCGCACCCGGAACGGACGGCCACAGCCCGGTGGATGACGCCGCGGTGCGGCTGGCCGAACTCCTGATGATCAAGCCCAAGTGGCGCGGATGGATCCATACCGTCGCTGCGCCGCTGGCGCTGGTCGCGGGGATCATCCTGGTGGTGGTGGCCCCCACGACGGACCGCAAGATCACCTCGGCCATCTACGCCGCCACGGGCGTCCTGCTTTTTGGCGTCAGCGCCGTCTATCACCGCGGAAACTGGTCTCCCCGCGTCAAAATGGTCCTCAAACGGCTGGACCACACCAACATCATGCTGGTCATCGCAGGCAGCTACACGCCGCTTGCCTGGTCCTTGCTCGAGCAGCCCAAAGCCGTCCTGTTGCTCTGGGTCATCTGGTCCGGCGCGATCCTCGGAGTCCTCTTCCGTCTCCTGTGGACGGACGCGCCGCGCTGGCTGTACGTTCCCATCTACATCGCGCTCGGTTGCGGGTCACTGTTCTATCTGCCGGAGTTCTTCTCCGCCAGCGTCCCTGCCGCCGTCCTGATCTGTGTGGGCGGTGTCCTGTACATCACCGGCGCGGTGTTCTATGCACTCAAGAAGCCCAACTTCAGCTACCGGCATTTCGGCTTCCACGAACTCTTTCACGCGCTGACTGTCTTTGCCTTCGGCGCCCATTTCGCGGCCATCCTGATCGCCGTCCTCAGCTGACCGGGCCTGCGCCCGTCATCAGTTCGAGTCGCGCCCGCAGGTCCCCGGGCGTTGCCACGGGGCGTTCACACACCATGTTCCGGCACAGGTACGCCAACGGGGATCCGTCCGGGCCGGCCGGCCTGCCCGCCAGCAGCGGTACTGCAACCGTCGCATCCGGGATGGGCTCCACTCCGGAAGGAGCGCCCGACGGCGGGACTTCCGCGCCGCCGTCGTCCTCCACTGCGATCACCAGGCCGGGGCTGGCTGACCTGAGCAGCTCCAGGTGGAGTTCGGTGCGCCGGGGACCGGGCGGCCCCACAACGGCGGCTTCCACCGGCCCGGCGAGGGCTGCCTGGGCGGTCGCCAGGAGCCAGCCGGCCACCCGCGGCGCACGGGCCGCCAGTGGCGGGACGAGCGCCAGGACCTGCGAGGCCAGGGCCCGGTGCTCCGCGGATCCGGAAAGCGCTGCATAAGTGAGAAGGACGCCCGCGAACGCCGCGGCGCCACTGGGCGTGGCATTATCGAACGGATCCAGGCCTGCCTGGCCGCCCTGCGCCGCCCGGACCTGGCCGTCTCCCCCGGCCGTGTCCACCAGGCGCCCGTCAACCACGAAGCGGCTGCCGGCCGCGTGCACCAGCCGCTCGGCAAACTGGTACCAGCGTGTCCGGCCCGTGGCGGCGTAGAGGGCAAACATCCCCTCGGCGCAAAAGGCGTAGTCTTCCAGCAACCCGCCGATGCCACGGGCCGTTCCGGCGTGCGAGACCCGGATCAGTGCGCGGTCAGCTGCCTGCCAGTGGACGCGTTCGAGGTAGGCGGCGATGGATTCGGCCGCTGCCACAAACTCCTTGCGGCCCAGCACCGCCCCGGCTTCCGCGAGCGCGGCGACGGCGAGCCCGTTCCAGCCGGCCACCACCTTGTCATCCCGCGCCGGCTGGGGCCGCTGGTTCCTGGCCGTCAGCAGGGCCGGACGGACCCGGGTCCACAGCTCCGCCTCGGCACCCTCCAGGCGCCGTGCGGGGTGCAATGGTGAGCCGTACCCGGAGACGGTGCCCACCGGCCCGACGTTCATAAGTCGGCCTGCGGCCGCGCCGTCCTCCTCGCCCAGGACCTCTTGCAGGCCTTCAACGGTCCACAGGTAGGCGGCCCCTTCATGATGTTCGCCATCCACCAGGGAGTCGGCGTCCAGGGATGAGGCCAGCGCAAAGCCGGCGCCGCCTGTGTCCCCGACCGTGCCGAGGCCCAGCGAGTCCAGCAGCCACTGCGCGGTGCGGACGGCCACGTCCGCGGCTTCCTCCGCCGGGAACACCTCGTTGCCGCCCAGGCGCACCCAGTGGACATAGTCACGGAGCAGCTGGGCGTTGTCGTACAGCATCTTTTCGAAGTGCGGGACGGACCAGTCGCGGGTCACCGAGTACCGGGCAAAGCCGCCCTCCAGCTGGTCAAACAGCGCCGAGCGGGCCATGACCGCCAGCGTCCGGCCCGCCATGTCCCGCGCCGCATCCGCGGTGTCCGAGGGCACCGCGGCGTGCCTGATCAGGAATTCCAGTACCGCCGACGGCGGGAATTTCGGGGCGGCGCCGAAACCGCCGTCGGTCATGTCCTCAGACCGGGCCAGCGCCGCCACGGCGGCGGGAAGGAGATCCGGGTCAAGCAGGGGTGGCGGACCGGACACCGTCACGGCGGCTGAGAGTTGCGCGTCGCCCAGGCTTTGGGCCAGGGACGCTGCGTTCCGTTCCACCGCATCACGCCGCTCCCGCCATGCTTCCTGGACCGCTTCGAGCACCTGCCGGAAGGAGGGCCGTCCGGGCATCGGGCGGGGCGGGAAATAGGTGCCGGCGTGGAAGGCAAGTCCTTCGGGCGTGAGGAAGACGGACATCGGCCAGCCGCCCTCCCCGCTGATGGCCTGCGTGGCGGCCATGTACACCGCGTCCACATCGGGCCGTTCTTCCCGGTCCACCTTCACGGGAACGAAGTGCGCGTTCAGGTAGTCTGCGGTTTCCTGGTCCTCAAACGACTCATGGGCCATGACGTGGCACCAGTGGCAGGCTGCGTAACCGATCGAGAGGAACACCGGCACGTCCCGTGCAGCGGCGGCGGCGAACGCAGCCTGCCCGTACGGCTGCCAGTGCACCGGGTTGCCCGCGTGCTGGCGCAGATACGCCGACGGTTCGGCGGCCAGGGTGTTGGAGCCGCCCGGAACTCCCGGCGGAACGGCTTGATCGGGTTGGCTCGTCACTTGGTACATGTCCCTTCATCCTGCGGCATTCAGGTGACGGGAGGACTCGATGAGCCCACCACGACCTCTGCCGTCCGGGGCGGCACTCCTGCGCCAGGAACCGTGCCCCTCACCACAGTCTACGAAAGTACCGTGGTTCAGTTGATGGCGGATTGGGCTATGGCTGCGGGGGCAGCAGGCGGGCTTCAGGGCCGGGTACTTTCATGGGCCCGGTACTTTCATGGGCCGGGTACTTTCACGGGCCGGGTACTTTCACGGGCAGGGGCCGCAGGCTTCTCACTGCCCCGCAGTATGCGGCGCGCCAGTGTCAGGCTTTCTCCGAGGGTGACCGCCGGGAGGTAGGCGCGCGTGACGGCGTTGGCGATGGTGGGGAGGGCGGCGGCGTCGGGGTAAAGCATGTACAGCGGCACATACCGGGGCTGGAATTTGGCTTTGAAGGCCAGCAGCGACCTGAAGCCGTAGATCGGTTCCAGGGTCGCACCCAACCAGTTGAGCAACCGTTCCAGGCCTCCTGCCCCGGGCGGCGCGGCGGTGGTTGGGCGGGGGTCGTCGGCGCTGGCCCAGGCCAGCGGCGCCCCCGAAAGGCTGATGTACTCATAGCCTTCCTTCTTGAGGCTGAGCACGGCGGAAGCGATGAGAAATTCGGTGGCGGGGCGGAAGCCGTTGCTGCGGCGGCGCATGAAGTCCAGGGTCCAGCCATTGATGTTTCCGTTCCGGTAGACCGGCAGCCAGGAGGCGAGTGCGTGAACAAGATGATGATCGTCGACGGCGATCAGGCACCGGACCTCGGGGTCTTTGAGTTCGTCGAGGCTTCCCAGGGTAAAGCCCATTTCCGGTATCTTTTTGTCCGCGACCCATTCCTCGGAAATCTCCTGGATTTGCGCCTGGATGGTCAGCGGAGCGGTGCTGTAGGTTATCCATTCCGCCCGGACGCCCGCTTTAGCCGCGTTGTTCATCGCGGTACGGATGTCCTGGAATTTTTTTCCTTGGAAGGACACCGAATCCAGGGGAAGAACGGTCTCCTGGGCCACCTGCACCGCGTCCCATCCGAGCGAAGCCGCATGATCCCGCATGGTCCTGTCCACGGAGTAGAAGCACGGAGTCCATCCTTGCTCACGGCATAGCCTGGCAAAATCGGCGAGCGCCTTTCCGTTGCCGGTTTCCGGCCCGACCGGCCCACCGAGTGTCAGCGCGACTCCTGAGATGACCCGGTAGGCAATGAAAGTCTCGCTGGTGGTGGAGAACCAATAAGTGTTGCCGGCCCACATCGTCATCCACGATAAGGACCCTCCCCCGTGTTTGGTGAGGATGGCACGGGCACGGTCTGCGCCCCGGTTCCGGACCGGATCCGGACGCAGGAAGGATTTAACCATCAGCACACCGGTGATGGCCCAGAAGATGACCCCGACGCCCTCATACAGCAGGACCGCGGCCGGGCTCTGGGGAAGGAATGCCGGGGCCACGCCCACGATGTAGGCCAGGGGAAGAAACCTGTCCGGAACGTTGGCAAGCAGCTCAGCCGGATCTGGAACCGGGGAGAAATCCTGGGCCAGGGCAAGCCCTGCGCCGACGTACACGCTGCCCAGGACAGCTGCCGTGCCAGCAAGGCGAATGCCGAGGCGGCGATAGGTGCCTGGCGGGGCGGCGACGGGGAAAAGCTTTCGGGTCATGAGCAACAGGACGGTCAAAACCAGGGGCAGCAGAAGGGGCAACAGCGCAGTGATCGGGTGCAGAGATGCGCTTCTTCCCACGGCGGCACCGATCCCGCCGGCGGCGCGGGTGTCCGGCGTCGAATGCTGAAGGATTCCGGTGATGGTGATGACCGCCAGGACGGACAGACTGAGCTGAATCAGCACCGACGCGGCCCAGGCGAACCGCCGTCCGCGCCTCAGGCCATCCGCGAGCAACAGCAGCAGAAATGAGGGAAGGATCGCCATGAAGATGCCGCCGGCGCCGGCGCGCTGTTGAAGCCGGGCTGAAGCACATGCCTTGCCCTGACCCGGGTCGCTGCACAGGATCTGAAGCGAATCGGGATCCACCGGCTGGATGTTGGTGAAGAGGAACCGCAGGACGGACAAAGGACCGGCCGCGTGCGGAACCAAACCGGCCACCACGGGCCCCACCGCCGAGACCGCCACGAGAAGCCCTATCAGGACCCGGCCTTCGTGCCGGGAACTGACCGGGCGCGCGAGATGGGTCCGCCGCCGGACCATAAGCGGTCCCAGAACTGCTCCCGCACAGGCCGCAGCGAGCCGCACCAGATCGGCGAATCCTCCGCTGTAGAGGGCCAGCAGCAACAGTAGGGCGAAGACCACCACGCGAATCCGCCGCCGCCAAAGAGTGGGCATCGCCGTCGTTGCGGCGATGCCGATTCCGGCAATGAATGCACTGGGACCGATAAAATGGTGGCCGCTCATTTCCCGCGCCCAGCTCCCCATCACAGCCCGGACAACGGTCACAAAACCAACGGCCGCGGCAATACCCAGGACCTGAAATAACAAGGCGGACGCAGCAAATCGGAGGCTTCCCATCCGCCGCTCCAAGGGGATACCGACCCCGAGCACCAAAATGGTTGCCACAACGTAGCCCGCCAGGTTCCTTTCCCAGAACGCTGACGTGAGCAGAGTCCACCAGTGCGGCGCGATTGAATGCGCGGTGGCAGCCACCTGCGAACGGAGCGCACGGGCCGGTCCGGAAAAGAGGCTGAAAGACAGTGCACCGGCCGCCCAGAAGACGGCGACGAAACCCAACGTAACCGGGGCCGTGCGTATGAGGCCATGGAAGTGCCGGAGCGCCGGGCGGCGGGTCGCGGCCGTGCGCCACAATGTCTGCACGTGCGGCGCTCCTTTCATGGACCCCCGACTGGCTGCCCGGCCAGGACCACGGTCCGGACCGGACGTCGTGCTATGCGCGCATCACGGCTTCCTCATCCACCGGACGCGGGCGTCCACGGACTCAAAAAACGTCACGGATATTCCTTTTAAGGCGCGTTTGGCTCTGGCGGGGCTGGGAGATGGCCTGTGCACGGAAGGGCTCCCGCCTCGCCGGTACCCCCTAGTGAACGACCAGGCGACCCCTTGTCGCACGAGTAGGCGATACTCGTTCCTTGCGGAACCAATACCTGCCGCCCTCAACCGGAGACTGGTGCGGGCCGTGGGCGGGCGTTCCCGGGGGTCTACGCGGTTTGCGGCCGGGAGCGGAGGGCTGGTCAGTTCGGCCGGGCCTATTCCGGTGTGTCGGAACGATCCTCGGCGGGTTGGCGGCGGTGATCCACAGGCTGCCGGACCTCACCCGCTTCAAGGTCCGCCGCCTCAATGTCTGCCGCCTCGGCTGCTGCCTGGCGCTCTTCTTCCACCTGGCCCCGGTACCGGACCCGGCGGATGCGCCGCACCATGTCCACAATCAGCAAGGCGGTGGCAAGGACAAAAAAGGCCGTCATGATGAAGCCCAACAGCCCCGGAGTGACCTGGTCCTCGGAAATGCCTTCCCGCAGACTTGGCGTGGGCATGGGCGTGGGTGTGGTGGCCAGAGCCAGGAGCAAGTAATGCACGGTTTAACCTTCTATGGAAACTGGTGGCAGCCGGCGGCGGTTTCCGCACCCGGGCCCGCCGGACCCGGGAACATCCCACTGCTCTTCTACACGGCATAGAATAATCTGCCGCATCTATCTTAGCCCGGCGAACAGATCCTTTTCCGGGAAGGTGGCCGGAACCTTGGTTTCGATTAGCGAGTAGTCTTCCCACGGCCACACCCGGCGTTGCATGTCAGCCGACACGGCAAAGAAGAACCCCAGCGGATCCACCTGGGTACGGTGGGCCCGCAGCGCGTCGTCGCGCGCCTCAAAGTAGTCGCCGCAATCAATCTGGGTAGTGGTGGGGTGGCCGCCCGGCGGCGGGGTATGACCCTCGGCGTCGGCTTCGAGCCACGCGGCCAGGCGCTCCGCGTACGGGGACTGCAGCCCGGCTTCCTCGAGGGCAAAGTGCAAGGCACGGAACCGTGCCGGGTTGAAGGCGCGGTCGTAGTAGAGCTTGCTGGGCTGCCAGGCCGGGCCCGTCCCCGGGTACCGGTCGGGGTCACCGGCAGCGGCGAAGGCCTCCACGGCCACGCGGTGGGCCATGATGTGGTCCGGGTGCGGGTATCCCCCGTTTTCGTCATAGCTGACCATGACATGCGGCTTGAAGTCCCGGACCAGCCGCACCAGGGGCGCCGCGGCGCGCGGCAGCGGCTGCAACGCGAACGAGCCGGGCGGCAAGGGCGGCAACGGGTCGCCCTCGGGCAGCCCCGAATCCATGAACCCCAGCCAGCGCTGCTTGATGCCCAGGATCTTGGCGGCCTGATTCATCTCCAGCCGCCGGGCACCCGCCATGTCCCGTTTTGGATGGGGGTCCCCCTCCACCGCAGGGTTCTGGATATCTCCGCGGGAGCCATCCGTGCAGGTGGCCACCATAACGTCCACACCGGCAGCAGCGTACATGGCCATGGTGGCGGCACCCTTGCTGGACTCGTCATCCGGGTGCGCATGAACGGCGAGCAGACGGAGCGGAGCCGGGCTGTGAGTGGACGCTGTCATCGAAGGACGGCTCCTTATTCTTCTGGTGCTGGCATTTCGGCCACTTGGCTTGACGGGCTGCGGAACATGTGACGGCTGATACTGGAAGGCGGGCACTGAAACACCCTCAACCCACGCACGGACCGGCTGCATGATCCCGCGGGGACGGGCACGGTCCGGATCCGAACTAAACTGGACTGGTGACGTCCCAGGATCAGCCCGCCGTGTCCCCGCCTGCAGACACTAGCCTAGTCAATCGTTATGGCGGTCAAAAGCGGCCCCTTTCCCGCAAGGCCAAACGCGGCATCGCAGTGGCCCTCCTGGCTGCCGGCGTCGGTTTTATGGCCTGGGTCTCCACCTCCTCTGCTTCGGGGGTGACGTTCAAGGACATTGGCTTCAGTACGCCCGACGCCACCCAGGCTGAGGTTGATTTCCAGGTCACCAGGGAACCCGGCACGGCCGTCAAGTGCGCAGTGAAGGCCCTGGATTCCAAGTTCGCCGTGGTGGGCTGGAAAGTGGTGGACATCCCGCCGGGGCAAGCGGACAAAACGGCTGACGGCGGCCGGACAGTGGCGCAGCGGGTGGCGGTTCGGACCGAGTCAGCGTCCGTCTCCGGGGTGGTGGATAACTGCTGGATTCCGGGTGACGGAAAGTAGCATCATGTGATCTGCGCCGCATCCCCGTTGGGATATCTCCACAGTATTGACTACAATGGAGCAACACCCTTTACCCCGCTGAGCTGGTTACTGCGTTCCACAAGTGGCCACCGTGGCGGGGTCTTTTGCATGTTCGACCATTAGGAGAAGTCCGTGTCTACCACCAACAGCGCGCCTGCAGCCTGGCTCACCCAGGAAGCTTTTGACCGCCTGAAGGCAGAGCTGGACCACCTTTCCGGCGCAGGCCGTGCGGAGATTGTCCAGAAGATCGAGTCTGCCCGCCAGGAGGGCGACCTCAAGGAAAACGGCGGCTACCACGCGGCCAAGGAGGAACAGGGAAAGATTGAAGCCCGGATCCGCCAGCTGACGGTGCTTCTGCGCGATGCCCACGTGGGGGAAGCCCCGGCCGATGACGGCATCGTTGAGCCCGGCATGCTGGTAGTTGCGAAGATCGCCGGGGATGAAGAGACGTTCCTGCTGGGATCCCGTGAAATCGCCGGCGACTCTGACCTGGATGTATTCAGCGAGAAGTCGCCCCTTGGTGCCGCAATCGTCGGTCACAAAGAGGGCGAGACCCTCAGCTACACCGCTCCGAACGGCAAGGACATTTCGGTGGAGATCATCTCCGCCAAGCCGTACAAAGGCTGATTTCCACCCGCTTCAGCCTCAAACGCAGCTCAGCTTCAACGCCGGTCCCCGTCAGGGGGCCGGCGTTTTGGTTTCCCTGGGCCGCAGCAGAAGGGCAGCAGCCACCCCGCCCACCGCCCCGCCGAGGTGAGCCTGCCAGGAGACGAAGCCGCCCATGACTGGCAGGACGCCCAGCAGGATGCCGCCGTAGACCATAAACAGAACCACGGCGAGCAGGATTTGGCGCCAGCTGCCGTTGAAGAAACCACGGACCAGGAGGAAGGCGAACAGCCCGAACACCAGGCCTGAGGCTCCCACGGTGATGCCGCCGTCGCCAATCATCCAGACCGTCAGGCCGGAACCCAGCCAGCTGAATGCCAACGCAGTCAGGAACACCCGCAGCCCCGAGAGGAAGACCAGGAAGCCGAAAATGACCAGCGGAAGGGCGTTGGAGAGGAGATGGTTCATGTTGGCGTGCAGGAGCGGGAAAGTGAAGATATCCAGGAGCCCGTCAAGTGACCTGGGCCGCAGGCCAAAGGTCCTGTTCAGGGCGTGGAGGGTCAGCATATTGACCACTTCGATGACAAAGAGCAGGAACACAAAGCCGCCGGAGACCAGCAGCCCGCCCTTGGCGCGCGAAGCGGTGGTCTGCCTGCTCCTCGGTCGCCCGTCCCCCATCGCATCCAGCATGGCCGCTCCTAATGCACCACAATCGGCTGAAAGCCCTCGGCGCGGAGGGCGCCCAGGACCTGTTCACAATGTTCGTGGCCCTTGGTCTCGAGGTTAACGGTGATGGAGACGTCGCCCATGCTGATTGAGCCGCCCACCCGGGTGTGGTCCAGCCCGGTGACGTTGGCATCGTTTTCGGCAATGATTCGGGCGATCGTCGCCAGCGAGCCCGGCCGGTCATCGAGCATCATCCTCACGGTCATGTACCGGCCGGCGGCGGACAGGCCGCGCTGGATGACCTTGAGCATCAGCATCGGGTCGATATTGCCGCCGGACAGGATCACCGCCGTGGTGCCGGGGTTTTCGATCTTTCCGTCCATCAGCGCGGCCACCCCGACAGCCCCCGCGGGTTCCACCACCAGCTTTGCCCGTTCCAGCAGGAAGATCAGGGCACGCGCCAGCGAATCCTCACTCACGGTAACCACGTCATCCACCAGTTCGCGGATGATGCTGAACGGCAGCTGGCCGGGGCGGCCCACGGCGATGCCGTCAGCCATGGTGGAGACTTTCTTCAGCGGAACCAGCGCGTCAGCGGCCAGGGACGGCGGATAGGCCGCGGCGTTTTCAGCCTGCACGCCAATGATGCGGATCTCACGGCCCAGTTCGCGGGCTCTTTCCTTGACGGCCACGGCCACGCCGGCGAGCAGCCCGCCGCCGCCGACGCCCATCAGGATGGTGTCCACGTTGGGGATTTGTTCCAGGATTTCCAGCCCAACAGTGCCCTGGCCGGACACCACATCAACGTTGTCGAAGGGGTGCACAAAGACCATGCCGGATTCGTCCGCATAGCGCTGCGCCTCGGCAAGGGCCTCGTCCACGTTGTGCCCGTGGAGTACCACCTCGGCGCCGTGGCTGCGGGTGGCGGCCAGCTTGGGCAGCGCCACGCCCAGGGGCATGTAGATGCGGGCCTTGATGCCGAGTGCTTTGGCCGCCACAGCCACGCCCTGGGCGTGGTTACCGGCCGATGCGGCCACAACGCCGCGCTTTTTCTCCTCAGCGGACAGCTTTGCCATCCGCACGTAGGCGCCGCGGACCTTGAAGGAACCGGCCCGCTGCAGGTTTTCACATTTGAAAAAGACCTCGCCGCCCACCATGCTCCCGAGGGCCCGTGATGATTCCACCGGTGTCCGCGTAATAATCCCGTCGAGCAGCTTCTGCGCCTCAAGGACATCGTCCAGCGTGACGGGAAGGGTATCGAGGGTGTTCACGGACTGTTCTCCTTGGGTGGGTTCGGCTCCGGCGGCCGGCAGGCTGGTCAGGCCTTGCCCTCCGGATTGGATGCGTCTGTGCTGGCTGCGGCCTCCTCGCCACGGAAGGACCGGACGTCCGGCGGCCGGACTTCCCTGATGGTGTCATCAGTGTCCGGGCCAAGCGTCACTGGCCCTTCGGGGGTTACCAGCACTTGTTCATGTTCCCACGTTCTGGCAGCGATGTATCGAATTGCGGTGTTTGCTACGGCAAGAATAGGCACTGAGAACAGCGCCCCGGGGATGCCTGCCAGGTAAGATCCGGCCGCCACACTGAGGATGACCGCCACCGGATGCAGGGATACAGCCTTGCCCATGACCAAGGGTTGCAGGATGTGGCTCTCCAGCTGCTGGACCAGGAGCACGATGGCCAGCATGATCAGGGCGTTGACCGGGCCGTTGGCCACGAGCGCCAGCAGGACGGCGATGGCGCCGGTAACGAGTGCGCCGACCACCGGGATGAACGAACCAATGAACACGAGTACGCTCAGCGGCAGGGCCAGCGGAACCCCGATAATGGCGGCTCCCACGCCGATCCCCACCGCGTCCACGAAGGCGACAAACATCTGGATCCGCGCATAGCTGACCATGGAGGCCCAGCCTTTGCGTCCTGCGCCGAACGCGGCGGCGCGGGCCTTCTTCGGCAGCAGCCGCACAATGAAGGCCCAGATCCGGTCGCCCTCCAGCAGGAAGAATATGAGGATGAAAAGGGCCAGCACCAGGCCTGCGGCGAAGTGCCCGGCCGTGCTGCCGAAGGACAGCGCTCCGCTGAGGATGCTGCTGCTGTTGTTTTGCAGGGCAGAGGTAGCTTCCTTAAGGTACTGGTCGATCTGGTCCGCCGTGAGGTGAAGCGGTCCGTCGGCGAGCCAGTCCTGGATCTGTTGCACGCCTGCCAGGGCCTGGGACCACAGTTCGTCGAAGCCCGAAATCAATTGACGTCCAACGAGGGCAAGCGCACCCACGATCAGGCCTAGGAAGCCGAGCACGGTGATGGCCACGGCGGCACCGTTCGGCAGCCGTTTGCTGCGCAACCAGCGCACCACGGGGCTCAGCAGCCCGGCAAGGAGCGCTGCCACCATGACCGGAATGATCAGGAAGCTGATCCGGCTGAGCAGCCAGATCAGGGCGCCGCCCACCACCAGGATGAGCCCGACGCGCCAGGCCCACGAGGCCGCGATGCGGACCCCGTAGGGAATGTCCTGCTCGAGCTCCCGGTCCGCCCGGATGCGCGGCGGCATTGAAGTGGATGGGGTGGCGTCCTCAGCTGGCGTCATAACCTAATACTTCCTCAGCTCCGGCCCTTATGCGAAACGACTACCCGGCACCGTCCAACACGGCATCGATCCCCCAGGTCATGGTGAAGGACCCGTCCGCCGGCAGCCACCGCAGTCCGTCGCCGGAGTTGAAGGCGTTGGCGGGACCGGTCATGGGTTCGATGGCGACGGCCTTGGACCGCCCCGGCAGTTCGGTTGTCACAAAAACGTGCACGTAGCCGCACGCTTCGTCCTGCCACAGCGACACACTGCGCCCGTCGGCGGCCGAGAGCGTGTGGCGCGCCGCACCGCCGTCGAACGTCAGGTCAGTCAGTGCCACATCAATGTCAAGGTCCCCGACCCGCTGGCCCGCGCGGAAGTCGCTGTCCCCGCTGACCGGCTCCGAGCTGCGCGGAATCAGCCGCGCATCCGCCACCAGGCGGCTTTCCGCAGCGACAGTCAGGACCAGGTTCTCCACGTCCGCGTCACCCAGCCGCAGGTACGGGTGCGCCCCCAGCACGAACGGCGCGGGGACGGCGGAGTCGTTGATCAGGGTCTGCCTGACTTCCAGGCCCAGATCCTCCGTCAGCAGGTACTGCACGCGGTGCCGGACCAGGAAGGGATAACCGTGCTGGGGGAACACCGTCGCCTCCAGGGTCACCGAATACTGCGACTCATCAACGAGGTTGTAGGCGGAGTTGCGGAGCAGCCCGTGGCTGGCGTTGTTCCGCGAAACCTCGGTGATGTCGAGCTGCTGCTTCTTGCCGTTGAGGTACCAGATCCCGTCCTCTACCCTGTTTGCCCAGGGGGCCAGAGTGATTCCGGCGGCTCCGGGAGAAATTTCGGCATCCCCATACGTCTCCGTGAGTTGCACACCGCCGCGGCTGTACAGCCGGAGCCCGGCCGCCAGTTCGGTGACCACCGCAAGGGCATCAGCCCTGCGGATCTCATACTGACGGCCCGTGGCATATTTATGGGGCCCGGAGGCAGCGCTGGCGTCCGGGGCTGTACTGGAGGTCATGAGCACCACCGTACAGGGGCTCTCCCGGCTGCTGCCACGGCGAAACACCCCACGCCCTGCAAGGGTTCGCCGGAACCCTCACGGCCGGGTACAAAAACGACAGGGCTCCCGCACGTGCGCGCGGCACTGTGCGGGAGCCCTCCCGTAGTGGTGGGTGCTGACGACGGCGGTATCCCGCCCGGGTGCTAGTCGTCGCCCCGCAGAATGGCCAGGAGGCGGATGATTTCCACGTACAGCCACACCAGGGTGACAGTCAGACCGAACGCCGCGGTCCAGGAGAACCGCTGCGGGGCGCCGTTCCTGACGCCGGCCTCAATGCTGGTGAAGTCCATGACCAGGGAGAACGCCGCCAGGCCGATGGCGAGGACGCCGATGGCCACGCCGATGACGCCGCTGCGGAGACCGAACGGTTCGGTGGTCAGACCGGTCAGCATCATGACGAGGTTGACCACAGAGAAGAGCGCGTAACCCACCATGGCGATCATAAAGAAGCGCATGGCCTTGGGTGTCGCGCGGACCTTCCCGCTCTTGAACAGGACCAGGGTTACGGCAAACACGGACAGCGTGCCAATGACGGCCTGCAGGCCCACGCCCGGGTACATCGTGTCCAGCACGCGGGTGAGGCCGCCGAGGAACAGGCCTTCCAGCCCGGCGTAGGCGAGGATCAGGGCCGGTGAGGGCTGCTTCTTGAAGGTGTTCACCATCGCCAGGACGAAACCGCCCAGCGCGCCGACAATCATCAGCATGCTGGCAAGCCCCATGCTGACGAACATGGTGACGGCGGCCCCCACCAGAAGGACACCGAGGCAGGCGGCAGTCTTGACGATGACGTCGTCGAACGTCATCCGGCCGGTGTCGGCCGGACCCGCAGCGGGCTGGTTGTACATCTGCTGCAGTTGTTCGGTGGTCATGCCCTGCTGGGCGTAACCGGCCTGGCCATCCATGACCTGGCCGGGAGCACGGCCGAAGGCCTGCTGTCCATAGGGCTGCTGACCGTACTGGCCCTGCCCGTAAGGCGCCTGCGGGACACGCGGTGCCTGCGTTGCTCCACGGAAGTTCTTTCCGTTGAAGATCGGGTTTCCGCCAAGTGCCATTGCTGGTGTCCTCCAAGTAAGGGGTTGATTCTGAACCTTTAAGGTTCACGTTACCAATTACCACGCACCCGGGCAGCGATAAGTTCCCTCTTCAGATGGCTCGAGACCCAACCGTGATCCGGCCGGCCCGCTTTCAGCCCACGCCCAGGTACGCCTCCTTGATGGCCGGATTCGCCAGCAGCTCCTTTCCGGTGCCGCTGTGGGTGATCTCGCCCGTCTCCAGGACGAAGGCGCGGTGGGCGCCGGCCAGTGCCTGGTTGGCGTTCTGTTCGACCATCAGAACCGTGGTCCCCTGGTTGTTGATCTCCTTGATGATCTTGAAAATCTGGCGGATGAACTGCGGTGCCAGTCCCATGGAGGGCTCGTCAAGGAGAAGCAGTTTGGGATCGGACATCAGGGCCCGGCCGATCGCCAGCATCTGCTGCTCGCCGCCGGACATGGTGCCGCCGTACTGTTTGATCCGTTCCTTCAGGCGGGGAAAGAGGTCAAACACCCGCTCCAGATCCTGCGGCACGCCGCTTCTGTCCTTCCTGCCGAAGGTTCCCATGTCCAAATTTTCCATGACCGTCATTCCGGGGAAGATCCCGCGACCCTCCGGGGCCTGGGAAATACCGCGGACCACCCGGATATGCGCCTTCATCCTGGTGATGTCCTCACCGGCAAAGGTGATCTTGCCGGCCGAGGGGTTAAGGATTCCGGAGATGGTTTTCATTGTGGTTGTCTTACCGGCCCCGTTGGCGCCGATCAGGGAAACCACTTCCCCCTCGTTGACCGTGAAGGACATGTCCCGGATGGCGCGGATGCGCCCGTAGTGGACAGAAATCCCTTCAACTTCAAGCAACGTCATCTTCGGGCTCCCCCAGGTAGGCCGCAACAACCCGCGGATCTTCACGAATGGCCCGTGGCAGGCCGTCGGCAATCTTCTTGCCGAATTCCAGGACAACAATCCGGTCCGTTACACCCATGACCAGCTTCATATCGTGCTCAATGAGCAGCACCGTGTAGCCCTCGTCGCGGATGGTCCGGATCAGGGCCATCAGCTCTTCCTTTTCCGCCGGGTTGAAGCCTGCGGCCGGCTCGTCCAGGCACAGGACCTTTGGATCCGTGGCCAGCGCCCGGGCGATCTCCAGGCGGCGCTGATACCCGTAGGGAAGGTGGCGGGACAGAAAGTGCGCGTGGTCGGCAATCCCCACAAAATCGAGCAGGGCCATGCCGCGTTCGATCGCCGATTTTTCCTCCCTGATGTGGGTGGGCAACCTCAGCAGCGCGCCGCCGACGCTGGTGCGGTGGCGGGCGTCCAGGCCGACCACGACGTTTTCCAGGGCTGTCATCTCGCCGAAGAGGCGGATGTTCTGGAAGGTGCGTGAAAGCCCCAGCCTGGTGATCTTGTGCTGCTTCAGCCCGTTGATGACCTGGCCTTCGAGGACCACCTGCCCGCTGGTGGGCTTGTACACCCCGGTCATGGCGTTGAAGCAGGTGGTCTTACCGGCTCCGTTGGGCCCGATCAGCCCAAGGATCTCTCCCCGCTTGATGTCGAAGCTGATGTTGTCCAGCGCCACCAGCCCGCCGAACTTGATGGTGAGGTTTTTCACCTCCACGATGTTCTCGCCCACTTTGGCGGTGATTTCCCGGTCCGGCGCCACCATTTCGGCAAGCTCCGCCTCAACCCCCGCATCGGCCAGTGCTGCCACATCAGGTCCGGGCTGTACCCCCGCTTCCGTTGCCGCCGCATGCTTCGCTCCGCCCGTGGCGTTCTGCTCGCTCATGCCTGTGCTCCTTTCTCACTGGCCGGTCCGGGCCGTGCACCGGCCCCGGGTGGCGCGGCGGGCGATGACGGGCCGGCACCTTCCTTGCTGGCTATCTTTTTGTAGGCCGTCCGCCCATAGGCGAGCAGCCGCTGCCGGGCGGGCAGCAGGCCCTGGGATCGGAAGATCATAATGAGGACCAGGGCGATGCCGAAAATGAGGTACTTGTATTCCGCGATCGCGGTAAAGCGCAACGGAATGTAGCTCACCAGGGCGCCGCCGAGAATAGCTCCGACCTTGTTGCCTGCCCCGCCGAGGACCACCGCGGCAAGGAACAGGATGGAGGTGGTGACGTCGAATTTCTGGTTGTTCACGAACCCCACCTGGCCCGCAAACAGGGCACCCGAGAGTCCGCCGATGGCCGCCCCGATGGCGAACGCCCACACTTTGTATTTGAACGTGGGCACGCCCATGATTTCTGCTGCGTCCTCATCCTCCCGGATGGCAATCCAGGCGCGGCCCACGCGGCTGCGCTCAAGGTTGCCCACCAGCAGCGTGATGATGATGATGATGGTCAGTGTCAGCCAGTACCAGGGCACGCCGTTGGAGTTGGAAAAGATGGGGGTGCCGTCAGCCTCGGTGCCAGGAGGATGGCCAACGTTCTGAAACCCCACCTGGCCCTTCATGGCCGGAATGAGCGTGGCAAGGATGCGGACAATCTCGCCGAACCCCAGGGTGACGATCGCCAGGTAGTCGCCGCGTAGCCGGAGGGTGGGAACGCCCAGGACCACGCCAAAGAACATGGTCACGGCCATGGCAACCGGGATGGTCCACAGGTACGGGATGTGCAGGAACGGCGAGTCCGGGCTGGTCAGCATGGCTGCGCAGTAGGATCCAACGGCGAAGAAGGCCACATACCCAAGGTCCAGCAGGCCGGCGTAGCCCACCACCACGTTCAGTCCGACGGCGATGAGCGCGAACCGTGCCATGTCGAAGCAGGCCAGGGCGAAGTTGTTGCCCGGCTCTGTGGTGATGATGGGCGGGTTGATGAGCGGCAGCAGGTAGGCCAGGACCACAACCACAATAAGGAACGCCCATTGCTGTTGGCGGGACAGGGCATTCCACCGCTCGCCCCAGGATCCGAAAATCCCGCGGCGGCCGCGCTTTTCCGGCGTGACGCTGCTTCCGGGTCCGATGGTTTCGGCCTCGCGTTCCGCCGCGGCCTGGGCCGATGCTGCCTCCGGAAGCGGGGTGGGTCCGTCTATCATGCTCATGCTTTGCTCCTTCCCAGGGCAGTGCCGAGAATTCCCTGCGGTCGCAGCAGGAGGACCAGGACCAGGACCACGAAGGCCACCACGTCGGTCCACTGCGAATTTCCGAGCAGGATCTGGCCATAGTTGCCGATGAGGCCCAGGAGCAGACCGCCCAGGAGCGCACCCCGGACATTGCCGATGCCGCCCAGGACAGCGGCTGCGAACGCCTTGATGCCCAGAACGAAGCCGCCGCTGTACTGCACCCCGGAGGGGATTTTCATAACGTAGAACAGTGCCGCGGCTCCGGCAAGCAGGCCACCGATCACAAAGGTGGTGATGATGATGCGTTCTTTATTGACGCCCATGAGCGTCGCGGTGTCAGGGTCCTGGGCTACGGCACGGATGCCGCGGCCGGTCCGCGATTTCCGGATAAAGCGCTCGGTTGCCACCATCATGATCACGGCGGCGATGATGATGACCAGCTGCTGGGAATCCACGATGGTTCCGAAGATATCGAAGATGGGGGTGGGCCGGAACATGGTCAGTGCCAGCTCCGGGCTGGGACCGCGCCACAGGTAGATCAGGTACTGGATGGTGAACGATGCTCCGATGGCGGTAATCAGGAAGACGAGGCGCGGGGCGTTTCGCTTCCGGAGCGGCTTGTAGGCCACGCGCTCAAGGACGAAAGCTGTCAGGGCGGACGCAACCATGGCCACCACCAGGGCAAGGATGAGGTTCAGGATGATGGCCCAGATGTCCAGCCGCGGGACCGACGGGCCGAAGCCCAAGCCGCTGAGGGTGAAGAAGACTGCGTAGCAGCCCACGATGAATACTTCCGAGTGCGCAAAGTTGATGAGATTCAGGACGCCGTAGACCAACGTGTAGCCCAGCGCCACGAGTGCGTAAATGGCACCGAACGTCAGTCCGTCAAACGTTGCGCTCCAGAAATTCTCCATGAGGGACGGGACGTCGAAAGAGATCCAGTCGTTTTCCAGCGGCAGGTGGACGAGGAGTGGGAGCATCAGGACTTCCTGTCAGGCGTTAGGTCAGGAAAAGGCTGTGGGGCCGGCTAATGCTGGCCCCACAGCCGGTTTACTCTAAGGCGGCGACTACTCGCCGATTGGTCCAATCGGAACGATCTTGCCGTTCTCGACCTTGTAGCCGTACACAGTCGGTGCCTGGAGCTCGCCCTTGGCGTCCCACTTGTAGTGCTTGCTCAGGCCGTCCTTGTCATAGGTCTTGACCCAGGACAGAAGGTCGGCCCGGGACTGCTTACCGGCGTCGATACCCGACAGGAGCACCGTAGCCGCGTCGTAGCCCTCGATGGAATAGGTTCCCGGCTCGGCGCCCTTCGAGACTTCCTTATAGGCAGAGGCGAAATCGGGAATCAGTTCGCCAGGGATGCACGGGCAGGTGAAGTACGCGTTGTTGGAAGCGTCACCGGCCTGCTTGATGAACTGATCATCCTTCACACCATCAGGTGCCACGAAGGTGCCGGTGAACCCCTTGCCCGAGAGCTGCTGGTCGAACGGTGCGCCCTCAGCGTAGTAGCCGGAGTAGAACACAGCATCGGCCTTGGCGTTCATGATCTTGGAGATCACTGCCGAGAAGTCCTTCTGGCCGGTGGTGACCTTCTCGGTCCCGACCAGTGCACTGCCGAGCCCGGCGGAGGTTGACGTGCCAAGTCCGATGCCGTAATCGGAGTCGTCCTGAACGAGGTAAACCTTCTTGGCGCCCAGCTTGCCGGTCAGGAACTTGGCGGCAGCCGGGCCCTGGACGGCGTCGTTACCCAGGCCGCGGAAGAACGTGGTCCAGCCGTTCTCAGTAAGGCCGGGGTTGGTTGCGGACGGGGTGATGTGCACCAGGCCCTTCTGCTCGAAAATGTTGCCGGTCGCCTTGGACTCCCCCGAGAACGGGAGACCGATGACGCCCACAATCTCGGGTTCACTGACCAGCTGGGTGACAGGGCCGGTGGCCTTGTTGGGGTCACCTTCCGTGTCGAACTTCTTGAACTGGACCTGGCAGCCGGGGTTTGCGGCATTGTGCTGGTTGATGGCCAGCTGGATGCCGTTGAAGATGTTCACACCGAGCTGGGCATTCGCTCCGGTCTGTGCGCCTGCGTACGCCAACGTCGTTGTTGCGGCACAGGTCGCTTTGCCGTCGCCCTTCGGCAGGACAGCACCGGAAGGCACATCCACCTTGGAAATTGCCGGAATGTTCACCTTGCCGGAGGCTCCGGAGGTTTCGCTGGGGGCGGGGCCGGCCTGATTGGCACAACCCGAGAGGGTCAGGGTGAGGGTGGCTGCCGCCGCCCACGCCGTGATGACTTTCTTTCGGTACATTTATTTACCTTCCGAGCCGGATTATCTCGACTGCTGCGGATGACCGAGGCAGCTTACGCGTACTTCCGAAATTGTTTCCTGAGACTACTCCCAAAAGTGTGTCGTGAAACACATTGCCGGGAGGGTGTGGCGAAAACTGGATGCGAACGTGGATCAGGGGCTCCTGATTTAGCTTCAAAATAATGCAAATATGCCGCGGATATAAGTGACTGAGGTCACATCCTTATAACAGTAGTTGCATATGCGAAATCAAGCCGTCACCAGGAGGCGTGAGGGTAGCCGGCCGGTCCGGCCTCTGGAGGCGCCGGTGGAGGCAGGCAGGCGCGCAGGAGGGTGCCTTAAAAGAGAGTGTGTACCCCAGGTGGGACTCGAACCCACAACACGCGGATTTTAAGTCCGCTGCCTCTGCCAATTGGGCTACTGGGGCGCCCGGTCAATGGTATCCCGTGATCAGCCTGCCAGTGGTGCGGCATACCGGAAAGTGCCATGGACTCCGCCGGGCCAAAGTGCCAGCGGCAGCAGTTGGAACTTCTCGCCCCAGGACTCATCCGGCGGCAGGACGCCGAAGGAGGCTGCCGGGACGAACCCGAACCGGGCGTAGTACTCGGGGCTGCCCAGCAGCGCAATGCCGCCCTCCCCCGCTGCGTTGGCCCGGGCAATCGTGTCCTTCATCAGTGCGGTGCCGATGCCGTGCCGCTGGAGTCGGGGCGTGACGCCAATGGGTCCGAGCCCCAGCAGTCCGTAGTCACCCGCCCAACCGCGGGTGCTGATGACGTGGCCCACCACTTCACCCGCCAGCTCCGCCACCACACTGAATTCAGGCAGGTACTCGGCGCAGTCGAAGAGCCGGCGCAGCATGTCAACTTCAAGCGGTTCGCCCTCCACCGCCAGGCCGGTGACCGGCGAGACGGCGAATGCTTCGGCTGTCAGCGCGAGGATCCTGTCCCTGTCCGCGGGCGTCCCGTTCCGGAGGACCAGCTCCGGCTTCGGCTGGTTCAGGCTGGCAGCTGACAATTCATGGAGGACTTCGAGGGCGCGCGGCGCGTCCGCTACCGGCACCAGCAGGTGGTCGTGGTGAAGCCCCGCCAGCACGTTGCAGCTGATCCTGGCATCCGTCAGCGCCTTTCCGACGGCCGCCGTCAGCCCAATAGCGTCCAGTTCAGAGTGCACCTGCAGGGTGATCCAGGCACCCACGAAGTCGTAGGGAAGACCCAAACCATCCGCGGCCTCGCGCGGCAGGACCACCGCGAGGCCCTCGGCTTCCCGCACCAATGCCTGGATTTCAGGATCCAGCGGCCTGCCGTGCGGCCACAGGACGCAGACATATTCGCCGTCCCGGAGCACGGGGTGCAGCGTTGCGAGCAGGGCCTGGAGGTTGGTTTCGCCAGTCATCCTGACAGTCTAAAAGGAAGGGCGCCGAAGGCAGACTTGCCGGGCCACGCAAAACGGCGGCCGTCCCCCGGAAGGGGCGGCCGCCGTCGGGCGTTATCTCGGTGCAGCAGGAGGCTGCGGTACCGAAGACGCTACTTGGCGTCTGCGGTGACTGACTGCTTGGGATCCACGCTGGTGGCGGCGGCAGAACCGGGCTTTGCCGCGCCGGCTGAGGCCTCAGGGGCAGCCGGCGCAGCCACGGGGGCGGCGGCAGGCTTGGGCGCCGGGGTGGCGGCCGCCACGAACGCTCCGCGCGGGTTGTCCAGGTCGATCAGCTGCGTGGTATCGCGGCCCATGAAGAATGCCAGGATCCAGCCCATGATCACGCGGACCTTGCGCTCCACGGTGGGCATGGCCATGCCGTGGTAGCCGCGGTGTGCCAGCCACGCCAGCGGGCCCTTGAGCCCGATGCGGCCGATGAGGTTGATGTTGGCGACACCCTTCCACTCACCGAATCCGGCCACGGCGCCAAGGTTCTTGTGCTTGTAGTCCTTCAGCGGCTTGTCCCAGCGGGAAGCCCACAGGTTCTTGGCGAGGCGCTTGGCCTGGCGAAGTGCGTGCTGGGCGTTGGGGACGCAGGTGCCATCCGGCAGGCCGCTGCCCGAAAGGTCCGGCACGGCGGCGATGTCGCCGGCAGCCCAGGCGTTCTCAACGATGCCTTCGTCGCCGGAGATACGCAGGTCCGGGAGGACGCGGACGCGGCCGCGGGGCTCCAGCGGGAAGTCGGAGGAACGGATCATCGGGTTGGCCTGCACGCCGGCAGTCCAGACCAGCGTGTCGGCTTCAAATTCCTGGGCGAGGGTCTTGTCCGGGAGGTTGATGAGCTTCAGGGCGCCTTCGGCGCTGTCCAGCGAGGTGTTCAGCAGGACCTCGATGCCGCGGCTGCGAAGGTGCTCCACTACCCATTCGGCCTGGGGTGCGGTGACCTCGGGCATGATGCGGCCCATGGCTTCAACCAGGACGAAGCGGACTTCCTCCTGCTTGATGCGTGGGTTGTTCCGCACAGCGGCGCGCGCCAGGTCTTCCATTTCGGTGATGCACTCGATGCCGGCGAAGCCGCCACCGACCACAACGAAGGTCAGGGCCTTGGCGCGGGCGGCAGGGTCCGTGATGGTGGAGGCGGCTTCGATCCGCTCCAGCACCTTGTTGCGCAGGGCCACAGCCTCTTCGATGGTCTTCAGGCCGATGCCCTTGTCCGCGAGGCCCTTGATGGGGAACGTGCGGGTGATGGCGCCTGCGGAGACCACGATGTCAAAGTACGGGACTTCAATGTGGGGTCCGCCGTCCGCAGGTGCCACGACGGCGGTGCGGTTGGCGTGGTCGATGGAGGTGACGCTGCCCTGGATGAGTTCAGTCTGTTTCAGGTGCTGACGGTGGGACACCACGGCGTGGCGGGCCTCGATGTTGCCGCCGGCAACTTCGGGCAGGAAGGGCTGGTAAGTCATGTAGGGCAGTGGATCCACGAGGGTGACGATGCCACCGGCATTCGCGATCTTCTTCTGCAGTTTGAGTGCTACGTACAGGCCGACGTACCCGCCGCCGACGACGAGTACCCTGGGACGGTCCTGGAGCTCTGGGGTGGTTGCCATTTCTCAAGGATACAGTAGTTTGTGAAAATCTTCACTAACTGTGTTGGCCTTGGGAATCCGCGGTATCGAGGGCTCCGGTGTCCGGATCGTCCCGGGCCAGGCGCGGGTCCTTGGCGGCCCGGCGCAACTGGAACGCGGCCACGGCGATGATCACCACAAACAGCAACGCTGAACCGATGACCACCGCGGCGCTGATGGCGCTGTCCCGCTGCGAGGGAGGCACCACTGCGGGCACCGTGGGGTCGGGCAGGGTGGGAACGGCGCTGGCAACGTCGGCGCTGGGAAGCGGGGCAGGCGTGGCCAGGTTCCCGCGGCGGTGCACCCGGATCCAGTCGGCAATGGAGCCCAGCGGGTTGGCCGCCGTTTCCGGTACCGAATCCTTCAGCGCTCCCTCGGCGTTCAGCACGCCATAGCCGTACAGCGGGTCCTTCCCGGCGGGGCCGGCGTCCCTGGCGGTGCTCACAATCCGGTTGATGACCTGCTTCGCGCTCATGGCCGGCCACTTGGACCTGACCAGGGCTGCCACCCCGGCCACGATCGGAGCAGCGCCCGAGGTGCCGGCCCACTCGGCATAGCCGCCGCCGGGCAGACCGCCCTGGAGGTTCTCTGCCGGGGCGGCCACGCCGATACTGATCCCTTGCGAGGACGAGTCGACGCTCGCCACGCCCTTGCGGTCCAGGCCGGCGACGGTCAGGACGCCGGGAATGGTGGCAGGGGCGCCCACCTGGAGGTTGCCGCCCACCCGGTTTCCGGCAGCGGCAACGATCACCACGTCTTTCTGTTCGGCATACAGGAAAGCAGCGTCCCAGCTCTGGGGCCACTGCGGCGTCGTGCTGCCCAGGGAGATGTTGATGACCCCGGCACCGTTATCCACGGCCCAGCGGACGGCCTCGGGAATCTGGTCCTGGTCGCTCTTGCCCGCGGGGTTTGCAGATCCCAGCCAGGTGGAGACGGACAGGATCTCCGCCTCCGGCGCCACGCCCACAATGCCGTCCGGACCAACAGCTGACGGGCTGGTGGCCGGTGGCGGGGTGGCGCCGGGTGTGGGCGTGGGCGTGGGGGGCTGGTGGCCGCGGCCGGCCAGCATAGTGGCTACCAGCGTGCCGTGTTCGGGCTTGACACCGAGGGTCTTCTGCCCGTTGGCGGTGCCTGCCCCGGAGGCGTCATACCCGCCGGTGACTGCCCCTTTCAGGTCCGGGTGGCCCGCGTCCACGCCGCTGTCGATCACGGCGACTTTGACGCCGGCGCCCTTGGAGACGTCCCAGGCCTTCGTGATCCCGGATTCGTCCAGCCAGTACTGTTTGTCGCGCACGTCGTCCGCCTGGGCGGCGGGCGCCAGCACCAGGCCTGAGGCCAGGCTGACGCCTGCAAGGGTTATCGCCAGGAGCGAGGAGGCGGTCCGGCGGAACCGGGCTGTTGCTCTGGTCATCTGGATTCCCCTGCTTGGTGCGCGGCTGCCCGGTGTCAGTTAAGGCTCAGGGCAATTCCATCAAGAATATCGTGTTCGCTGGCCGTGGCTGTGCCGATCCGGCCGGCGCTGACGTCGTGCAGACGCTCAAGGATCCGCCGCCACACCAGCCCGCCGGCGCCCATGACATCCACCCGGCCGGGGTGCATGTAAGGCAGCTCCGCGCGGGCGGCCCGGGTCATCGCCAGGAGATCGGCGGAGGCCTCGGTGATGGTGCTGAGTGGCAGTTCGGCTCCGTGGATGGCGGCCGGCGAATATTCCGGCAGCCGCAGGGCGTGCGCGGTGATGGTGGTGATGGACCCGGCAACGCCGACGACGGCGGTGGCGCGTTCCAGCGGAACGTCCTGGCCTGCGCGGGTTATCGCGGCGTCCACGTCTGCTACTGCGGCGGCGATCTGTTCCGCCGTGGGCGGATCGTCGCGAAGGTGCCGTTCCGTCAGGCGGACGCAGCCGATGTCCACGGATTTGGCGGCCGTGACACCGGATGCGGTGCCAAGGACGAATTCGGTGCTGCCGCCGCCGAGGTCAACCACCAGGACCTGGTCGCCGTCGTGAATGGGCAGGACGCTGCTGGCCCCGGCGAAGGAGAGGGCAGCCTCTTCCTCTCCCGAGATGACCTCAGGCTCGACTCCGAGCAGGGTCCGGACTCCGTCCACAAAAACGTGGCGGTTGCGCGCGTCCCGGCTCGCGGACGTGGCAACAAACCGCACTGCCGTGGCGCCGTGTTGACGGATCAGCCGGGCGTAGTCGGCGGTGGCTGCAAAAGTGCGTTCGAGGGCATCCGGGGCAAGCTCGCCGGTGGCATCCACGCCCTGGCCGAGGCGGACCACACGCATTTCCCGGACCACGTCCGTGAGCCTGGGGGCACCGTTACTGCGGTCCACATCCGCGATCAGCAGGCGGATGGAGTTGGTTCCGCAGTCGATGGCGGCGACGCGGGTCACTGGCTGGTTTCCGGGCTGCGTGAGGTTTTCCGGACCGGGGCCGGCCGGCCCACGATGTCCGGCAGGCCCTGGGGTCCGTGGCGGCTCAGGTCCCGGGACGGGGCTTCCCCGGCTGTATCCCAGGCGCCGTCGCAGTAGCATCGGTCCGCGGTCCACCACTCGCTGATGCCCGCGATCGCCTCATCACCCAGGGGGTTCACGCCCGGCCCGGCGGCCAGGGAATGACCCACCAGCACGTGCAGGCATTTCACGCGGGTGGGCATGCCGCCGGCGGAGATGCCGTCAATCTCCGGCACGGCACCGATGCCCGCCCGCTCGCCGATCCCGGCCCGGGCCGCAAGGTAGTCCTCGTGGGCGGCACGGTAGGCGGCTGCCAGGGGCTCGTCCGAGGTGAGCCGCTCATTCATCTCGTTCATCAGGCCGGCGGCTTCGAGCCGGGAGACTGCCGAGGTGATGACCGGGTGCGTCAGGTAGAAAGTGGTGGGGAACGGCGTGCCGTTGCCCAGGCGCGGCGCCGTTGCGGCAACCAGGGGGTTGCCGCAAACGCAGCGGGCCGGGATTTCCACGACGTCGCGCACCGGCCGTCCCAGTTGCCTGCTGAGTACTTCAAGATCGTGTGCTGATGGCTGGCGGGATTTCTCCGGCTCAGTTGCCGTGTGTGCTTCCACTGGCGCGGCCATCCTTCCTCTGGTGGTTCAGTCTGTGGCCGCGCGCCTGACGGACTCCCACAGGGAATCCACCCAGGGCAGATCGGCGGGGTCTTGCGCTGCTGCGGCGTTCTGGCTACTGCTTGATCCTGCCGGCAAATCACTGCCGAAGACCCAGTAACCGGTTTCGCCCGGCATAACCATGTTAATGCGGTCGCGGGCCTGCTGTTTCACATAGTTGGGATCCTGCCACCGCGAGATCTGCTGGCGCAGCCTGTCCCCCTCGGCCTGGCGGGCGGCGATGTCATCGCTCAGGGCGGTCAGTTCGGCACGTTTGTCGAAAAAGATCTTGACCGTGGGCGCAAGCATGATGGTGATCGCAATCATCACCACGGCCAGTGCCAGCATGCGCCCGGAAAAGGCTTTGGCGGGGACGGGCTGGGTTTCCTCCGCCTCCTCGCCCTTCGGCGTTCCGCCCGGGCCGGACCCGCTGCTCCCCCGCACTTTTGTGCCCGGGCGGCCTTTTGCAGAAGTTCCCTTGGGAGAGGTGCCCTTCGACGAGGTGCCCTTCGACGGGGCGCCCGTGGCAGGAGTGCCCTTCGTGGCGCCCGGGGCCCTGGACGAGGCTCCTGGATGGGCAGCGGCACCCGCCGGCCGGCCGGCCGTGCCAGCGGCGGCGCCGCCCTTCGTCCCGCCAAATTGGGCGCGGATCACGTCAGCGGTGTCAGCGGCGGCTTCCTGGGGACGATCCGCTGTGCCGCGCTGTGGGGAAGCTGCTTTGGGAACTTTGGGACGGCGGGTAGCCATGACACTCCTGAAACGTGCGGCCTGCCTCAAAACAAAACCGGTGGCTATGGTCTTTCAACCATAGCCACCGGTCAGAGATTTACGCGGCTACTAGCCCTTGAAACGCGGGAACGCGCTGCGGCCGGCGTAGCGCGCGGCGTCGTCGAGTTCTTCTTCGATGCGCAGCAGCTGGTTGTACTTGGCAACGCGCTCGGAGCGGGCCGGGGCACCGGTCTTGATCTGTCCCGCGTTGGTGGCAACGGAGATGTCAGCAATGGTGGTGTCCTCGGTCTCGCCGGAGCGGTGTGAGGTGATGGTGGTGTAGCCGGCGCGCTGGGCCAGGGAAACGGCGTCCAGGGTCTCGGTCAGTGAACCGATCTGGTTGACCTTCACCAGCAGCGAGTTGGCCGTCCCGGTGTCGATGCCGCGCTGCAGGATGGCAGGGTTGGTGACGAAGAGGTCATCCCCGACGAGCTGGACCTTGTCGCCGATGCTGTCGGTGAGGGTCTTCCAGCCGTCCCAGTCGTTTTCGTCCAGCGGGTCCTCAATCGACACCAGCGGGTAGTCGGCAACGAGCTCGGCGTAGTAAGCGCTCATCTCGGTGGCGGAGAGTGCCTTGCCCTCGAACTGGTAGGCGCCGTCCTTGAAGAACTCGGAGGAGGCGACATCCAAGGCCAGCGCGATGTCCTTGCCCGGAGTGTAGCCGGCGTTCTTGATGGCTTCCTGGATCAGGTCCAGCGCGGCGCGGTTGGAGGGGAGGTTCGGCGCGAAGCCGCCCTCGTCGCCCAGGCCGGTGGAGAGGCCCTTGGCCTGCAGCACGGACTTGAGGTTGTGGTAGACCTCAACGCCCCAGCGCAGGCCCTCGGAGAAGGTCTCCGCGCCAATGGGGACGATCATGAATTCCTGGATGTCGACGTCGGAATCCGCGTGTGAGCCACCGTTGAGGATGTTCATCAGCGGGACGGGGAGGACGTGCGCGTTGGGGCCCCCGAGGTACTTGTAGAGCGGCAGGTCCGCGGAGGCGGCGGCGGCGTTGGCCACGGCCAGGGACACGCCCAGGATGGCGTTCGCGCCGAGCTTGCTCTTGTTGGGGGTGCCGTCCAGGTCCAGCATGGCCTGGTCGATGCTGCGCTGGTCCGTGGCGTCGAAGCCGATCAGGGCAGGAGCGATCTGGTCGATGACGGCGTCAACGGCCTTCTGGACGCCCTTGCCGAGGTAACGTCCCTTGTCGCCGTCACGAAGCTCAACGGCTTCGTGCTCGCCGGTGGAGGCTCCGGAGGGAACTGCTGCACGGCCGATCTGGCCGTCGGAGAGCAGGACTTCAACTTCTACGGTCGGGTTGCCTCGGGAATCGAGGATCTCGCGGGCGTGGATGGCATCGATAAGCGCCATGGATTTGCTCCTTGGGGGCGATTTTTGGTGGGTCTAACAGCTGAAAATTGGCGGAATCACTGGGACGTCGTCGTCAGGGACTAGCGTAGTCGAGAGTGGCGGACGTTACGGAACGCCATCCGTCACCCGGACGTCATGATGGCGGGCCGAACCGCCGGCGGATTGCGCCGCGCAGGGCCCGCTCCGCGTCGAATCCCCGGGCGTGCGCGGAGCCGACGACGGCCAGCAGCAGCTCCCCCAGCTCGGCTTCGGAGGTGACGTCCGGGGTTTCGGCCAGCTCACCCGCCGGAACCGGTGATCCTGCGCGGCCTGCCCGGTCGATGAACTTCTGCGCCTTGGCCAGTGCGGGCAGGGCGTCGGGGATCCCTTCGTGGGGGCCACGGCGTTCCGGCCGCTCCGAACTCTTGACCGCGTCCCATTTCCGGACGATCTCATCAACCGTGGCCGGGAAACTGTCCTGCAGGGTGCCGTCGGCCCGGAAGACGTGCGGGTTGCGCCGGACCATCTTGGCAGTGAGTCCGCGCGCGACGTCGTCGAACGTAAAGGAGCCGCGCTCCTCGGCGAGCCGGGCGTGCAGCACCACCTGCAGCAGCACGTCCCCCAGCTCGCCGCGGAGCTCGGTGTCATCGGCGCCGGTTTCAATGGTCTCGGCAACTTCGAAGGCTTCCTCCAGGAGATACTCCACCAAGGAGGCATGCGTCAGGGCTGCCATCCACGGGCAGTGCTCCCGCAGTTCGGCTATCACCCTGACCAGGCGTTCGACGGGAAGCTGGTCAGCCAAGGTTGGCGTAGGTGTCGTTGATGTACTCCACCAGCGCTTCCTTCTCCTCCAGCGGCAGGAATGATGCCTCGGCGGCGTTCAGGGTCAGCTCCAGCAGGTCATCGAGGTCGTAGTCGAAGGTCTCAACAAGGAGCTCGAACTCGTCGGTCAGCGTGACACCGCTCATCAGCCGGTTGTCGGTGTTGATGGTGACGTTGAAGCCCAGCTGGTAGAGCATGTCCAGCGGATGGCTCTCGATGCCCTCACCGAAGCCGGCGATCGCACCGGTCTGGAGGTTCGAGGAAGGGCAGATCTCCAGGGCGATCCCGCGGTCCCGGATCCAGCTGGAGAGGTCGCCCAGGGTGACCAGGCCAATGCTGTCCTCCCCGCCGTCGGCCTCGGCGTCGTCTTCGTCGTCAAACTCCACCATGATGTCCTCAGCGATGCGGACGCCATGGCCCAGGCGCAGGGCCCGGCCGTCCACCAGGGCGGACTGGATGCTTTCGAGTCCGGCGGCTTCGCCGGCGTGCACGGTAGCGGGGAAGTTGTTCTGGGCCAGGTAGGTGAACGCCTCCTTGAACCGGGACGGCAGGAATCCGTCCTCGGCACCGGCGATGTCAAAGCCCACGGCGCCCTTGTTGCGGTGGCGCACGGCCAGTTCGGCGATTTCCTGGCCGCGATCGGCATGGCGCATGGCGGTGATGAGCTGGCCCACCTGGATTTCGCGGCCGGTTTCCGCCACGGCGTCCACGCCGGCTTCGAGGCCTTCCTGCACTGCTTCGACGGCCTCGTCAAGGGAGAGGCCCTGCTGGAGGTGCTGCTCCGGCGCCCAGCGCACTTCGCCGTACACCACGCCGTCGTCCGCGAGGTCCTCCACGAATTCCTTGGCCACCCGGAACAGGCCTTCCTTGGTCTGCATGACGGCGACCGTGTGGTCGAAGGTCTCCAGGTACCGGACCAGCGAGCCGGAGTCAGCCGATTCACGGAACCATTGGCCCAGGGCCACAGGATCAGTGGACGGGAGCGTGTGGCCGACAGCCTGCGCCAGTTCGATGATGGTGGCAGGGCGGAGACCACCGTCCAGATGATCGTGAAGGGAAACCTTCGGCAGGCTCTTCAGGTCGAAATCAATGGCAGGGGCAGCGTCAACAATGGGCTCAGTCACCTTCCAACCTTAGGGTCGGCAGGCAGCTTATGCCAGCCGCTACTTTCCGGGCTCGGCCTCGGCCGATGCGGGGGCCAGCAGCGGGGCAGCTCCGGTGTGCGGGGGCAGGGTCCCGTCCGGGCCGCCGTCGAGCCATTCGTCCACGGTTTTTGCATCCTTGCTGGCCAGGTGGTTATGCCACCACCGCAGCAGGTGGTCGATAAGGACGCCCAGCACGATCGCGAACACCACGGCGATGCCGGCGCTGAGCAGCGGGTTGTGGTGCAGCCAGGGGAAGGAACTGGCCAGCAGGCCGATGCCGATGGAATAACCAACCCAGGTGAGGCAGGCAAAAGCATCCAGCAGGAAGAAGCGGCGGTGCCCGAATCCTGTGCTGCCGGCAACGTAGTTCACTGCCACGCGGCCCCACGGGATGTAGCGGGCGGTGAAAATCAGGACGGCGCCGCGTTTGTCGAGTTCATAGCGGGCCCAGCCGAACGCTTTCTGGATTTTGGGCCGGCGCATCCACTTCCAGCGTTCGAGGCCGATCCTCCGGCCGAGCATAAAGGCCATATTGTCGCCGGCCATGGCGCCAACCAGCGCGGTAGCACCCAAAATCCACATGTTGGGTTCGCCGCTGTGCCTGGAAAACGCTGCAAGCGCCACGATCAGGGTCTCGCTGGGGACCACCATGGCGAAGCCGTCAACAAAGAAAAACACGAGCAGGACGGGGTAGATCCACCATTGGCCCGCCGCATGGAGCACGGCTTCATTTATAAACTCCACGCGGGTGTTGCTCCTAGACGAAAAAATGCTGCAGCTGGACGTGAGATATATCGCTCTTTAGTGTCCCATGGCCGGGATGCCCTCCGCTACGCCCGCAGGCGGTCATTCCTGCACGTCGGGGTCCTTCAGGCGCTCCACCACCGGAACCTTGCCGCGGATGCGGTTGATGACCAGGTCCACAACGATTCCCAGGCCCACGGCGCACACAATGGCGATGACCGCGCCGAGGAAATGGTTGCTCTCGAACCACTGGCCAAAGAACAGGCCGATCCCTACCGAGTAGGACGCCCAGAGGGTTGCCGAAAGGACAGTCAGGCCGACGAACCGGAGGTGCGGGTAGTGCGTCACGCCGGCGGTCAGATTCACCGCCACCCGGCCGATCGGGATAAACCGCGCCACAAGGACCAGCGATGCCGGCCGTTTCCTGAGCTCCGTACCGGCCCACCGGAACGCGCTTTGCATCCGGGGCCCTCGCTGCCACCTCCACCGGGCTGTGCCCGCCCGCCGTCCGATGAGGTAGGCGATGTTGTCGCCCGCGAAGGCGCCCAGGGCCGCCATGGCCATCAGCAGCCATGGGTTGGGCACGTCGGCGGTGGCGGCCACGGCAGCGAGGCCCACCACCACCGATTCGCTGGGGATCGGCGGGAAGAAGCCGTCAATGAGGCAGCATGCCAAAACGAGGAGCAGCACCCAGGGTTGCCCGGCGGCAGCGAGGATGAAGTCATTGATGGCCTGCATTGTCTCTATGCTATTCGGTCGATGATCAGCCGTTGTGCCGGGCGGGACCCTTCAGGAGCGATGGTGACCGCATGTTCAAGGGATTCCTTGGCGCGCGCAAACTTTTCCGGAGTATCGGTGAGCAATGTCAGGAGCGGTTCACCGGCCCGGACCTGCGCGCCGGGCTTCGCGTGCATGCGGATCCCGGCCCCTGCCTGTACCGCGTCCTCCTTACGGGCGCGGCCTGCGCCGAGGCGCCACGCGGCCACGCCGACGGCGAGGGCATCGAGTTCCACGAGGACTCCGTCGGCCGGCGCATAGATGACCTCGGATTCCCTGGCTACCGGCAGCTTGGCCCTCGGGTCACCTCCCTGCGCCTCAATCATCCTGTTCCAGACGTCCATGGCCCGGCCGTCCTTCAAGGCGGCGCGGGGATCGGCATCGCGGACACCGGCGCATGCCAGCATCTCCGCTGCCAGGCGAACGGTCAGTTCCACCACATCCTCCGGGCCGCCGCCGGCCAGGACTTCCACCGATTCCTCGACCTCGATCGCGTTGCCCGCCGTCAGCCCGAGCGGCGTGCTCATGTTGGTCAGCAAAGCAACAGTGTTAACTCCCGCGTCCTTACCCAGCGCCACCATGGTTTCGGCCAGCTCCCGCGCCCGGGCCTCGTCCTTCATGAACGCCCCGCTGCCCACTTTGACATCGAGGACCAGTGACCCGGTCCCCTCGGCGATCTTTTTGCTCATGATCGAGGAAGCAATCAGCGGGATGGCTTCCACCGTGCCCGTGACATCGCGCAGGGCATAGAGCTTTTTATCTGCCGGCGCCAGTCCGGCTCCCGCAGCGCAGATCACGGCGCCCACGTCCTGCAGCTGAGCCATCATTTCGTCGTTGCTCAGGTCGGCGCGCCAGCCCGGAATTGATTCCAGCTTGTCCAGGGTGCCGCCGGTGTGGCCGAGTCCGCGGCCGGACAGTTGCGGGACGGCTACGCCGAACACGGCGACCAGCGGGGCCAGCGGGAGGGTGATCTTGTCACCGACTCCCCCGGTGGAATGCTTGTCGCTGGTAACCTTCGTGCCGCCGTCGGGCCGCTGGAGGCCGCTGAAGTCCATCCGCTCCCCGGAGGCGATCATGGCGGCAGTCCAGCGGGAAATCTCTGCGCGGTCCATGCCGTTGAGCAGAATGGCCATGTTCAGCGCGGCCATCTGCTCCTCCGCAATGGCTCCGCGGGTATAGGCATCGATGGTCCAGTCGATCTGCTCCGGGCTGAGGACCCCGCGGTCCCGCTTGGTACGGATAATGTCGACGGCGTCGAACGCTTCAGTTACCTGTGTCACCGGAGTCCTCCAGATGTTGGGGACCAAATGCGTCGGGCAGCACCTGGTCCATCGTCTTGATGCCTTGGGTGGTCATGAGTTCCATGGCCGGAGCCCGGAACTCGTAAAGCAGCTGCCGGCAGCGGCCGCACGGCATCAGCACGTTGCCGGCGGCGTCCACGCAGTAGAAGGCGCGCAGCTGGCCGCCGCCGGTCATCTGCAGGTTTCCCACCAGGACGCATTCCGCGCAAAGCGTCAGCCCGTAGCTGGCGTTCTCCACGTTGCAGCCGCTGATCAGCCTTCCGTCGGCGGTGAGGGCGGCTGCCCCGACCGGATATTTCGAATAGGGGGCATAAGCGTTCTCCATGGCCCGCGTTGCCTCTGCCCTGAGCAAATCCCAGTCGATGATGCCGGCTTCCATCGCCGTCATCCCTTGACGTAGGGGATGCCGCTGGCCGCCGGCGGCCGTGACCGGCCAACGAGCCCGGCAACGGCGAGCACGGTGACCAGGTACGGCAGCATGGCCATGAACTGGCTGGGCACCGGGGTTCCGATGATGGTCACGATGCTCTGCAGGTTGTCCGCGAAACCGAACAGCAGGGCGGCGAAGAACGCACCGATGGGGTTCCACCGGCCAAAGATCAGGGCGGCCAGGGCGATGAAGCCTCGGCCGCCGGAGATCTCTTTGGTGAAGCTGTCGATCGCCACGAGGGTGAAGAAGGACCCGCCGATGCCCGCGATGGCACCTCCCAGGGTCACGTTCCAGAAGCGCGTGGCGTTGACCTTGATGCCCATGGTGTCCGCGGCCTGGGGATGTTCCCCGACGGCGCGGACGCGCAGGCCCCACTTGGTCTTGAACAGCCCCACCCAGACCACGATGACGGCGACGTACATGAGGTACCCCACCACGGACTGCTTGAACAGGATGGGGCCGAGGATGGGAATGCTGGAGAGGACCGGGATCTCGACAATGTCCAGGCCGGGCGGGGAGTTGAACCTGGCTTTGTTCTCCTGCATAACGGTGCTGAACAGGAAGCCGGTCACGCCCGAAACCAGGACGTTGAGCACCACACCCACAATGATCTGGTTGACCAGGTACTTGATGCTGAATACTGCCAGCACCATGGATACTGCCGCGCCGGCGACGGCGGCCGCCAGCAGGCCCACGAACGGGTTTTGGGTAACGCTGGCCACGATGGCCGCCGTGAACGCACCGCCGAGGAGCTGACCCTCGATGGCGATGTTAACCACGCCCACGCGCTCACACAGCACGCCGGACAGTGAGCCGAAAACGAGCGGAACGGCCAGCGTCACCGAACCGGCGATGAGCCCGGCCAGCGAGATGCTGGGGGTTCGTGCTCCGCCCACAACCCAGATCAGGAAGGCGGCCACAAACAGCACGGTGAAGGTGATGGTGAGCCAGGCCGGGGTTGGCCGGTTCCTGGTTTTGAGGTAGATGGCATACGCCGCCAGCCCCAGCATCAGGACTGAGAGCACGATGCCGCCCGCCATGGCAGGGATTTCGAGGGCTGGTAGCTGGAAGAAATCGCTGCCGGTGGATATGCCGAACTTGGCCGTCTGCCCAGAACCCATCAGCCCGAAGAATATGAAGGCCACCAGGGCCAGTCCGGAGAGCACCACAGGGGTCTTCCAGATCACCGGTTTCCCGGACGTTTCCGGTGCCTCGCCTGCGCGGGGCGCTGTGCCGGGGGTTCCCTTTCCCGGCAGGGGCGATGTTGCTGTTGCGCTCATGCTGCGCCTCCGGTGGTTGCTGCCTGCTGGGATTTGCCGGCCTTGACCGGCTTCTTGCGGCGGGGGTTGAGCCCGAAGATGGCCCGCACCAGGGGCGGGGCCGCAATGAAGAGGACAATCAGCGACTGAACCACCAGGACAATGTCGATGGGGGTTCCCGTCTGGATCTGCATCTGCACGGCGCCGGCGCGGAAGGCGCCGAACAGCAGGCCGGCGGCGAAGGTACCCCACGGCGTCGAACGTCCCAGCAGTGCCACCGTAATGGCGTCGAAGCCATACGTCGCCGCGACCCCGTCGGTCAGGACCTTTTCCGTGCCGGCCACCTGGGCGACGCCGGACATGCCGGCCAGGGCGCCGGCGATGGCCATCACCAGGATGGTGGAGCGGGAGACGTTGATCCCGGCGGTCAGGGCGGCCTTGGGGTTGGCCCCCACGGCCCGGAATTCAAAGCCGACCGTGGAGCGGTTCAGGAGCCACCACACCAGGACGGTGGCCGCGATGGCCAGCAGAAAGCCCAGGTGCAGGCGGTACTGCGAGCCAAAGATCTGCGGGTAGACGGCAGTGGGGTCCAGGATGGGCGAGATGGGGTTGGACTCCCCCGGGCGCTGGAACGCCGGAGTGTTCAGCAGGTATCGCAGGAAGTACAGGGCGATGTAGTTGAACATGATGGTCAGGATGACCTCGTGGGCCCCTGTCCGGGCCTTGAGCAGGCCCACCAGCCCGCCCCAGAGCGCGCCGCCCACAATGCCTGCCACCAGGACCAGCAGGAGGTGCAGGCCCAGGGGAAGGTGCAGGGCAAAACCGACCCAGGCGGCGAGGATGCCGGCCATGATGATCTGGCCCTGCGCACCAATGTTGAACAGGCCTGCCCGGAACGCCAGGGCAACGCCCAGGCCCGCGGTGATGAGCGGCGTGGCGATGGTGAGGGTTTCCATCAGCGGCGCGAACTGCACGGCCAGGCCCGAACCCCGGGGGTTGAAGACCGAGCCCTGGAACAGCGCGATATAGGACCGGGTGGCGGCGTTCCAGACGGCAGCGAGGAAGTCGGTGGGGCGGGCGAACAGGTATCCCGAGGTGGTGGCCACCCGCTCGTCCGTGGCGGCAATCAGCAGGCCGCCCAGGATGAGCGCCAGCAACACCGCAAGGACCGAGACCACACCGCTGCCGGTGAAAATCTTTCGGAGCACGGTGTCCGGGGCGCCGGGCAGTTTTCCGCTTTGGGCGGTGGCAGGCACTGCCGAGGGGCTGATGGCGCCGCCGGCAGTATCCACGGCCACGACGGCGGCAGTTTCTTCGGCCGCCGCGCTTTTTTCGTGGGTCCTGGGGTGCTGGTCGACGTGTCTGGGGGTGTCCTCGTCAGGCACGGTGGCCTCCTTCGGGGCTGGAGGTTGCGCGGCCTTCGGCGGCTGCGGCGTCTGTGTGGGCAGGCTGGGCGGGGTGCGCGGTGTCAACACCGTGACCGGTGGCGGCTGCGTCCTCCTGCGGGATGCCGGCCATCATCAGCCCCAGGACGTCGCGGCCGGTTCCGGCGGGGACGATGCCCACGAGCTTTCCCTTGTAGATCACGGCGATGCGGTCGGCGAGTTCCATGACCTCATCGAGTTCGGTGGAAATGATCATCACCGGCGTGCCCTGATCGCGTTCGGCAACAATCCGCTTGTGCAGGAACTCGATGGAGCCGACGTCCACACCGCGGGTGGGTTGCGAGGCGATGAAGAGGCGCAGCGGCCGGGACAGTTCCCGTGCCATGACCACCTTCTGCTGGTTGCCGCCGGACAGGGTGCCGGCCGCCAGCAGACCTGAGGGAGTCCTGACATCGAACTCGTCGATCCGGGATTTTGCGTTTTCGAGGACCTTCGCCGGGCTCATGCTGATGCCCTTGGCAAACGGCGGCTGATCGTAACGGTCAAGCACCAGGTTCTCGGCGATGGAGAACGTGCCGATCAGGCCGTCAACGGACCGGTCCTCGGGTACGAAGCCGACGCCGGCGTTGAGGACGTCCTTCACGCTGCGGCCAACCAGCTCCACGTTGTCCAGGAGGATGGAGCCGTGCACCCGGTCCTGCAGTCCGAGGATGGCCTCGGTAAGTTCCGTCTGGCCGTTGCCCTGGACTCCCGCGATGGCCAGGATCTCCCCGCGGGCAATGTCGAAGCTGATGCCGTCCACCGTGTGCTGCCCGTTCGGAGCGATGACGGTGAGGTCCTTGACCTTGAAAGTCTTTTCCAGGGGCTTGGCCGGGGCCTTGTCGAGTGTCAGGTTGACCGCGCGGCCCACCATCATCGAGGCCAGGGCCGTCGTGGAATCGCCGGGATTGGCTGTGCCCACCACTTTGCCGCGCCGGATCACGGTAATGGTGTCCGAGACCGCCTTCACTTCCCGCAGCTTGTGCGAGATGAACACGATGGAGGTGCCGTGGGACTTGAGCTGGCGCATGATGTCCAGCAGTTCGTCGGTTTCCTGGGGTGTCAGCACGGCGGTGGGTTCATCCAGGATCAGCACTTTCGCGTCCCGAACCAGCGCCTTGATGATCTCCACGCGCTGTTGGACTCCCACCGGGAGGTCCTCCACAAGCGCGTCCGGGTCCACGTCGAAGCCGTAGCGGTCCGAGATTTCCTTGATTTTGCGGCGGGTGTCGTCCAGGTTGAGGAAGCCGCCTGCTTTGGTGCTTTCGGCGCCCAGGGCCACATTCTCCGCAACGGTGAACACGGGCACCAGCATGAAGTGCTGGTGCACCATGCCGATCCCGGCGGCCATGGCGTCGCCGGGGCCGCGGAAGGAAACGGGTTTGTCATCGACGAGGATCTCGCCCTCGGTGGGCTCGTAGAGCCCGTACAGCACGTTCATCAGGGTGGATTTGCCGGCCCCGTTCTCGCCCAGCAGACAATGGATCTGACCGGGTTCAACCACCACATCGATGTGATCGTTGGCGAGCAGGGAGCCGAAACGTTTGGTGATCCCTCTGAGTTCAAGTTTCAAAACTCTGACCAATCTCGAAGCGTCCGTAACCGTACCGGACGGGATATGGGACTGCAGCACCAGCCTAGTGCCTGCAGTCCCGGGTGGGCTGCTGCGCGCGGGGAGGCTTCCAACGAAAAGCGCCACCGCCCGGTCAGTCGATGACCATCCGGGAGGTGGCGCTTAGCGAGGGAGGTTATACCTTCGGGCTCGCCGCAGACTCGACCTTCAGCTTGCCGGCCACGATGTCCTTCTTGATCTGGTCCAGTTCGGACTTCAGATCGGCCGGAACCTGTGAATCAAAGCTGTGGAACGGAGCCAGCTGGACGCCGTCGTTAGCCAGTGTGCCAACGTACGGCGTGTTGCTGAACTTGCCGTCCTTGTCTTCCTTCACCACGGTCTCCACTGCCTCGCCCATTTGCTTCATGACCGAGGACAGCATGATGTCCTTGTAGTCCGGAGCCGTGAGGAAGCCGTCGGAGTCGACCCAGATGAGCTTGACGTCCTTGCCGGCGGCCTTGGCCTCGTTCAGTGCCGCGCCTGCACCCTTGCCCACCGGGCCGGCCACGGGCATCACGATGTCCGCGCCCTGGTCCAGGAAGTTCTGGGTGAGCTGCTTGCCGACGTCCTGCTTTTCGAAGTCGCCCGTAAAGCTGCCGTCCTGTGCCGCCTTGTCCCAGCCCAGGACCTTGACGTTCTTGCCCTTTTTCTCGTTGTAGTACTTCACGCCGTCCGCGTAGCCGTCCATGAAGATGGTGACGGTCGGGATCTTGATGCCGCCGAAGGTGGCCACGGTTCCGGTCTTGGTGGAACCGGCGGCCAGGTAGCCGGCCATGAACGCGGCCTGGGCCGTGTCATAGATGATCGGCTTGACGTTGCTGATCGGATCAGCGTAGCCAAAGTCGATGATCGCGAAGTGGCTCTTGGGGTTGGCGGTGGCCTGGGCCTTGGTGGCGTCACCGAGGAGGAAGCCCACCGTGATGGTGAGGTTGCAGCCCGCGGTGACCATTGCGCGCAGGTTCGGCTCGAAGTCGTTGTTCGTCTTCGATTCCACCTGGTTGACCTTGATGCCCAGGTCCTTCTCGGTCTTCTTCAGCCCCTCGTAGGAGGACTGGTTGAAGGACTGGTCATCGAATCCGCCGGAGTCGGAGACGATGCAGCCGGTGTAATCAGCTGCCGCGTTTGACGCGGTGCTTCCGCTCTCAGGTGCGGCGCCACAGCCGGTCAGCAGGAGTGCCGCGGCACCCACTGAGGCCACGCCGGCCGTCGAGCCGCGCTTGAACTTGGTGCGCAGTGTGTTCTTCAAATTTCCTCCAGGAGAGAGTGGCGCTACGACTCGAATTCAATGAGTGTCCGTTTCTACACTGAAATTCTGTTGTCACTGATGGCTTCGCAGCACTGCGCCGAGGCGCACTGATAGAAGCAACAGTAGTGGCCTGAAGCACACCGGCTACCACATCCCGCGCGGATCCCGAAGATCGTTGAGAATTTGTTACCAACGGGTAGAACACACCGCGCCCCTGCTCAGAGGCGGACCAGCATCTTGCCCGTGTTGGCGCCCTCCAGCAGATCCATGAAGGCTTGCGGCGCGTTCTCCAGCCCGTCCACCACGGTCTCGTCGTACCGGACGGTGCCGTCCGCAAGCCAGGCCGCCATCTTCTCGAAGAACTCCGCGCGGTGCTGGCGCTGCCCGCCCACCAGGAAGCCGCGAAGAGTGAGCTGCTTGCCGATGGCGAGCGCAAGGTTCCGGGGAGCCGGTGTGGCGTCGGTTGAGTTGTACTGAGCGATGGCCCCGCACATGGCTACGCGTCCGCCCACATTGAGTTCCGCCAGGGCTGCTTCGAGGTGGTCACCGCCGACGTTGTCGAAGTAAACGTCGATCCCCTTGCCGCCGGCAGCTGCCTTGAGCTGGTCACGGACAGGCGCGTCCCGGTAGTTAAAGGCGGCGTCGAAGCCCAGCTCGAGGAGCCGCGCCACTTTTTCGGGCGTTCCGGCGCTTCCGATAACGCGCGAGGCGCCCATGGCCTTCGCGATCTGGCCCACCAGGGAACCCACGGCCCCGGCGGCGCCTGACACGAAAACAGCATCGCCGGGTTTGAATTCAGCAACCTTGAGCAGGCCGGCATACGCGGTCAGGCCGGTCATGCCCAACGCGCCAAGAAAGGCCGACGCCGGAGCCAGGTCCGTGCGGGCAACCGACGTTGCGTCGGCGTCCAGGACAGCGTATTCGCGCCAGCCCAAGTGGTGCACCACTACGTCCCCCACCTTCCGTGCCTCGGAGCCGGACGCGATCACCTCGCCCACCGCGCCGCCGTCGAGCGCTGCATCCAGGGCGAACGGCGCCGAGTACGATTTCACATCATTCATGCGGCCGCGCATGTAGGGGTCCACGGAGATAAAGAGGTTGCGGACCAGGATCTGGCCGTCCCGGAGTTCAGGCAGCGGCGACTCGGCGAGCCGGAAGTTCTCCGGAACCGGGCGCCCGACCGGACGCGACGCGAGCCGGATTTCGCGGGTGGACGTGGGAAGGGATGTGGCAGCGCTCATGCGGCGAACTCCAGGATTTTGATGTCTACGGTCATGTTGCCGCGAGTGGCATTGGAGTAAGGGCAGATCTGGTGCGCCTTGGCCACCAGGGCCTCGGCGGTGGCCAGGTCCAGGGCGGGAACGGCGATTTCCAGCTCCGCCGCGAGGCCGTACCCCGCGCCGCCGTCCAATGCGCCAAAGTGGATCTTGGCCGCCACGGCCGAGTCCGTCAGGTCTGCGCCCTCCTTGCGGCCCACCAGGCGGAGCGCGGAGTGGAAGCAGGCGGCGTAGCCGGCTGCGAAGAGCTGCTCCGGGTTGGTGCCCTGGCCGTTGCCGCCCAGCTCCACCGGGCTGGCCAGGCTGACATCCAGCTTCCCGTCATTGGTGCGTGCGTTGCCGTCACGGCCTTCGCCGGAAGCCAGGGCCTCGGCAGTGTAAAGGGTTTTCATGTGGTCCGTCCTGTTGGTTGTGGATAACGGAAAATCTTGGGGGGTCAGTGGATGGTGCGCTCAGCGGGAGCTGTGCAGGGCGTCCGTGAGCCGTTCGAGGGTGCTCCGCAGCTGCTCCAGCTCCACCGCCGACAGCCCGGCGGCCTCGGCGAGCCGCTGGGGAATCGCGTTGGCTTTGCCGCTCAAGGCCCGGCCGGCCGGCGTCAGGTGGACCTCAACGCGGCGCTCATCCTCCGCGGACCGGCGCCGCTCCACCAGCTCCATTGCCTCGAGGCGTTTGAGCAGGGGGGACAGCGTGCCGGAGTCCAGGCCGAGGTCCACGCCAAGCT